>JBCBOO010000307.1:0-7199 GCA_039821235.1 Planctomycetota bacterium
ATTCCGCTGACCATCCGTTCGGTCGGGAAGACGTCACACAGCTCACGTAGGTAAGCATCATCGGATGGATCATCCAGCACCACCGCGTACTTGATCCATGAGATCACGCCATCACGTTCCAGCGATTCGACGATGGTCGGATCCAGCCAGCGGTCAAACTTCAGGTACAACACCAGTGGCTTGCCATAGTGTTCGGCCAGCCGTCGGATTCCCGTCGCGATCCCCGCCTGGTCCACCACATCGCGAGCCGGCAAAACCATCGCCGTTGGGAAACCAAAGTTTCGAAGCACATCCACTTGATCTATCGCGAGGCCGTACGCCGGACCAATGGATGGCACGACGGTGGTTTCGTCGCTGGTGATGTCCGCCAACATCGAAATCGTCTCCGCATACTCGCTCAATCGAATGTGATAGAAGACTGCGTTGCCGCCATAGAGCAACGACCGGATTCCGCCGGCTTCCAGGTATCGAACGAGTCGCTCATTTTCCACGGCGCAGATCTCACCTTCGGCATTGCGTGCCATCGGTGGAACCGCAAAGACACTTCGGGAAAGGTGCAGCGGATCAAATGGAGTCGTCAACATATTCGGATTCGCGAGGAGTTGGGGTCGGCGGCACTGAACGATCGCTGGGCAAACACTCAGTGGAGTCCCGCGATTGGCATCGCAACCCGGTACAGACTGGTGCGAGCCGTGACGTACATGGTCTTCCAATCCCCACCACCAAAACAAACGTTGGCGGGTTTTTCTGGGAACGCAACCACACCGGCGAACTGACCCTCCGGCGTGAAAATCTGCACCCCCAAGTCGCTGGTGATGTACACGTTGCCTTTCACATCCAATGTGATTCCATCGGCACCGGTGTCGGTTTGACCGGCAGGTTGTTTCAGTGTGCAGAAAGTCTTGGGTTCGGAGAGTTTCCCCGCCCCGAGCACTTCATAGACCAGCATCTTACTTTGCCGACTCGGGCAAACATAAAGAGACTTGCCATCGGGAGACAAGCCGATGCCATTGGGAGCCGCCAGGTCTTCGGTCACGCGAATGACTTCGGCGGTTTCACCCTTGGGAACGTTCGGGATGTAGTAGCAGTACTGACCGCCTTGCGGCAACGGCATCGGGGCGCGAAAAAGTGGGTCGGTGAAATAGATTCCGCCTTCGGCGTCGACGGTCAGGTCGTTTGGCGCGTTGAATCGTCTTCCTTCGAATCGATCAGCCAGCACCGTTGCTTTTCCGGAAGCCGGATCGTACTGGACGACTTGCCCATCCATTTGGCAGGCCAGCATGCGTCCACCGGCAAAAACGATTCCGTTGGAGTGCTTTGAATCCGTCGTGAACGCGACAATCGTCTCGTCGGACTGGAGCTGATTGATGGTGGTGGCGGGAATGTCCGTGAAGTACAGCGTTTCGCCGCTCCAGGCGGGGCCCTCGGTGAACTGAAAGCCGCTTGCGACCTTTTCGACTTTGCCAACCGGCTCGATCAAGTCAGCCGCCGATGACAGACCGGTGAAGAAGAACCCCACGCAGGAAAGGAACACGCACGCCATGAATGGGACCGACCGTTTCATTTGCACACACATCGGACAAGCAGGAAGGAAGGGGGAAGCAAACGTCCCGTCAAGTCAAGAGCTCATGACGAAGCCGTTCAAAGTAGTCGAGCATCGGTCGGGGAACGCCCGATGAATCAATCACTCCGGAGTGATTTTGGACGTGAGGCTCATCATCCGCCCAGCCATCCCAGACAATGCCGTGCACCATGTGTTTGGCAAGCAGTGTGCGGACGAGAGGCCCCGCGGTTCGCAATTGATTCGCCGACAGTTCTTGTTTGTTGTCACCTTGGATCAAGGTCGTCCGTTTGACCGAACACTCCGGGTCCTCACCACAGTCACCCGGAACCGTAAGCTGAACCAACATCGGCATCCCCAAGGTTGCCCAGCGATCAATCATCCCGCCGAAGTCGAGCGCCGATCGCGGCAGCGTTGCATCTTCGGCATAGTTCAGCCGGACGTCTAATCCGACGCCCGCCATTCCCAGTCCACTCCGCGCCAGAGCATCTGCGAAATGGAGTGCCGAGATGCCGTCACGGTACTTCGCCAAGTACTCACCGAAGGGCTGGTCGAACGAAATAATCGCGGGGGTCTTGGGGTCTTCACGCCGAACCGTTTGCAAAATGGCGACGGCCAGTTTCATCACCCGTTCATCATCCAAACGAAGTGGCCCCGGCGTGTTTAAGCCCGCGGCGCAATTCCATAAATGAATTTGACCGCGGTAACGTTGGACGACTTGCTTGGTGAATTCGGTAACGGATTGCAGCACCGATTCAAAGTTGTCTTCAATCAAATAGAGCCACGCCGGCATCATCTCTTTGCGAAAATCCAACAGCGGGCCTGCCAAGACACGCAGCCCTTGTTCGGCACACCACTGGATCGAACGGTCCGATTCGGCGAATTCATACTTGCCGGCTTCCGATTCGATCATTCCCCAATTGAGACGAACCGCGGCGCTGTTGAAGGCTTTGGCAAAGCGTGATTGAAGTGCCGAGCGGATCGGCGATGGAGGCACCAACCCTCCTGCTAGCAGCGTTCCGAGTTGAGTCTCGCGCTGCTTACGATACGCGATCGACTGCATGGCAAACGACTCGCCCAGATCCGCGATCGCTTGCTCGAGGATCGCGATGGACTGAAGAGCCAGTTGCGAGCACTTAGCTAAGTTCTTTCTTGCAACGGTCGCCTCCAAGAATTTGCTGGTACCTCGCGCCAACAGTTCACCAAACCGATCACCCAAACTGAGACCGGCTCGCTCCCAGTTGCTCGATTGCACGCGGGCGCGAAAGCAACTGCCCCGGGCGAGTTCGAGGAACAGCGGGTGTGGATCGGGTGACGGCATCAGGGAGCACGTCGACAGCGTTCGAAAACCCAGGCCCTTGGTCGGACAGGTGAGGAAGAGTTTGCCGGAGGTGTCCACCGGACGGGCGATCGTTAACACGCCACCGTCGACCGAGTTTCGACATTCCCATGGCACTCCCTCGATTCCACAGACGTACGCTTCGCCCCAGAGCGTTTGGTGCAGTAGCTGCTGTGATTCGGCCGGGACAGCGAAATGGAATTGCCCCATAAGATCTGGCCGAACGTACCGGTGGTTGAGTGATGGGGAGACGGATGACTTTGCGAGAAGCGGAACAGTTTAGCTCGTGTCGTGTCTCGATGCGACCACCACACGTTTCTCTGGCGCCCTTGTGAATTGTGCCGGGTTGTTTGACAATTTGGGATTCGATTTCTTCCCGATTCGGTCGACCAAGCGACGAGCCAAGTGAACGAAAGTCTTTCATCCCCGGTGCCGCCTGACGAGTCGCTGTACCGATTTGATGCTGCGGGGGCGCTACTGTCGACCCATTTGCCGCTCCCACGTCGCAGTGGCAAAGTCCGCGATGTTTATGATCTTGGAGACGCTCTGCTGATCGTCAGCACGGATCGAATCAGCGCCTTCGACCACATCTTGCCCAGTGGCATCCCAGGAAAAGGCCGATTGCTGACTCAGATGAGTGTGTTCTGGTTTCGCACGCTCGCGATGCGACATCACCTGCTTTCGACCGACATCCCCGGCTCGCTGAACCTGCCCGAGGTTGCTCCATTGGAAGGACGGGTCATGGTCGTGGAGAAAGCGAACGTGATCCCCTTTGAGTGTGTCGCGCGAGGCTACTTGGAAGGCAGCGGTTGGTCGGAATACCTCCAAACCGGTTCGGTTTGTGGCAACAAGCTGCCCGGAGGTTTGCGGCAATGCGATCGGCTGGGGGAACCGATTTTCACGCCGGCAACCAAGGCCGAAGAGGGCCACGACGAGAACGTCAGCATTGGCCGCATGATCGCGGACTTGGGAATCGACCTGGCGCTCAAGCTCCGTGAAGAGACCCTTCGTTTGTACCGGCAAGCCAGTCAACTTGCGGCGGAACGAGGTCTGTTAATTGCCGACACCAAATTCGAGTTCGGACACGTCGGTGACGAGTTAGTGGTCGTCGATGAAGTGCTCACACCAGACTCGTCCCGTTTCTGGGACGCGGCGAGCTACCAACCGGGCCACGCACAGCCCTCGTTTGACAAACAGTTTGTCCGAGAGTGGTTGTCACAATGTGGCTGGGACAAAGAAAGCGACCCACCGGAACTACCAAAAGAAATCATCGAACAAACGGCAGCAAAATACCAAGAAGCCTTCGACAGGATGACGGGATAGGCGGCGGACGGGTTTGGCTCACCTGATTCTTGGCGAAAGATGTTTGAGCCGGGGTGACTTCGTCGGGGTTTTGCCACTTGCATGTATCGCCATCTGGTTTGACGTGCGCCCTGCCAAATGGATCGTGGTCGGTTATCTCTCGATTGCAACGCTCGGCGCCGGGATCCTGCTTCTCAAGAATGGATTCTCGGTGAAGCTCGTAATGCGCGGATTGGCATCCGTGTGTGGTGCGATCCAATTCGCGACTTGGAACGGAGGTCCGCGTTCCAAGCCGCCGACCATTGATCGTTCATTTCTCGACGATTGATCTTAGAGAGATTCGCTTTTCTCGAGACGGCCGCGTGCCCAGGCGGCGGCGCCTTTGACGCCTGCGTCGTCTCCGAGTTTTGCGGCGACGACTTTAAAGCGGTCTCGGTAGACTTCCATCACATTTTCTTTCGCCGTCTTCTCGACCGCGCCGACGATCAAGTCTTCCATTGCTTCCACCAATCCTCCGCCGAGAACGATCGTGTCGGGACACAGCATGTGAATGACGTTGACCACGCCCATGCCGATCGACTCCGCGGCTTCGAGTACGAGACGCTTGATCGCGCGATCACCACCTTCGATGGAATCCGAAAGCGCGCCACTGCGAATGTTGGCCAAGTCGGTGCCGGCTTCCTTGGCCAGTACCGGTGCGTCACCGCGAAAAGCTGCCTTGGCGGCTTCGGCGGCGATGGACAGACGACTCGCCTCCGCTTCGAGTGTGCCGGAGAGTTTGTGACCGCCAATCCGGCTGCCGCTACTGATTCGGGTGTGGCCGATTTCCATGCAGCTGATGCCATCGCCCTGCAAGATATTGCCTTCGTAAACGCAGGCACCGCCGACGCCGGTTCCGGGGAAAATCCCGACGCTGCAGCGCGATCTTTGCGCCGCTCCAAAGACATACTCACCGTAGAGCCCCGCGTCGACATCGTTCAGGACCACGCACTCGCATGAAAATTTGTCCTTGAGGTAGTCTCCGACCTCGACGTCGTCCCAGCCCAGGTTGGGCGTCTCCATGATACGACCCTTTTTGAGGTCGATCGGACCCGGACAGCCGATTCCGATGCCTTCCACCTGATCGGTGTCGAGATCATTTTCCTCCAGCAGACGCTCAATCGTCGAACCGATTCGAGCGATACCGCTATCGCTTCCCTCGCGGCCCTTGGTCTTGCGTCGACGCCGTCCCATGACTTTCCAATCGTTGTCGTAGGCCACGGACAGCATCTTTGTGCCGCCCAGGTCAAACCCGATCCAGACTTTTGTCTTATCCATCCAAACACATTTCCATCAAATTGATGCGACACAAGTTCGCGGTCTTGCCTACCTCTTCTATCTTCTTCCGCAAACGGGTTTTGCGTTAGCGGTAGGAGGAAAAAAAACCGAATCGTGCTGCAAAATGTGGTTTCTTGCCTCATTTCCGGCACTCTTGCACGCATCGGTTCTCCGATCGCACGTAAAAAAATGTTCACTACGCGAAATGATTGGAAATAAAACCGACGTCTCGCGCAATGAACCTTCGCTGGCGACGCGAGAATGACTGAACTGAATCCCGGAAACGCTCAACGAGACGGAGACCCGCCACCTCGGCCGATCGCCGAATTGGAAGCGGTTTTTGCGGAGTGCCGTTCAGGGTTGCGTGCGTTTTTGGCCGGCAAGCTGCCCCAGGCAGCGGACGTGGATGACTGTTTGCAATGCGTTTCGGTCGCGTGGCTCAAGAATTCGAAACCCATCCCGCGTGTCGCCGCACGGGCGTGGCTGTTCCGAGTCGCCGCCAACGAAGCGGCCCTATGGTGGCGCAAGAAGGCCACTCGCGACAAACTGACCGACGGAATTCAACAACGCAGTGTTCAACAGCATCTCGAAACGAAGCGAAGTGACTTGGACTCGCCGGCTCGTGCGAGTGAACGGGCGGAGACGAGCCAACGCATTTTGGCGGCGATCAAAGGATTGCCCGACGAAAGCCAAACGATCATCCGGATGCGGATTCATGAGGACCTGACCTTTCAGCAAATCGCCGATGCACTTCAGTTACCACTCGGGACGGTTCTTTCCCGAATGCGACGTGCGTCCCAACGTTTAAGAGAAACACTGGCGGATGAATCGCCACGCGACACCCACTAACCCAAGTCTCCACCAAGAGACCGACTGAATGAATGTTTTGCCTGATCCGCACCGAGGTGACCGAGCGTTCGACGATCAATCGAGCACGCTTCGTGAATCCTGCGCAGCCTACCTGCAAGGCACGCTCGACACGGCGGAAGCCCGTGAGTTGGAATCCAAGCTGAGCGACCCCGCTGTCGCGGCGGTGCTTCAATCAGAAGCGGATTTTTTATTGCAGTGGTCCAGCGTTCTCTCATCCGATCCGCAGAATTCCACAAGCAGCACCGCGTCTGTTTCGCAACGTGGCGTTTCCTCCGCGAGCAAGGCAGCCATGATCGTGGCTGCGTTGGCGGCCACGATCATGGCCGCGATCACACTACGACCTTCACCCGCGGAGTCGTTCGAGTTGCGTCTCGCGCGGACTTGGGCGGAACCTTCGATGGATTGGTACGAAGGAGCCGAATGGGGCGAGTCTGAGTTGACAGCGGATGCGGTGGTCTTGGAGGACCTCGATGGTGTGGAGGAACTGGCAGAAGAGACCAGTGAGTGGCTGGCCGCCGATGCATCGCTGCAGTGGATGGTGGCCGCCGTCGAGCCCACAATCGTCAATGGAGAAGACAACGATGGGTAGTTTCTTTCGGACTTCGGTCGCGATCGTCGTAGTGCTCGCCGTTACCTTGCTGGTGCGCTGCGATGGGGCAATCGCTGCAGACCAAAACTCTGCTGCAGACCAAAAAGGTGCAGCGGAAAAGAAGAACAGCCAGCGGCAAACGGCGGCTTATCGAAAAAATCAAAGCTCTGACCGGACGGCGAAAGCGAAGAATAAGTCACGCAAGCCCAACGCACCGCAAG
>JBCBOO010000308.1:0-7061 GCA_039821235.1 Planctomycetota bacterium
GCTGCTGGGCGTTGGACTGGCGCTTTCGATCCTGGCTTTGTTGGTGGTCGTTGCGATCACGTTCTACACGGTGGTTCGTGAAGATGAGCAGCCGACGAAAATTAAGGCCATGGAAGGCGAAAAAGGCTTCGTGATTCTGAAGGACTGAGTCGGCATTCCGATTGAACTGTGTTCAGATTGACGGCTGAACGCGAGCCGCTGGAAACTGCTTTCGCGGCTGATCTTCAGCCCTAAGCGGGTGCGGAAGGGCAGGGCAGTCGGTGCCAAGTCTCGAAACCTATCGCAACGAGGCTTTTCAGTAGCTAAGCTCTGGGGGGTCGTCAGGCGAGACCATTCCGCAATCCGATTTTGATTTTTCATGTCCGTCGAACTGATCATGAGCCAGGGAAGCGCCGCCGGAACCGTGGCGTCGATTCTTCCCGGGTATTATTTGGTTGGCAGACATAAGGAATGCCAGATCCGCCCCAAGAGTAAGTCGGTCAGCCGCCGTCATTGCCTGCTGCTTCGGAACGAGGACGGATTTGGCGCCCTGGACCTTCGCAGCACACGCGGGACATTCGTCAACGGCGAACAAATCGAGCCGCATCAGTGGCGCGTTCTCAATCACGGCGATGAGATTCGATTCGGCAAGGTCAGCTTCACAGTCTCCATTGACCTCCCCGTGGCGACCGTGTCCTCCGAGGCGTTGACTCCAGAATCCTCCGCGTCCTCGCAGCCGCCGGAGTCGTGGCAGAATGTCGACGTCGCCGCGTTTTTGGAGGAGGAAGACGACGCCGAATACGCCGAGAAATATGGGGAGCCGGCCGCCAATTCCGATAGCGGCGACATCGAGGCAGAGTTGGAGGCCGATGTACTTTCGGAGACTCCCGCAAAGTCGACCGGCGACACGATGGTGGGTGATCTGCCAAGTGAAAGCGTTGCGGACAGCCCCGCCGATGAGAAGGAAGTCGACAAACGGGTCGAAGTCGATTCCAAACCGAAAGCGGCTCCTCCGAGACGCAAGATTGACCCCAAGCAATATAAGAAAGCGTCCAAACGGTCCCTCTCGCTACCGAGTTTGAATATTCCGGAAGGCTCGGGCTTGAAATTGGTAGGCGCGTTAGCGTTGGTGCTGCTGATCGGCGCCTTTTTTGTCTACCAGGTCTATCAATTTACATCGCCGACGCAGATCGAAGTCCGTGACGATTTGGACTGATTGAAAGGCAAAGTCGCAATTATACTCGCGACCCATGTCCGCCCATTCTGCTTCGACCGATCACCCAATGATGTCGGAGGAAGCTGCGCTGTCAGGTGTCAAGAATCCGTTCCGTCCGGAGGAGTCATCTCCCGAACCGAGGGATTCGACCGAGCCGGGCGCAAAACGGCGTTTGGCCTCCCAATTTGTGAGCTCGGTCGGGGTCGCGTTCGGGATTGTGGCGTTACAACTCGGGCAAGGAATCCTGCTGGCCCGCATCCTCGGTCCGACCGGTCGCGGCGAATACGCCACTGCCGTCTTCTTCGTCCAGATGTTGCTTTACATCGGGCTGCTTGGTGGTTTGGAAGTGATCTGTCGCCATGCCGCTGTTGCCGAAATGGAGACCGTGCGTTTAAGACGCGCCGCACTCTGGCTTGGGATCACGACCGGTGCGATCACGACGGCGGTTGCGGTCACGCTCAGCCTGGTCGGATTACCCGCCGAAAAACGCTTTCTGATTCCGGCCGCGATTGTGTGCTCCCTCTCAATCGCCGGCCAGCAAGTCATGTTGATCATGACGGCGGTGGATCGAGGACGAGGCGAGTTCGGTGCCTATAACTCACGACGCTTGGTGGCGGCCGCAGCATTTCCAGTGCTGTTGCTGATCGCACATTTTTCACTGGGAGTCACACTGGAATGGGCCTGTGGTTTGTTCGTCTTGGCGTCGTTGATTTCCATGGCGGCCTGCTTGGTCGGAGTGCCTAAGCCCTTCACGGGTCCGAGTGAGCCCCGAGTTGGCAAGCTGCTGCACGAAAGCCGGCCTTACGCGCTCTCGATGCTTGCGACGGATCTTTTCGAGCGACTGGACTTACTACTGATCCTGTGGATCGCGGGTTTACAAGATCAAGGTTTCTATGCGGCGATGGTGCCGGCGGTTTATCCGCTGACGGTCATCCCCAATACGCTGGGCATGTTCCTCTTCAATGCGGGAGCCGATGGTTCGAATCGACTTTCGATGAAGGCCCTCAATCGCATCATGGCGTCGTCGTTGCTGGTACAAACCCTCTGTACCGTCGTGTTCATGTTGCTGATCGGAACCGTGGTCGGCTTGCTCTACGGCGAAGACTACCTTCCGGCCGTACAGTTCGCTTGGTGGTTGGCTCCCGTGGCAGCCATCAAAGGAGTCCTCCAGGGACTTGATAGCTACGTCAAAGGACGCGGCCGGCCTCTCGTTGCGGTCCGCTGCCGAGTGGTTTCGATGTGCGTGATGATCGTGGCGACGTTCTTACTCAATCCCACTTTCGGCGCCGTGTCGGTTGCGATCGCCGCCTTGATCAGCCAAGTCGTCTGCCTACTTTGGCTATCCACGATTGTTTACGCCGACGTGCGAAACCAAGGTTTGATTCACAACTCCGCTGCGGATAGCTCTGAGTCATGACTCAATCATCGGTCGAGGCCAGGGGAAAGGAACGGACGACGGGAGATGTGTTAGATGCTCGCGTGGTTTTCTTGGTGAACTTTTTGGCGCCGAATCACGTCCCGGTCTGTCGCGAGCTTGCCCGGCGTCTGAGTTCATTCACGGTTTTGTGCAGTGTCGCGATGGAGGGCAATCGTGATTGGAAACCCGATTGGCAAGGCTTGGACGTTGATGTCCAAAAGACATGGACGATCACTCGTAACGTCGATCACCCCGGTGGCTATCGCGACGTAAATTACATTCACATCCCGAGGGATACGTTTTCGCAGCTGAGACGTCTGAGGCCTGATGCGATTGTCTCCTTGGAGTTGGGCGCGCGAACGTTGCTGGCCGGTGCGTATCGCAAGTGGGCGTCGCGGTGCGCGATGGTGACGAGCGTTTGTGCGTCCGAACGAAGTGAAGCCGGGCGGGGATGGATCCGCAAAGCCACCCGACGAAAACTGCTTCGGGACGCCGACTGGGTCACCTTCAATGGGCCGAGTTGCCGCAAGTACCTTCTGGGGTTGGGAGCCGACGAAAACCGAATGTCTCCCTGGGACTACGCGGCGGATCCGACCAAGCCGTATCGCGGGCCGCTGCAACCGGGGCTCGACAATCAAGTGATGGGTATTGATCGACCGATTCGGATATTGACCGTCGGGCAGCTTTCTGAGCGCAAGGGAGTGCTACCGGCCGCAAGGCAGCTGTCAGCTTGGGCCAAACGGAATCCCGAACTGAGTTTGGAGTGGCATCTGCTGGGCAGCGGACCGCTCGAAGACGATCTCCGTGAGTTTGATTGGGCGAGTAATCTCTCGCCTCAATTTCACGGCCACTGCGACCCCGACCAGATTCGCAGCGCTTACCGTGAGAGCGACGTGCTTCTGTTCCCCACGCTGACGGATGAATGGGGATTGGTCGTCGATGAAGCGATGCATTCCGGCTTGCCGGTGATCGGCAGCATCCATTCCCAAGCTGCAACGACGCTGATTTCGGCGGGGGAGAACGGCGTTCTTTATGATCCCGAGTGCGAGGATCCGGCGACGTCCGAGTCGCTCGCGGTTGCCATGAATGGATGGTATTGGGGCGAAACCGAGCCGGCGGCCAACGCCGCGCGTCGACCTCGAAGTCGAGAGGAACACTTCGAGGCTCGCCAAGCGGCACGCCATCACGTTCGAACACGCACGCCGGAAACATCTGCGAGTCAATTGATCCAAGCGATCGAATCTGCCATGCACCGTCGCTTTAATAAGCCCCTCGATTGATCCGCCAGGCAAGTTCACTACACGGGGCAAGCGGGATGCTGCTACTGATTGACGGCTACAACATCGCGCAGCCGGTGACGCCCTCGCGAAATCCGCCACCTGACTGGCTGCGTCGCGCCCGCGAAGGTTTACTCACCACGCTCGCGAAACACTTGGACGAGGAGCTGCGCGGGAAAACGTGTGTCGTCTTCGATGCCGCCGATCCCCCGCGCAACCGACCGTCCACCTACCAGTACCTCGGGATCGAGGTTCGGTTCGCAGTGGATCATTTCACGGCCGACGATTTGCTGGAGGAACTGATCCGCGCCCACCACACGCCCAAGCGGCTGATGGTGGTTTCGTCCGACCATCGCGTTCAAGTTGCCGCGAAACGGCGCGGAGCATCATCCATGGACAGTGAGCCGTGGATGGATCGCTTGACAGACGACCGGGTCGTTTTGGCGGCATCCGTCCAGCGAACGGGCTCGCAATCTTCCCAGCGAACGGGCTCGCCAGGAGAGTTCGAAAGCGATCACGGGGCAGGGCAGGGGGCCATGAAACCGAAGGTGACGGACCCGAATGAAGTGGAACAGTGGATGAAGGAATTTGGGTTCGACCCGCCCTGAGCAATCGACTGCGTGTCTGGTTTCCGCGGTCCTTCCGCACGCGGGGACGCCATCATAGAATCCGGGAAAAGTCCGCTTCCCCGAGCATTTTGATTCGATGACGTCTAACGCGATCGCGCAACGCGCCTACAACTTTTCCGCCGGCCCCGCCGTGCTACCGGTCTCCGTCCTCGAAGAAGTTCGTGACGAACTGCTTTGCCTGCCTGGCGCCGCATGTTCTCTGTTGGAAATGAGTCACCGTGACAAGCGATTCGTGGACATCCTTCATGGAGCGGAAAACTCACTTCGACAACTGATGTCCATCAGCGACGACTACGCGGTGCTGTTCTTGCAAGGCGGGGCGGCACTCCAGTTCTCCATGATTCCGGCCAATCTGCTGCGAGATTCTGGAAAATCTGCCGCGTACATTCAAACGGGAACCTGGGGAAAGAAAGCGATCGCGGAGGCAAAGAAGGAAGGCGACGTGAACATCGTCTACGACGCCAGCGGTTCCAACTTCGACCACGTTCCAACTGCGTCCGACGTTTCGGTTCCCGACGACGCCGCCTACCTGTACTACTGCAGCAACGAGACGATTCAGGGCGTTCAGTTTCCGAGTGAACCGGCGTGTCCGGCAGACGTTCCGCTGGTCTGTGATGCCTCGAGTGACTTCCTGCACAAGCCGCTGCCGATCGACCGATACGGTCTCGTGTATGCGTGTGCTCAAAAAAATGCGGGGCCGGCGGGTGTGACCGTGGTCGTGATCCGTCGTGACTTGCTGGAGAAAGGTTCCTCCAACTTGCCCGGCTACCTTCAGTACTCCAATCACGCGGCGGCGGATTCGGAATGGAACACGCCCCCGACCTTTGCCATTTGGGTGCTCGGGAAGGTTGCGAAGTGGTTGCAATCGGACATCGGCGGTTTGGATGCCATGGAATCGTTGAATCGACGAAAGTCCGGCCTGCTTTACGATGCAATTGACCAGTCGGCAGGTTTTTATACGGGGCATGCGAAACCGGAATCCCGGTCGCTAATGAATGCCACCTTCACGCTTCCTAATGATGACTTGCAAGCCGCGTTCCTGAGTGAAGCTGCGGAACACCAATTGGTCGCACTCAAGGGACACCGAAGCGTCGGTGGTATCCGTGCCAGCGTCTACAACGCGATGCCACTCGAAGGTGCGAAAGCACTCGCCGAGTTCATGACGCAGTTTGCATCCAAGAACGGCTGAGTCTCGCACCGCTTGACCGCTACTTGGCGCTCCCCTCCCAATCCCGACCTCCTCGTTACGATTCAGTCATGTTTAAGATCCTGACGCTCAACAATCTCTCCGTCAAAGGACTCGAACGGCTTCCGCGTGATGCCTACGAAGTGTCGTCGGATACGAGTCAGCCCGATGCGATCTTGTTGCGTTCCTACAAGATGCACGACATGGAAATTCCTGATTCGGTTCAGGCAATCGGCCGTGCCGGTGCCGGGGTCAACAACATCCCGATCGACAAGATGACAAAGCGGGGCGTGCCCGTCTTCAACGCGCCCGGTGCGAACGCCAACGCGGTCAAGGAATTGGTCTTGGCCGGCATGTTGATGGCAGCTCGGAACATCCACCCGGCGATGCAATTCGCCTCCACTCTCGAAGGAAGCGACGCAGAGATTTCCACCGCGGTTGAAGCCGGAAAGAAGAACTTCGTGGGTTGGGAAATCCACTCCAAAACACTGGGTGTCATCGGTCTCGGGGCGATCGGGATTCGTGTCGCCAATGCCGCCAGCGCGTTGGGTATGAAAGTCGTCGGCTACGACCCACTGATTTCGGTTGAGAACGCTTGGCGGTTGTCACGCAACACGAAACAGGCGCTCAGCCTGGACCATCTGTTCTCCGAGTGTGACGCAATCAGCGTTCACGTTCCTTTGCTGGATGCGACTCGTGGCTTGGTCAGCAAGGAACGAATCGCAATGCTCAACGACGGTGCGATCGTCGTGAACTTGGCACGCGGCGGTATCTGTGACGACGATGCGGTGCTGTCTGCTCTGGATAGCGGCAAGCTTTCGTCTTACGTGATTGACTTCCCGACGGGTGCACTGTTGCAACATCCCAAGGTCCTGTCGTTTCCCCACCTCGGCGCATCGACCGGCGAAGCGGAAGAGAATTGCGCGGTGATGGTCGCCGATCAGGTCCGCGAGTTCTTGGAGAACGGGACGGTGACCAATTCGGTCAACTTCCCCGAAGCCGTGATGCCGCGCACCGCCGGCTCGCGAATCACGATCGTCAATGCAAACGTGCCCAACATGGTCGGGCAAATCTCGACCATTGTCGCCGACGCGGGTTTGAATATCGCGGAGCTATTGAACAGGTCACGCGACGAAATCGCGTACACGATCATCGATCTCGATGGCGACGTGGAACAGTCACTTGTCGATCGCATCCGTGCAATCGAAGGCGTGTTGGCCGTTCGACTGTTGCCAGCACCATAGTGCTGCGCCTCAATTTAATTCTGGGCTCGCAAAGAGAGATAGGGGTAGGGAAGTCCGGTTGAGCCGGACTCCCCTCCCTCCGAACCGTACGTGCGGTTTTCCCGCATACGGCT
>JBCBOO010000309.1:0-7041 GCA_039821235.1 Planctomycetota bacterium
GGTCAGCGGAATTGGCGAGCAGCCGGCAATCGTGCATTTAAGAGATTTCGGTATCACCGGATTTACCAGCGGCTGCGTCTGCGTCGCGCCTCGGAAGAGCATGGCAATGCTGCGTGCCATCCAGTCCGGTGACTTTGACGCTGCAGAGTCCATCCGGCAGTTCTTTGAGCCGCTGGAAGATTTGCGAAACGAATACAGTCCGATTCGGGTGCTTCATCACGCCGTTGAACAGGCTGGAATCGCAAAAACAGGACCACTGCAACCGATGCTAAGCGACCTTCAAGCGACGTTGGTCGAACGAATCGGTAGCGCCGCCCGACTTCTGACTCAGGGTGACGAATAACGTACATCCGTTGCAGCCCTTCCGGCTCACAATGTTGTCTCGTGAAGAACGCCTCGAATTCGATGCGATGGCACTCGGAGAAGGGTGGTTGCCGGGGTATGATTTTGGGATCGCGGTTCGGTCTTGAATCCGCCGCGTTTGATTCAATCATCTGGGCCGAGAGCGACATTGGACACGACACTACAACCCGCTCCGCTCTGGACAGATGGCATGGAGGGAGCCGGTCCACCCGCGTTCCACGAGAGGCTGGCAGGCGACGGTTCGGTTCGTCCACACTGGTCGCGTGTCACGCAGGGGCTGGAATCATTTGGCGGAATCGGCCTCAAGGACTGCGCCGATTCCATCGAACAATTCATCCGCGAGAACGGGGTCACGTTCAGCGTCACTGGTGAAAGCGAGGCCCCCAGTCGTCCGTGGAACCTATCGGCCGTTCCGTATGTGATTTCTGCCAATGAGTGGGCGGAGATTTCGTTGGGTCTGATTGAAAGAACACGCCTGCTGGAATGCGTGCTCCAAGACCTACTTGGCCCCCAGCGTCTGATCCGCGAGCGGGTGATTCCGGGCAGACTCTTATGGGCCAACTCGCACTTCCATCGCCCCTATCATGGTCTCGGCGGAACTTCCCCGAAGCTACACCTGACCGCCGCCGATCTGGCGCGTGCGGCGGACGGAACGTGGCGAGTGGTCAGCGACCGAACACGCGCGCCCAGCGGTCTTGGTTACCTCCTGGAAAACCGCATCGTTTCCAGCCGCGCGATGCAGTCGTTGATCCGGCAAAACAATACGCTCCGTTTGGCGTCCTTCTTCGAAACACTCAACCAACACCTGCGCTCACTCGCGACGGACGAACGTGACAACCCTCGTGTCGCGTTGCTGACGCCCCCTCGCGGCAGCTATCGCGAGTTCGAAGACACTTACCTGGCCCGCTACTTGGGGCTCACCCTCGTCCAGGGAAGTGACTTGGCCGTGCGGGACGGGCGTCTGCATCTCAAGACTCTCGGCGGACTCAAGTCGATTCAGGTATTGTGGCGCCACATCTCGGATCGACATTGCGATCCGCTTGAATTGGCACCGGGTTCCAACGCCGGTGTCACGGGTCTGCTTGGCTGCGTTCGACGCGGTAGCGTCTCCCTGGTCAATTCGGTGGGAAGTGTGCTGACACAGACACCGGGCCTGATGCCCTACTTGGATGCGGCACACCAGTTCTTCTTCGGCGGCTCCATGCGGCTTCCGTCCTGCCGAACTTTTTGGTGTGGCGACCCGGATCATTTGCGGCAAGTGCTTGCCAATGTGGATCAGTTCATTTTCCGTGACGCGATGGCGGTGACCCGTTCGGTTCCGGCCCGGACGTCCACGATGTCTCAGGAGGATCGCGAGTCCTTCCTCGGAAGTCTCCGTTCCGCGCCGGAGCAGTTTGTCGCGCAAGAGGTCCTGCCATACAGCCGCACGCCGGTTTACGTCGATGGCAAAGTCTGCTCCAGAAAGTTATCTCTGCGAGCGTTTCAACTGACAACCAACAACAACGCGTTGGTGCTGCCCGGAGCTCTTGCGCGGGTGGGACGTGACGAATTGGAACTATCGCACTCTCCCGTCAGCGGTCAAATGACACTGGATTGTTGGGTGACCAGTGATCAGCCCGTTGATCACCAGAAGACGCTTTTGCCAGACTCCGAGCTACCCGTTCAACTCGTTCGCGGCGGTGGTGAGTTACCCAGTCGTGTGGCCGAGCACCTTTTCTGGCTTGGTCGCTACGCGGAACGTGCGGAATCGATTTCAAGAACGATGCGAACAACGCTGGTCCGCATTGCCGGTGAAGGGACCGGCGAGGATCATCCGGAAGTGCAGCGATTGATCTACGCACTCGCATCCATGGGTCAAATTGAAGCCTCTTTCGCCGTTGATTCGTTCGCTCAAAATCTGCCGCAACTCGAGCAAACACTTCCGGCATCGGTACTGGATGAAGACCAACCCGGTGGTCTGATTTCGGTGATGCGGTTGCTATTGCAAAACGCCCGTGCCGTTCGAGACCGACTCTCCGTCGATGCGTTTCGAATCATTCGGCGGGCACAGCGTGATCTCGTTCGCCCCGTAATCGGTGCGTCGCATACTCAAACCGCTCGCATCGGGTTGAGCGAAGCGATCGAGCGACTCGGCACCTTGGTGACAGACTTGCTATCGCTCTCGGGAGTGGCGAGCGAGAGCATCGTTCGAACTCACGCGTGGCAGTTCATGGAACTGGGACGCAGGATCGAGCGGGCCGAGCAAACCGGTGACCTGCTGAAGACAATGTTGTGCCCCGCCACGAAAGAAGGCAACGCAATGTCCTTGGCGGTGCTGGAGACGACCGATAGTTCCATGATCTATCGATCTCGTTACTTGAATTTGGTACGGCTTGCCGCGGTGGTCGACCTCTTGGTGACCGATGAAACCAATCCCCGATCGATTCGTTTTCAGTTGGATCGCATCGAGGAACTCCTCGAACAACTTCCATCGGTCGATGCCCCGGTGGGTCTGAACACCATCGAGCGTGTCGTGCTGGATGCGCTTTACGCCGTCAAGTCTGCGGATCCGATCCGTCTCGCCGAGCCGTCCGCCGACGGAAGACTTGGCGGTCTCGAAGAATTGCTGGAAATCATCGAACTCAAGCTTCCTCGACTAGCCAGTCGTATTTCCGAGCGGTACTTGATTCACACCGATCCGCCGGTCGTCATCACAGGCTCCGGAAGACCCGAACGATGAACTATCGCATCACACATCGCACGGCGTATCGGTACAGCCAGCCGGTCGCTTTCTGCAAAAACCAATTGCGAATGCAGCCGATCACCGGTGGAAACTTACAGTGCCGGCGTTCCGAAATCACCATCACGCCCGAGCCCTCGTATCGAGACGAGTACTTTGATTACTTTGGGAATCGTGTGCTCACGTTTTCCATTGAAGCGATGCACAACTCGCTCATCGTCGAATCACAGAGCGAGCTAACGGTGCAAGACACCGGCTTGGCCGAAGACACGCCCTCGCCACCCTGGGAAACGCTGCTCGAAAGTGCATCCGGAGCGGTGGTCGAACCCAACGTCGATCAGCACCGTTACCGTTCGCCAAGAATCACACCCGAGGCCCGCTACCTCCAATACGCCATCACGAGCTTTCAGCCTGGCGGTTCCATCGTGGCAGCCACCGTTGACTTGATCAAACGCATGCACTCGGATTTTCGATACGATTCGAATGCGACCACGGTCAGCACGACAACCGAAGAAGCCTTTGGACTGCGTGCGGGAGTCTGCCAGGACTTTGCCCACGTCGGAATCGCTTGCGTTCGCTCGCTGGGCTTGGCCGCCCGCTACGTCAGTGGCTATCTCCGCACCATTCCCCCACCCGGGAAGGAAAGGTTGGTCGGTGCCGATGAGTCCCACGCCTGGCTGGAAGTCTACTGCGGATCCGAACTCGGCTGGATTGGACTCGATCCGACCAACGCGTGTCTTGTGCAAACCGATCACATCCCGGTCAGCGTGGGACGAGACTATGACGACATCAGCCCCATGCGCGGCGTGATTCTCGGCGGCGGAAAGCACACGTTGAGTGTTAGCGTGGACGTACGTCCGGTCGAAACGTTGACGAAGCGTTAGCCGGTGCTCGCATCTTCTATCCGTCTGCAAGGATGGATTCGATTTCCGCTTCAAACTTGCGTTGGAGTTCCGTGTAAGCGTCCCCGGTTGCCGGCCCCGTAAATCCGGTGTGGACTGCGGTGACTCTTCCGCCGCGATCGATGAAGACCGTCGTCGGGTACGAGCGAACGCGATCAAGCAATGGAAACGTTCGACTCGCGAGCTGCTTGTCAGACGTCCCCGCAATGACGACCGGATAAGTACAACCATGTCGTTCAAGGTACTTCTTCACTTGCGCCGCGTCCCGTTCGAATTGCCCGGTCAGTTCGAATGCGATCCCCAGTATCGACAGACCACGTTTGCCGTACTTCTTTTCCAACGACGAAAGGTACGCCGCGGCATCATGGCAATTGGGACACCAGCTGCCGAAGACGTAAACGAGCCTCGGCTTTCCTTCAAATGGCTCACCACCCAGGTTGACGGGAACTCCGTTGACATCGGGAAACTCAAAATCGCTTAGACGCACCTTTTGATTCACAATCGTTTGACGAAAACTGTCCGGCAACTTTGCATCTTCGTTTCGCGTTCCGGTAAAGGTCTCGTGCCAGGTATTTGATGACCAAAACTCACCGCGGAGCACCTCTTCGTCATCCAGTTCACCGACGAAAGCAAACGCATGGGCGCCGTCAAAGCAGCTCAGCGTCATCCGGTTTCCTGATGCGCGACCGGCGAGGAATCGATAGTCACCCGTTGTCGTCAAAAACGTCCCGGTGAGACTTCCATCGCCTGCCACTGCAAAGATTCCAACGGCCGGATCCTCTGATTCGGAGAACTGAACTTCCCAACGACCGACAAATCGTTTGGCAGAAATTTCATCGGCGGTTGGCGTCTCACCGAACGTCGCTTGAGCGTTCATTCGCACCCATTCGTCCATTCCCCGTCGCTTTTTCCAATGACCATTCATCACGGGGACTCCCGCGTCATCTCGGACGACATCCAAGCTCAATTCGGAATCGTAATGAGGAATCGACAACACGACCGACTTTGATTCGACCGTCGCCTGGATCGGAATTCGTTCCTGCCCATTGATCAGGGTGGCTGTCCAGGCATCATTGGACTGAGCAAGTTCCAATCCACACTTGATCGAAATCCCGTCGTCGCGAAGAGTGAGCCGCCAAGTTCCTGCCAGATCATCCTGCGCCATCGTGATGGAGTTCAGACAACCTACAGCAGCGAGTACAACGGCGATCAAACCATGACGCATGCAACTCATTCCTTCACTCCACCCTTGCAGACTCGGAACAGCGATAAACGCTTCGAATCAATTCTAACTCGCTCTTCTTGGAAGCTCACGACGAGTGCCGAAGGTCAAATGTCACGGGGAAATCGTTCGGCGCTCTCACCGGAGGAAGGTCGGGAACCAGCAATCGTCCGCCGGTCATCGTGCCACTATGAAACCGCGCGGCCCGGCGCGATTCCGCTTCGTTGGCATTGATCGGGAAGATCTCGTGCGAGCGACCGCTGGGGTCGGAAGCGAAGTAACGACAACCACCGAGCGAGTATTCCGTATTGCGATCGACGATGTCGAACTGCAACGGCACATTGACGCCGATCGTCGGGTGCAGGCAACGTGGCGGTTGCCAGGCCCGGAATTTGACACCGGATAAAAATCTGCCCGCGATTTCCGTCGGATGCATCGGCACGCGTCGACCGTTGCAAAGCACCGCGTGCCGTCCGGGATCGAAGTTATCAATGCTGAGTTGTAACCGTTCCATGGAAGAGTCAACAAATCGCGCCGTCCCTCCACCGGAAGGTTCTTCTCCCATCAAGTACCAGGGCTCGATGGCAGAACGCACTTCCATCAGGACATCACCCAGCAACGCTTCGCCCACCTTGGGGAATCGGAATTCGTAGTGGGGTGAGAACCATTCGCGAGAGAGTTTCACCCCGTGCGCTCGCAGCACGTCCAGCAGATCACCGAGGTCGTCCCAGACGAAGTGGGGCAACATGAATTTGTCGTAGAGCTGCGTGCCCCAGCGACGCAGTGGTTGCTTGTAGGGTTGTTTCCAAAACGCCGCGACGACGCTTCGGACAAGAAGTTGCTGCGCAAGATTCATCTGCGCGTTCGGAGGCATCTCGAAACCGCGAAACTCGATCAGGCCCAAACGCCCGGTGGAAGAGTCCGGTGAATAAAGTTTGTCGATGCAGATTTCCGCGCGATGGGTGTTTCCTGTCAGGTCCACCAACAGATCACGGAACAGTCGATCGACCGTCCACGGCATGATCAATTGCCCTTCGCGGTAAAACTTCTCCATCTCCTCAAGAGCGATCTCCATCTCGGCGACGCTATCGCGACGCGCCTCATCCATCCGCGGAGCTTGGCTGGTCGGCCCGATAAACTTGCCGCTAAAGAGATACGACAGGGCAGGGTGGTTATGCCAAAACCGAATCACGCTGGCCAACAGGTCGGGCCGCCGAATAAACGGACTGTCCGTGGGCGACTGACCTCCCAAGACAACATGTGCACCGCCGCCGGTTCCGGTGTGCAATCCATCGATGTCGAACTTCTGCGCCGACAGTCGACTCTCCTTCGCCTTTTCGTATAGCGATTCGGTTAACTGAACCAGCTCGCGCCACGTCTTGGTCGGCTGCACATTGACTTCGATCACTCCCGGATCGGGCGTGATCTTGAACAGCTCGATTCGGTGATCGGGAGGCGGCAAATAGCCTTCCAAAATCACTGGCAGATCAAGATCCGCGCAGGTCTCTTCCACCGCGGAGACCAAGTCGAGGTAGTCCTCGAGCTGCTTCGTTGGAGGCATGAACACATACAGCCGACCGAAGCGACACTCGACGCAGAGTGCCGTTGGAATGACCTCTCCTTCTGGGGGAACGTCACGTTGTTCAGCTTGCTGCTCATTGATTCGCTGAATGCGCGTCGGGTCCTGTCGAATGGTATTCACAACCGGCAAATCCTCCCGCGGCGCAAAGGGATCGTACGGCAGTTGTTCCGCCGGAGATGGCGCCGAGGTGGTCGGTAACTGGTCCAGCGGCAGTCGAAGTCCGATCGGCGAGTCACCCGGGATGACAAAGACT
>JBCBOO010000030.1:0-35420 GCA_039821235.1 Planctomycetota bacterium
ATGTCAGCTTGGGCATGTCGGTCAACGAATGTTGGCAGAGCTGTTTGACTCGACCGGCCGACTGACCGTTTGGGATCTGCTGCGAGGCAAACAGCTCTGCCAACATTCGTTGACCGACATGCCCAAGCTGACATCGATGCATGTCATGTTGTTAGACGGCCAGATCCTTGTTTTGCCTGCCGATCAAATCTCCCGTGGGCGCGGCAGCTACACCACGAAGCACGGTGACGTGCACCAACCGGTCAGCCGATTCTATTCTGTCTCAACTGAGACCGGTGAGCTTCGGTGGAAAAAGGCACTCGACCCGCCATGGGGCCTTTCCATTCATCAACCGTACTCCAGTCCGGTGTTGTTGATGGTTCGGTCGCGAAGTGATCGCACCATCGAGCGTTCCATCCCAAAGATGGATGTGGCTATGTTACGGGTGAGTGATGGCGAGATTATTCACGAAGAGCTCGATCGCGCAGCGGCACCCACCAGCACGGGGCTGACCACCTACCTGACCTTCGATCCACCCAACAAACGCGTGCGAGCTCGGATCGCCGGAGAACTGCTCGAGTATCGCATCACCGATGAAAGCCCCGGTGAGGACGACCAACCCTGATCCTCCCGCGTGTTGGTCGACACGTTTCTACAGTCTGCTGCTTTGGCAAAGTTCCGTCTTAGGATTGAACCGCACGGCGACTGGCCACTCGCGGGAGCGGTTCCCGAGCGTGGGTGAATTGAGACTCCTTTGGCGATCCCTGTGTTTCTGACGCTTCCGACCGTTCGAAAGCTCTTCCGGGAGGACTTCTCGGGAAGGACCCCGATCCGAATTGAGCGACGGGAACTGCCGGAACTGGTGCAGCGTTGGCAGGCCGATTTGGGCTCCATCGATGGAGTCCACGTGACCTACCACCCGGGGGATCGTGATTCGCGATCGCGAACCTTGTGCCGGTTCACCGTTCCCGATCCACATGTCAATCGTCACCAGTGGCGTAGCGATGAAGTGCGGCTTGAGTACGACGATGCGGACTACCTCCAGCTAGCGGTCAAGCGACGCGGCGCCGCAACGCTGCTTGCACCCGTCAGCAGTCTCGATGAGATCAAAACCTTCGTCCACCATGTCCAAACACGGTATTCGCGAAGTGAAGCGGTCCGACGAAAGCAGGCTCGGCTAAGAGAGTTCAAGTCGAAAGCGATCGTCGCCCAGGTGCGAAAACTGGCACAACAACATCGTTTCGACTTTGCCGTGAAAGTGGACACCGCCAAACTCACGCTCTTCGTTCGATGGAACGACTCGGATACGATGGAATTGACGATTCCGTTTGATCGATTCGAGAAGGTCCTGCCTCAGCTCAGTTCGGCAGTGGAGTCCTTTCGTCGGCTTCAATACGAAGGCGTCCGGTTCAAGACGTCGACGTCCAATCAGCGGACGGCGGACTTGGATTGGATTTGCGTTACCGAACCGTGAGACGGTTCGGTTGATTGGAGACCTCGATGGGACGCGAGGCAAGTCGGAAAGTTATCCCCGCGGACGGACTCGTACGTTACACAAGCAAAGGTATTCCATTGGCTGTCCGTGTCGATGCAGAAGAGTTGGTTCAGTTGTTCGAGGCCACGCCGCCGAATCACAATATCATGTTGGTCGGCCGACACGGTATCGGTAAGTCACAGATCATCGCGGAGCATTACCACTCCAAATCGATGACGGTTGTGCCTTTCTTCTTGGGGCAAATGAGTGATCCCGGAGACCTGATCGGGTTGCTGAACAAGAATGAGACGACGGGACGGAGTGAATTCCTGCCGCCGTTTTGGTGGCCCGCCGACGATCAACCGATCGTCCTGTTCTTGGATGAACTGAATCGAGCACGTCCGGAAATTTTGCAGTCCGTCATGGAGTTGGCGCTCAATAAAACACTCGCCGGTCGCCGACTGCCCGACGGTAGCCGGGTCATCGCGGCCGTCAATGAAGGGGATGAGTACCAATTGACCGATTTAGACCCGGCGTTGGTCTCGCGATTCAACCTCTATGAGTTCGCGCCGACCGTCCATGACTGGATGATTTGGGCTGAGAAGCACGACATTGATGATCGAGTCAAATCGTTCGTGCGGCAGAGTCCCCAGTTCCTCGACGGCGACGGTAACGCGGACGCACCCGGCCAATCGGTGTTGTCAGGACTCATCAAGACTCCCGATCGCCGGGGGTGGTCGCGAGTCTCTGACCTCCTCGCCACGATCGAGTCACTGACCGACACGCACTTCAAAATGGTTGCCGGGATCGTCGGTTCCACTGCAGCAAACGCCTTCCGAAAGAGCCTTGCGATGCCGCTTGCGGTGACGCCCAAACAGGCGTTGTTGCAGTTCGACCATTCGGCGTCGTTGCTCGGGAAACTGTCCCTTGCGGAGCTCTTGTCGCTCAATGAGCAGCTCATGATTTGGATCGCGGCGGAGAAGTGCCCGTCGGGTTCGACCGATGAAGCCCGTGAGGGTTTGCTGGCCTACATCCAATTGCTTCGCAAACGAAAGTTAGATGAAGCCGTCGCCCACCTTGTCGCGATGCTGGAAAGGCCGAAGTACGAATCGGTGATGGCCTTCATCGCCGAGTCGCTGGAACTGACGGAGCAGCTGACGCAGTACATGGAAGGAATTCGGGTCGAGTAAATCGCCCGAAGCCAAGGTGATGCCAAAAAAGAAATCGACCCGGGTGCCCGCCCGCGAACGAATCACCCAAGTGGTGGAAACGTTCTTTCTGACCGAGCCGCTCTTGTTCGCCGCTTGGACGATGCACGACGTCGTTGAAACCGCAGACGTGTCGACGATACGTGTCGGGCGAGGGCGGATCGAATTCAACCCCGAGTTCATCACCTCGTTGCGGCGAGAGGAACTCCGCGATGTCGTGGCGTTCGAGTCGATGAGGATTCTCCTCGGCCATCCCTACGCCCGCCGGCAGGACCGCGCAGAACTTTCCTATCAAGCCAGCAATCTCACCGTCCAGGAATACTTGCGGACCGCCCTGCCCTTCGAACGCCCGCGGGATCGATTCGGCGGCGAAGAATACAACCATCAGTACCACGAATTCTACTACCGTGAACTCGTGGCTCGCGCTCAAACTCAACCGCCGGAACCCGAAAATCCGTCTGATGATGATCAGGACTCGTTATCCGATGCCGTGTCCGACCCACAGCAGCCAACCCGTTCGTCTGGCGACTCTGGTGCGGGCGACCAAGATGAGGATCAAATGGGGGCCGATCAGCTGGACAACTCGTCGAACGCATCGAGCGCGCACGGCTCCGCGAATGAATCGAACGAAAGAGAACTGACGCAACCGTCAACGCTGGAAGCCTACACCGATGCAGCTTCGGTTGGTCATGAGAACACGCTGGAGTGGGCGGAGGACGAATTGCTGCAGGATGAAATCAATGTCGCCGTGCGTGAAGCGGCGGAGACGAGTGGGTGGGGATCGCTGGTCGGGCAGGCCCGTGAACACTTGCTGGCCACACTGCGACCCAGGCTGGACTACCGGCGCGTGTTGCAGCATTTTCGCCAAAGCGTTTTGTCGGTGTCGCGTTCGCTGACCCGAATGAAACCCAGCCGCCGATACGGCCTGCAACAGATGGGCAGCCGTTATGAATTCACAACCAAGTTGTTGTTCGCAGTCGATGTATCGGGTTCGATGAGCAAACGTGATTTGGATGTCGGATTTTCGCTCGTCAGGCAGTTCTTTCGGCATGGCGTCGAGAGTATCGATGTGGTCTGGTTCGATGAGAAAATTCGAAACGATCAACCGCTTTCTCTGCGTCGCGCCCGAGCCTCCTATGACGTGATCGGTCGGGGCGGCACGAACTTTCAACCCGTGATCGATTTCATCGACGATCACCGTCACTACGACGGTTGCATTCTCTACACCGACGGTTTCGCCCCGGTTCCCGAGAAACCTAAGAATGCCCGCACCCAACTGCTTTGGCTCTTCAAAGACGAAGACACCTACGAACGAATGAACACCGACCTCAAAACGCTCGGAAAAGCCGCGTGGGTGGGAGGGGGAATTAGGAATTAGGAATTAGGAATTAGGAATTAGGAATTAGGAATTAGGAGTTCTTGAGTGTCTTTAGGATGCTTCCAAGGATCTTCATGAGTTCTTCGGCGTCTTCCAGCATTGAAGCAGCGTGCTCTTTCGGAAGGTAGTCCGTGTCGGTTAGCAGACGGATCCAATAGTGCGACTCTCGAGTTTCCTTGTAGGCAATGCTCAGTTTTGCGGCGAAGTCCTTGCGCGACTGACCGCCAATCGCCTCCTCGACGTTGGCCCCAATCGAAGTTCCGCTTCGAAGAAGCTGTTTACCCAGGACCGATTCGCCCCGTTCCTCGACCAAGTAGCGATGAACCTTCACAGCACGAATCGCAAAGGCGTAGCTCTTCTCACGAACAACATTGTCATCCTTCATCCCACCCACCAAAATTCCTAATTCCTAATTCCTAATTCCTAATTCTTCACCCCTTCCTGAACAACGCCGTGGACGTCGGTGAGGCGGTATTGTCTTCCTTGGTGGCGGTAGGTGAGGCGTTCGTGGTTCAGACCCATCAGGTCCAGAATGGTGGCGTTGAGGTCGTGGACGTGCACGGGGTTTTCGACAATGTTGTATCCCCATTCATCGGTTTGGCCGTAAACCGTGCCTGCTTTCGATCCACCGCCGGCCATCCACACGGTAAAGGCATCGCGGTGATGGTCGCGGCCGGGTGCGGACTTCTTTCCCAAACCATTGCGGCCCTGGGCCATGGGGGTTCGGCCGAACTCTGCCGACCAGACGACCAGTGTTTCATCCAATAGCCCTCGCTGGCGCAAGTCTTCAATGAGTGCGGCGATCGGGCGATCGACTTGTTTGCACTTGCGTGGCAACGAATTCTTGAGACCCGAGTGATGGTCCCAGCCTTGGTCGAACAATTGAACGAATCGCACGCCACGCTCAACCAGCCTTCTCGCCAGCAAGCAATTGTTGGCAAAACTCGGCTTTCCTTTGCCCTCGCCTCCTTTGCGATGAGTCGTTCCGTACCGCTCGTGTGTTGCTTGCGATTCGTCATCGATTTCCATCAACTCAGGCACCGAGGTCTGCATCCGGTAGGCCATCTCATATTGATCGATCCGAGTGCTGATCTCCGGATCGTTGACATCGAGCAAGCTCTCCCGATTGATCGCATTCACGCTGTCAATGATCTGACGCCGAGTGGAATCGCTGACGCCGGGCGGGTTGGACAGGTAGAGTACCGGATCACCTTTGGATCGAAACTCGACCCCCTGATAAACGGTCGGCAAGAAACCACTGCCCCATGCCGAGTTGCCGGCGCCAAGCACGTTGCCGGTGATCAAGACGACGAATCCGGGAAGGTCACGATTCTCGGATCCCAAGCCGTAGGTGATCCATGAACCCAACGAGGGACGTCCGAAGCGTCCGAAACCTGAGAGAAGGAACAGCTGTGCCGGACCATGGTTGAATTCGTCGGTGTGAAGCGAACGGATCATGCACAGTTCATCGGCGACTCCTTGAAGGTTGGGAAGCAGTCCTGAAATCTCGGTGCCCGATTCGCCGCACTTTTTGAAACCCCAGTCATCGGGCGTCCCGAAGAGGGTGGGTTGCGAACGCAGGAAGGCAAACTTCTTGCCCTTGTACATAAAGTCCGGGCAAAGTTCACCGTGGTGTTTGACGAGTTGTGGCTTGGGGTCATAGAGGTCAAGGTGTGACGGCGAGCCGACCATGTGCAAATGGATGATCCGCTTTGCTTTGGGCGCGAAGTGTGGCGGTTTCGCGGCCAACGGATTGGAACGGTTAAAGTCGGCGGTCACGTCGCTCGCCAACAACCGGCTTTCATCACCGAGCATGGACTGAAGTGCCATCGCACCCACTCCAAAGCCGGTGCGTTGCAGGATCTGACGTCGCGAGGTTGGGATGGCGTAACGCATCGAGCGATCTCAGTTTTGGGTAATCGTAACGTCAAGATTCAGAAGCGTGCTGGCGACCGCAAACCAAGCCGCCAATTCGATCGCGGGGGATTCCGTATCGCGGAACACTTTCGGAAGCAGTTCCAGTCGGGCTTCGATGTCTTGGGGCGAATCGGCGAGCCGTTGCTTTTCGTCCAGGTAGATTTGCACGAGAACGTCGAGCGTTGGATCGCTTGCCGATCGTGCACAGGCCAGTTCGTAGCCAAGTGCTGCGACGTCACGTGGGTTTTGAGAATCGCATTCGCGAATCATTCGCGAGGCCAAGGCCAGGGAAGCTTCGGCGTAGACGCGGTCATTGAGCAAGACAAGTGCTTGAAGTGGCGTGTTGGTCGTCGGACGCCCGACGGTGCAGGACGCACGGTCCGGGGCATCGAAGGTGACGAAGCTCGGGTACGGAGCACCTCGTTTCCAAACCACATAAAGTCCTCGACGGAAGCGTCGTTCATCTTCGGCAGCTTTCCATTTCGGTTGCCCTCGGCCGACCGCTTTCCAAATCCCATCCGGTTGGTAGGGCATCACGGGTTCACCGCCGGAGGCCTCCGAGAGCAGCCCGGCAATTCGCAATGCATTGTCGCGAATCATCTCGGCCGGCATTCGAAACCGTGCCCCACGGCCGAGCAGTCGATTGTCAGGATCGAGCGCGAGCAACTCGTCACTGACGCGTGAGGTCTGGCGAAACGTTGCCGACATGACAAGGGTCTTCAAGAGTTGCTTGACGGACCGGTGGTTCTGGAAGTCATTGGCCAGCCAATCCAGCAACTCGGGGTGCGATGGCATGTCGGCTTGGGTTCCAAAGTCCTCGGGTGTCGCAACGATTCCTTTTCCAAACACATGCATCCAAAACCGATTGACCGTCACGCGGGCGAGGAGCGGGTTGTTGCGATCGGTAATCCATTTGGCAAGCCCGAGTCGGTTTTTTGGCCATGCATCATCGAAGGGATGCAGCGAACTCGGCGTGCCCGGCGAGACGGGTTGGCCGGGGGCAAGGTAGTCCCCTCGTTCCATGACGAAGGTCTTGCGAGGCTGTTCCATCTCGACCATCACAAGCGTGCTGGGCGGTTTGATTTCGTCGAGTTTCTTCTCAGTCTTCTTGATCGACTGATCCAGTTTGGTGACCACCGTGTTCCGTGAGCGATGCAGGTCACGCAAGGTCTTGAGTTCACCTGGCTTGAGTGGAGCCTCGCGAAGCAACAGTTCGGCGATCTCGTCCGTGATGCCGGCAGATTCCTCGGGGCCGACTAAGAACGAAATCTTGGGACGCCCGGTGATCCGCCCGCGACCATAGTTTTGTTGCAGGGTGACGGTGAGCGATTCGCCCGGCTGGATCTGGATCGGCTCGGTGAGCTGAAATTCGGCCCAGTGCGAATCGGTGAATTGGGGTGCAATCGCCCAGCCTGTCTTTTGATCATCATCGATCGCCTTGCCGACATCGTAATTGGCTTGCGAAAAGGACGCGGACGCATTGCAGAGGTCGACCGACCTTGTCTCCTGGGTCGAAACAACATTGACGTCACACTCATGCAAGACGAAGTTGGTTCGCTCGGGATCACCACGTCCTGGACCACCACCGGGAAGGGATGGGTCTCGCAACGCATCCAGTCGCACGGCCAGAATCGGCCACTTGGATTCGAACAACGTTTGGTTGTATCGGAAAGTGTACGAGACGGTCTTCGGGAGCCCGCCCTCGATCAAGACGGAACCGTCATCAAGGATGCGAAATGGAGCGTTGTCGCTGGAGCCAAACTCGGGCGTAGGCGTGATCCATTCGCTTCGGCCGGCGGCAAGTGATTGTTGTGTTCGTGTGCGCCAGGATTCGAAATCATCCTTTGCCAGTTCAGCAGCCTGTCGCTTTCGGAGTTGTTCAAGTTCGTTGCGCAGTGCGGATGTTTGCTTGGCCTGTTTTTCGTCCATCGGCAAGTCCATTTTGGGGCCGACAAAGTCAAATTGGACGCCGGCGACTTTCTCCACTTCGATGGGTGTGTTGTTGAAGAACGCAAACAGCCGATAATAATCTTCCTGTGTAAACGGATCGTATTTGTGATCGTGACACTGGGCGCATTCGAGGGTGGAGCCCAAGAACACCGTTGCGGTGGTGTTGACGCGATCGAAGACCTGGTTCACTCGGTTGGCTTCCGGGTGCACGCCGGCTTCGATGTTGCACGTTGGCGTGCGATGAAACCCAGTCGCGATTCGTGTTTGTAAGTTTGCATTGGGAAGCAAATCGCCCGCAAGTTGTTCGGTGACGAACTGGTCGAACGGGAGGTCATTCGTGAATGCGTCGACCACCCAGTCACGATAGGCCCAAGCATCACGGAGTTGATCCGCTTGAAAGCCGTTTGAATCGGCATAGCGAGCAAGGTCCAACCAGTGCCGCGCCCAGTGTTGCCCAAACGCGGGGCTTCCGAGTAACTCATCCACCAGTGCCTCGTAGTTGGCATCGGAGGAATCGTTGCGCAAACGCAGTACCTGCTCCCGTGTGGCGGGCAGGCCCGTCAATGCAAGTGAGACTCGTCTGGCAAGAACGTCGCTCGGTGCCGGAGATGCAAGCGTGAGCCCCTCTTCGGCCAACCTTGCCGCAATGAAGGCGTCGACCGAATTGAGTCCGTTCCGTCGTTCCGAAAATGACGGAGGAGTTACCTGTTGCGGTTTTGCATACGCCCAGTGTTCGCTCGCTTTCCAGTTCTTTGGAAACTCCGCACCGGAATCGACCCAAGCACGAATCGCCGATTGTGCTGTCGCTGGCAGTGGTTCCCCATCGAGGGGCATGAGGTCTCCGTAGTCCTCGTCGCCCAAACGGTGCATCAGCAAGGAAGCATCCGCATTGCCCGGCACAATGATCGGCTCGTCGCTGTCGGCGGTCCCCAGGAGTCCGGCGGCGCGATCAAGCAGCAACCCGGCTTCTTCGTTTTGGCCGGCATGGCATCGGTAGCAATGCTTGCGCAGCAGAGGCTCGATTTCTTTCTCAAACGCAGACTCCTCGGCGGCCGCCATGCTCACTCCCGCAAGGCATGGAAGCACGCAGATGATGACGGCGAAGAGAACGCGCGAATCAACTTGGAACACTTTCACAATGTCTCCACTCGGTGGGGGGATCCGCCCGATCGACCAAGCGACCGGCCAGTGGGATGGAGGGAGGTCCGGTGGGGCCTTCAGCTAGTCAGAGTCTCGCCGTCGGCATGTCAAGAGTATACGGCAAGCCACCTACGGTTGCCGGATTCGCTTGTGGCACTCCGTCGGAGCGTATAATCATTCGGCTAATCGATTACTCATTCAGCTAGGCACTCACTCAAGCATCGACCGAGAGTTCACCGGTGGCTTGAAACTGCTCAATCGCCTGTCGGTAGGGCGTAGGATCAAGTTGCTGTGACGCGAGCCACGAATCGCAGTAGTGCGTTTCAAGGTAGCGTTCGCCACCGTCGCAAATCAGGCTGACCACGTTGCCACGTTCGCCGCGGGCTTTCATTTCCGAGACCAGTTGGAAAACGGCCCAGAGGTTGGTGCCTGTCGAGGGGCCACAGCGTCGTCCGATGAACTGCTCCAGGAACTGCATGCAGGCGATGGACGCCGAGTCAGGAACTTCGATGACTCGATCGATCACGCTGGGAATGAACGAGGGTTCGACGCGGGGGCGACCAATCCCTTCGATTCGCGAAGGACGCGGGCAGGTGAGTTTGGAATCTCGACAACGAAAGTACTCTGCATAAACCGAGTTCTCAGGGTCGGCAACGCAAAGCTTCGTATCGAGACTGAAGTACCGGATATAACGTCCAATCGTCGCCGAGGTGCCACCGGTGCCCGCGCCGACCACGACCCAGGTTGGAATCGGGTTGGGTTCCATTTCCAGTTGACGAAAAAGCGATTCGGCGATGTTATTGTTGCCACGCCAGTCTGTTGCCCGCTCGGCGTAGGTGAATTGGTCCAGGTAGCAGCCGCCGAGTTCCTGGGTGAGCTCGGAGGCGCGGGTGTAAATCTGGCTGCTCTCGACGAGGTGGCATTTTCCACCCAGGAATTCGATTTCTTTGATCTTTCGTTTCGATGTCTGAGCCGGGATGACGGTGTGGTAGGGCAACCCCAGCAGCCGAGCAAAGTAGGCTTCGCTAATGGCGGTGCTGCCGGAGGACGCCTCGACGATCGGGGTGCCCTCTTGAATCCATCCGTTACACAGCGCGTAAAGGAACAGCGATCTCGCCAAGCGATGTTTCAGACTGCCCGACGGATGACTCGACTCATCCTTGAGAAAGACCTGGACGGTATCGGTACCGCAAAACGGCAGCTTGATAAGGTGGGTGTCGGCGGAGCGATTGAAGTCTGACTCAATTTGCCGAACGGCGTGATGCACCCAATTCATTTCGCGGCACTTGTTCGATGTTCCAGAAAACGCTTTGGCAGAACCAAAAAAGAAAGCCCGATAGATCGTGATCGTCTCCGATCCAACCTACCGGGCTTGTGTCAAAGGATGACCCCTACGGGACTCGAACCCGTGTCGCCGCCGTGAAAGGGCGGTGTCCTAGACCGCTAGACGAAGGGGCCGGGCGGTGAATTTCATCACCGGGTGCGTGTTTTAGGTAGACCCGCGAGGAACGTCAAGGGTTCACGGTGCGGGCTCACAAATCTGCGTCACTTTGGCACCTGAAACGAGACATCGCTCAGTGCGAAGACGACCCGGCATCACGCATGCAGAGTCAGAGAAGACACAGAGAAAGGTCTCAAGTCGTCCGACTCAAGACCATTTCCAACCTAGGCATCGACCGCTGGGTCGCCTGACTCCAGGCTTTTCTGAATCGCATCGTAGACTTCGCGGCGATGAACGGGCACCTCACGCGGAGCTTCCACGCCCAGACGCACCTTGTCGCCACGGATTTCGACCACAACGATCTTGATGTCGTTGTTGATCACGATACTTTCGTTTTTCTTTCGAGATAAAACCAACATTGCTTCAGTCCTTTCTTTGACCGGCCTGAGTTCACGGATCGGGATGCCTACGGGGCGAACGAGCTCGCGACGGGAGGGTCTCAGGGCAAGGTCGCTTGTAGGCCGGCGCAATGTGGCCGCCTCCACCCTATGGCGGAGAACAGGCCACTCCTACCAGGAACTCTAGAACAAAAAAAAAACCGGTCAAGGAAATTCTGGCTTGACAAAGCTGGATTTTCTATAAACGGACAGCATGGCCGACTTCTCGGGCCAAAAAAATGGCGAAAAATCGACTTTTGTACAGTGCCGGGAACCATTCTCATCACGGCACTTTGGCTTGGCCGTGGGTTGGTGACGCTAAGACGTCAAGGCTTTTCTCACAACGTCGTGATTCGGGGTGTCGTGTCTCTGAGATTACGGAGACGATCGGCTGAGGATTGGCTTGCCGGCCCGCGCGGCCAATTGGGAGACTTCACGCAGAAAGTCCTCGGCCGAGTGGAATTCTTGGTAGACGCTGGCAAACCGGATGTAGGCGACTTCGTCGAGTCCCACGAGCTGTGACATCACAATTTCGCCGAGTTCTTTGGCGGGTATTTCGCGCTCGTATTCGTTGTAGACGTGCGATTCGATGTTCTGCACCAGTTCATCGATGCGAACGCTGGTGACGGGGCGTTTGGAACAGGCACGCTCGATCCCCCGACGGATCTTCTCCCGGTCGAACGGTTCCCGGGTCTCGTCACGTTTTACGACGCGTAAATTTTGCTGTTCAATCTTTTCCACCGTGCCGAATCTGCGATTGCAGGCCAGGCATGTTCGCCGCCGGCGAATCAGGAAACCGCCATCGGTCGTCCGTGTGTCGAGCACGCGGTCCTGATCACTTTGGCAGTAGGGACAACGCATGTGATTCGCTTGAGTCAGAACCGGCGGTGGCGGACGGCTAGTCAACTGCGTCCTCGTCGTGCCGTCGTCGAAATCCACCGGCACCACGCTAGAGCGAGCATTATTCCCCGACAGGCGACAGCTGGACAAGCCAACGAGCGCGATTTTGCGTTGGCTTTGGCGGCTGACGGGGCAGGAAGCTTTGTTGGTCACCCCCCGTTTCTGATAAGCTGCAGGCGGGAAGTGTGGACGCTTTTCGCGTTACGCAAAGGGAAGAAATTGTTTTCGGCGGCTTTCGGAAGAAGTCGCGGTCGTGATTCGGTTCAAGGCGGAGGCAGCTGAGGTGGCGGTTTGGTTTATGCAACGAATGGAAGGGAGCGTGCAGACGGAAGTCGGTCCGCTCCGCCCGAGTGAACTGCTGACGATGGTACGTCGGGGCGAGATTCAGCCAGAGACCAAGCTGCGAAAAGACGATTCGGCTTGGTTCGAAGCCCGCGCCGTCGGGGGGCTTTTCGAAGCGGCCGTCCGTCAGGAAGTCCAATACTTTTGTCCCGGATGCGATCAACGTATCACGCAGCCCCCGACGAAGTGCCCCCGATGCCTCAGAGATTTGGGACGTGGGGAAGCTCGAGCGGTCACGCCCAGTGAACCGGGGACCACCGCGAACGTTTCCGGCGAAGTGGCTCACTCGCAGGACGCGCAGAAGAGCGTGCAAGGCTGGTTGAAGAACAAAGTTCGCAAGCGGCCTCGCTAACGAAAAATAGCCGCGGGTTTCCGTCACACGCGTCTTAGTCGCGTGCCTCGAAAACCGGCGGCTACTGGGTGAATCGCCTGCCCGAGCAAACGGGCATTTGCTCGTGCGACTAGAACCTCAATTCGGCTCCGACGACGGCACCGTAGTAGAAGAGGTCTTCGTCGATGTCGACGCGAGTTCCAAGGGCGTTGGTCACCGCGGGGCTGATCTGATCGACGGCCGTGGCGGCGTTCGTGATGTACCAGACTTCGCCGCCGGCGGTCAGCGAGAGCATCTCTCCCAATTCGTAGCGGAATCCGCCGTAGAATTCGAAGACACCGGCAATCTCGTCGTCGTCTCGTCGAGCATTAAGAATCGTTGTTCCGCCGTTGACCAATCGGACATCGGAATCCACAAAGTTGATGTAGAGTCCGCCCCGTGCCCGCAGGTCGGTGTAGGCGTATCGAGAGATCGGATACAGCAGGTCCAGACCGGCTTGAAGCCCGAGGTAGCTGTTCTCGGTGGAGCTGGTGAGCGAACCGCTTCCGGTGTTGGTTTGTGACGAAAGACCGTACTCTTCTTCGATGCGGATAAACTTACCGCCCAGCAGCAACCGGATCACATCCCATCCGACGATGGTCTTGTTCAGTTCTGCACTCCAGTACTCGCTGTTATAAAACTGCGACTGCACGTTGGCGTTTTGGAACGGATCGAGAAAGGTACCGTCGAAGTCGTTTGCACCACCGTTGACCGGGTTGTCACCGTCAAACAACAACGAATCAATGTTGCCGGCCGGTTCGGTCACCGTCAGACGGCGATCGAATTCAAACGGTCCCACCCACGTGAATTCGTATCCGTTCACGCAGTTGGGAAGGGATCCGAATGTGATTCTCGGCGCCCATTCGAATTGGAACTCATCCATTGACTGGTTGCGAGTGAGGCTGAATCCACCCTCTCCCTGTCGCTGCAAGAAGAGGCCTTCAACGATTACGTATTGATAGGGATCACAGGGGATGCCGCACGCGTTTCCGTAGCCGGCGGTTCCATCGCCGGGGCCGCATGCGCCCGTGTTGCAGTTGCCGTAGGAGCCGCACGATCCGTTGCAGCTTGGTACGTTGCACGAACTGCAGTGCCCGACTTGAGCGATCGAGCCGGAGTTCTGAAGTGCCTGTGAGAGTTGGCCGGGAGCGAGGCGATTGCCGCTCGTGTAGCCCGCCGACGCAACCGTGGCTTCCGTTTCCACCGCGGAAGCAGGAACGATCCTGGCCCCCGGAGGCAGAAAGCCCTGCCCGGACGACATTTGTCCGGGTGACACTTGTCCGGAGTACGTTTGTCCGGCGGCCTGTCCGCTCATCGAACAGGTCATCGCGGCCGCCATGGCAATCGCAACGGCGTGAGACGCGGACCGCCGAAGGGCGGATGGGATCAGACGGATGTTCATCATGAACCTCGCTAAACAAATCGATGCGGAACGTGAGACCGCGGTTGATCGTAAGTGGAAACGGGTGGTTATCGGACTTGCAATTGATCTTTCACGGGTACCAAGCAACTCTTGCGAACCATGCGAAGGATCTGCGTTGCAGTCCGTTCGTCATCGCAACGACCGGTGACGATTAGCTGCCCGCCCTGCCGAGAGACGACCACGCTCGCTCGTGGAAAGGCCTTGTCAATCGAATCATTGAGCAGGTTGGTGTGAGCGGCAAAGCGATCACCCTTCGCGTCGATGCCATCGGCGACTTCGACCGTGAACGTTTGCACTCGAGTCGGCTCGCCCGGAGCGACGTCGGCCCAAATCGTGAGCTGGGTACGGCCGAGGCCGGTACCGATCAGTTTGAGTTGGTTGGCACCCGCGGCGAAGGCTTGGCACACATCTTTGTTTGCAATGCTGACCCGTCGTAGTCGGCCGCCGATGGTCATTGACTTGACTTGAGCCCGCTCCATATGCAGGACCACGTCTTGCGACGAGGCTGATCCCTGATCAAACGGTTGCGACGCGGCTTGCCGATCGGCTGGTGGCGTCGGAAGCGACGGCGATTGAATGGATGGCGGTTGAACGGAAAGCGACTTTGTTCGTGCAGCGCGGTAGTCGAGCTCGGGACGAGACTTGATCGACGACGCGAGCTGAGCATTCGAAGGCTCCGCCCCCAAACCCGGACGCGTTGCATTCGCAGATGGCGCCGGTGACTGTGATCGGGCTTGCATCGACTGCGGGGCATGCGGCGTCACCTTGCCCGGCAAAACCGTGCCGGGGACCGCATCGACCAGCTGATCTGCAGTGCTGCCGGTTGCGGGCAGTTGCGGTAACACTTCAAAGGTGGTTCGGTTGGGTTCTGGATCAAGTGGCGTTTGGATGGGACCGGCAACAAACGGAGCCGCGCTCACAACACCGTCGGTTTTCTCCATCGCGGGAACGCCCGGCGCGACCGGTGCAACGATGACCGGAGCACGTTCGTTTCGATCGGCCATCTCGGACATCATCGGAGGTTGGGGGACGCCCGCAATGGTGTGCGCGTCCGCCAGTTTCCTGAGCCCAGCGGCAGGGTTCTCGGCGATCTCGAATTCCGCCAAGTCCGGCTTGGGAGCCACGGCAGCTCTCGGGCGAACACTCCGATCACTCAGTGCCATGTTGACCGGTGTCGCGATCGACGATGGCTCTGGCGCCGACATCGTCACTGGGTCCAGTTCAACGGCATCGACCGTCGGTGTGTTCGACGAAGCGTCTTCGATAAAGAGTAACGGTGTCGGTGGAGTGGACACCGCGACGGCTTGTTGACGTGCGGCCGAGGAGGGCTCCATTGCAGCAATGGAGGACTTCGGTTCGGCGGTCAAGGGCTGTTTCGCGGTGATCTCTGGTTCCGCAGTCATGCTTGGCACTGAAACGCTTGGCGCCGAAGCGGGTTCGGGTTTGGCCTGCACGATTGCTTCGTCGGGGACGTTCTCCGACGGTTTCTGGTCGAACGTCAGCGGTGGGGTCAGTGCGACGGTCGCGGAGTCTCCGGAGCCGACCGAGTCGTCCGTGAGCCGGAACACCCGTTTGGCGGGCACCAACTCGGCGACTTCCGTGTCCCCGGTTTCAGCGTCCGAGTTATCAACTTTCTGCGCCGCGGGACGTTTGAGGCTGGCGTTCTTCGCGGCAGCAATCTGACGACCGGGGCTTGGCGAGCCAGCAGCCGGAACCCGACTGAAATCGACCAGCGGGGCGAGCTGGACGGGAGAGTCCGCCGATGCAAGTTTGTCAGGCGCTTGATTCGCGTTGTCTTGCTTGGCACGGTTGCTTGGCTCGGAAGGCTCCGTCGCAGGTGCCGGTGGAGCTTCTGCAAGCGAATCTTGGGCGACCGTTGCGGGCGAAAGTTTCTCCGCTGTCCGTTCGTTTTTCGGTGCGACCGGGGTCGTTTCCGCAAGCGTGGTGGGCGCGAGTGTGGCACCCGCCGGCGGCTTGGCGTCGGCTAATGGTGTGGCATCCGTCAGTGGCCTGGCGTTGGTCCGTGGCCTGGAGTTGGTCCGTGGCCTGGAGTTGGTCAGTGGCCTGGAGTCGTCTGAAAGCGATAGAAAGATCGGCTGGGTTTCCTGGACCGTCGCGACGACTTCGCGTTGATCCGTGACCGGCAAGATATTTCGTGACGCGTTGGGTGCTCGTCGCAGCGGCGTGGCGGGCATCGCCACGATCGGTTCCAAGGTCGGACGAAAATGTGGATTGGTCTGCACCCGCGAGGCTTGTGCGGCAGGTGTCTGCAGTCGCGTGAGGCCACTCTGCTGGCCGGCCGGGATGTTGGGCGGTCGAAAACCGAGTTCGAGCGGCCGAAGCGACGGGGCGTTTTGGCCGGTCACCTGCGGCGAAACGTACGGGTTGGTGCGAATCCTCGCGTTGTCCTGAGGGGAATCGGCGAGAGCCGTTCCTCCGGCGATCATCAGAATCAACGCCGCTCGACGAGTCAGTCGATGGGCGTGGATTGAGATCGATCGCTGCCGTTTCACGTGGATTTGACGCATGCCGCGTTCCTGGTCCCGGTGGATTCAATGTCCCGGTGGATTCGTTTTGACCAAAAGGGAGTTTGGCCAAACCGATATGCCCCCCTCGGCATATCGATGGTGGACGCGGTCCGGTGCGCACCAACGTCCGTCCGTTTACGTATCGGATGCGTTTTGGCGTGACATTAACGATTCTGGGGGCTCGCAGACTTGTGAGGCATCAAACGTCTGCAGCGGACGCACCAAGCGGTTCGCTTTTGCGGGGAAAACAGGTACGATTGACCTCATGTGTCACGACGGATCGCCATGCTTCTCGAGGGTTGCTCGGGCTCGCTCAGGGTGCCTAACGGTACATCCGTCACTTGGAAGGATCCCGCGGGGGGCGGGTTAGCGAACATGAAGTTGTTTCCGGAACTCTTTTGCAAACGCATCTTCACGGGCTGGGACGCTCCGTTGCTGCCCGCCGTGGTTCGTTCGTTGGTTTTGCGAGCGTCGGGGCGCAGTTCGCTCGACTTGGGCGAGTGGATTGTCGCCTTGCCAACGCTCCAGTCGGTGCGGCGTTTCGAGACGCTGCTCGGTGAACAGTCGGATGCCGCCGGATTGAACTGCATCGCGCCGCAAGTCGTGACGGCCGGTGAGCTACCCGAGCTGCTTTATCGACCACGCAAGCCACTTGCGATCGAGTTCGAACAAACGCTGGCTTGGGCTTCGGTCTTGCGTTCACTGCCACGTGAGTCACTTTGCCCGTTGGTGCCGACTCCACCCGAAAAGTCAGCCATGTCGGCTTGGTTGGAACTCGCTTCCACGCTCCGCCGAGTCTCAACCGACTTGGCCGCGCACGGCAAGAGTTTTATGGACGTCGTCGCGATCGCGGAATCCGGCTCCGAACGAGAGCGTTGGAATCTTCTCGCCGGACTTCACACGCGGTACCTCGATGAACTGGCGCAGGCCGGCCGAAGCGATTTGCATGATCAACGTCGGCGTGCTGCGGCGCGAGAAGCGATTCATAGCCCGCGCCGCATCGCACTTGTCGGCACGAGTGACTTGAATGAATCGGTAGCGCAAGTGCTGACCGAAGTCGATCAACAAATCATCTCCTTCGTCGCGGCGCCCGAGAGCGAGTCCGAGCGGTTTGATTGGCTCGGTCGTTTTCGCACGGAGTCGTTTCTGGATCTCGAGCTGCCGATGGGTGATCATCACCTGATTGCCGCCGACGACATCGCCGACCAAGTCGCTTGCGTGGAAGAAGTGATCACGCAGTGGGCGGCAAAGCATCCGCCGAATCAAGTCACCGTCGGGATGACCGATCCGTCCCAATTGGTTCCCAGTGAGATGGCGATCCGGCAGAGCGGTTTTGCGGCTTACCGGCAAGTCGGTTGGACGCTCGATCAAACGGCGGTCGGCAAGCTGCTTCAGTTAACCGTCGAGCTGGTTTCGCGACCGACGTGGCGATCGCTCGTGGCACTCGCGCGTCATCCAGATGTCCTGGACGTGCTGGCTGATTCCAGTCACTCGCCGGATGAAGTCTTGACGTGTCTTGATCAAGTGATGGCCAATCACTTTCCCGTCGATCTTTTTGAGCCGCTGCCCGCCGAAGCGGTCGATCGGTATCCGGACGCGATTCAACTCGTTGCCAAAGTCAAACGTCTTCTTGCTGACTTGCTGCATCCTGAGAACGGCACGTCGTTCAAGCGTTTGTCGCACTGCAGTCGCTCGCTGCTCAACTGGCTGGACGTGGTCTTCAAGTCGCCTCTGAAAACGCAGGAGTCACGAACAAAGACGACGTTGGCTTACACCAAGGCTCGGGAGTTACTCAAACGGTTTGCTTCGCTGAGCGAACGTTTGGACGTCCCGCTGACGCCCGCCGCGGCGATCGAGACCCTTTGCAACCGCATCGGCGAGCTCCGCATTACGTTGGAGCCGGAGCCGGCGGCGACTCGGGTTCACGGATGGTTGGATCTTGCGCTCGATGATTCGCCCGCGATGTTGGTCATCGGGCTCAACCATCCGTTCGTACCGGCATCCGTCACCAGTGACCCTTTCCTGCCCGGTGAAATGCGTAGTCGGCTTCGGGTCGCCGACAACGAGCGACGTTTTGCACGCGACCTTTATGCCATGCGTTTAATGTTGTCCACACGAGACGACATTCGATTCATCGTCGGAAAGAAGTCGGCCGACGGAACACCCACGCCGCCGAGTCGTCTGTTGGCGGCGACGGAAGCCGATGACCTTGCCCGCCGCATTCGTTTCTTGCAAGCCCCGCGAGCCGCCTCGGAAACAGTGACCGATCCAGTTGAGTCCATTGGCACGATTGACGATGGTGTCGCCGCGACGGTGCTGCCGATTCCCAAAGTGGATGTCGAGGAGTGTCCCGTCAAAGCGATGAGCGTGACGGCGTTCAAGTCTTACTTGGAGTGCCCGTTTCGTTTTTATCTAAGGCATGTTCTAAAGCTACGCCCGATTGATGATGGTTCGCGTGAGCTGGCCGCCAACCAGTTCGGAGACTTGGTGCATGGTGCACTCGAGGACTTTGGGTTGTCGGATGCCAAAGGGGAATCGAACGAATCACGCGTGTTCGATGCCCTGCAGCATCACTTGCACGCCTTTGCCAAGCGGCACTATGGCGAGACCTGTGAACGCAGCGTCACCCTGCAAATCCGGCAAGCCGAAGAGCGTCTGCGCAGTGTTGCGGCCGAACAAGTCAAACGCATCGATGAGGGTTGGCAAATCCATGCGGTCGAAGCTTCGGTGCAGCCATCGACATCACGTGGCATCACGGTCGATGGACGCACGATGCCGCTGGCCGGACGCTTCGACCGGATCGATCGCCACGTCGACTCGGGTCAATGGGCGATCCTCGACTACAAAACTCATGGTCATAAACCAGAGAAGAAACACCTTCGCAAAAATCCGATCACGGGCAAACAGGAGTGGATCGACTTGCAGCTTCCGCTCTATCGTCTGATGATTCCGGACCTGGAGATCCATGTCGATGATCCGGCCGGCGTTCAACTGGGTTACTTCAACGTGAGCGACAAACCCGAAGAGACTCGAATCAATCTTGCCGCCTTTTCAGAGCCGTTGCTCGCCGAAGCTCAGGCACTGATCGAAGATTGCGTGCGGCGGATTTTCGGCTGCGACTTTGAACCGACGACCGGGCAAGTCCAATACGATGACTACGGAATGATCTTGCAGACCGGTGTGGCCAGTCGCATGCTCGCCGACCTGGCGCTCGAAGAAACCGAAGACGAAGGAGTTGCCGTATGACCGCGACGGAAATTCTCACGAATCGGGCGTCAAACGAAGAACCTTCGCAACGTGCAAGTGATCTGTTCTCAGACGGCCATTTGCCACCCATGCTGGTTCGCGCCTCCGCAGGAACCGGAAAGACTTATCGACTGACCGGTCGGTTGCTGACGATTTTGTTTCAAGGTGCCGCACCCGAAACGGTCTTGGCGACGACGTTTACGCGAAAAGCGGCCGGCGAAATTCTTGACCGAATGTTGGGGACGCTCGCGGAAGCCTCCGACGCCGAGGGGCATGTGGCACTCGAGCAACTGCGTGAGCAAGTCGGCATTGCGACGCTTTCGCGGAACGCTTGTTTACAGCTGCTCAAGAAGCTGATTGCGAACGTGCATCGAATTCGGATTTGTACGCTCGATAGTTTGTTCACGCAGTTGGCCAAGTCGTTTCCGTTTGAGTTGCAGTTGCCTCCGCGTTGGCGATTGACGGACGAAATCGAAGAGGGGCGACTGGGAGCTCGCGGCGTCAGCGCGGTGATCTCGATGCTTGAACCGGCGGAGCTCGCGGCGTTGCTTTCGATGCTCAGCAAAGGCGAGACGAAGCGTTCGATCTCACGCGAGTTACTGCAAGTCATCTCGGGTGCCTATTCGATCTCGCGTCGATGCAAGGCGGATGTTTGGAACGTTTTGGAGGCACCGACGGCGCCGGATTCACAAGTCTTGACGGCCGCCGCCGGCACGCTTCGAAGTGCCCAGCCGAGGCAGAAGTCGGTTCGGCAAAAGTTTGACAAGTTGGCCGATCATCTGGAAGCCCGTGACTTGGCCGCACTCACCGATGACAGCTTGCTGCAAAACTACGCGCGAGCGAAACCGCTTGGCGAAGTCGTCAAGCACGGTCGGAGTGAGTTGCCCGATGGCATGGATGATTGTCTGGGTGCACTCTACGCCGCCGTCCGTTCGCACACGCTTTCGTTGCTGCGTGTCCAGAACGAAGCCACGGGCGAAATTCTCTCGCTCTATGACGGGCAGATGCGTGCGATGAAACAGTCCTTGCGGACGCTCGGCTTTGATGACATCGCGGTGAGACTTGCCGAGTTCTTTACCACGGTCGATCCGTCTTCGCTGAGTCGCCGGATGGATGCCGAGATTCATCACGTGTTACTGGACGAATTCCAAGACACTTCGCCAACCCAGTGGCAGGTGCTGCGTCCCTTTGCCCTGCACGCCGCGGAACCCAGCGCCGCAACGCCGGCATCCGAAGACGCCACGCCCGGACGGTCTTTCTTTTGCGTCGGTGATACCAAGCAAGCGATTTATGGTTGGCGAGGCGGTGTTGCCGAAATATTTGATGCCGTCGGTGACGAAATTCCGCACATTCGATCGGTGCAACAAGACGAAAGTTATCGCAGCAGTCCGTTGATCTTGAAAACGGTCAATAACGTCTTCTCGCGGCTCGATCGACACGACGGATTGGTGGCCGCGGCGGGCGGTCAAGACACCGACCGCCACACCTACGAGGCTCGTGCGGTGAAACGTTTTGCCGCTTCGTTCCCCGAACACCGGTCAATGAAGCCTGACTTGGCGGGACACGTTCGGATGGAAACGTGCGGGAAGCTCGACAAGGGAGCGACGACGGCGGACAAGGCGCTGGTGTGTTTTCAACTCGCGGCGATTCGCATCGCGGAACTTCACCGTCAGGCCCCCGAACGCTCGATCGGTGTCCTCACTCGTACCAACAAGGGCGTTGCCAACTTGATTTTCCTGCTGGAGCGAGCCGGTTTGGACGTGAGCCAAGAAGGCGGGAACCCACTGGTCGATTCGGCTGCCGTTGATCTCGTTCTTTCCGCCTTCATGATGGCGGAACATCCGGCCGACGGTCGTTGGAAATTCCATGTTGCGGAGTCGGTGCTCGGTGAGCATGCCGATGTCACGTCCAATCAAGTCCGCCGCAACGTCTGCGACGATGGCATTGCGGCCACCGTTCAGTGGCTGGCTGCGAAACTGCAGCCCGTGTGTGATGAGCGTGATCGACATCGATTACGCCAGCTCATTCAGTTGGCGATCATGTACGAGCCCAATGCGACGAGTCGGTTGTCTGACTTTGTGCAAATGGTTCGCGAGAAACGTGTCGAACGTCCCCAAGCGGCTCCGATCCGCGTGATGACCGTGCACCAATCCAAGGGGTTGGAATTTGATGCCGTGTTCCTGCCGGAACTCGATGGCACGCTGACCGGGAGGATACCGCTGTGTGTCGCGCAGTCCGAGCGACTGAGTGATCCGCCCCATGCCCTCACAAGATTTCTCTCCAGCAAGTCATGGCATTTTCTGGATACGGGTTGGCGTCGCGCGTTTGGGCGTGCCGCGGAATCATCGATGACCGAATCGTTGTGCCTGTTGTACGTTGCCATGACGCGGGCCAAGCAGGCCTTGCATCTGATCGTCCAGCCTTGCAAAGCCAGCGACAAGCGAGCTTCCGCGTTGATCCATGCCGCACTCGGTTGCGACAGCGATCTGTCCGCCGCCGAATCATTGTTGTTCGAAGACGGCGACGAAAACTGGTACGCATCATGACCGGGACTCAGGAAACCCGCCCTCGCCGAATTTTGCATGCCGCCGACATCCATTTGGACAGTCCGCTGCAAAAACTCGATCGCTACGACGGCGCACCGGCGGAACGTATTCGACGCGCGTCTCGGCTGGCGCTCGAACAAATGATGCAGCTCGCGATCGAACAGCAAGTCGACTTGGTGGTTATCGCAGGCGATTTGTATGACGGGGACTGGCCGGACCAAAACACCGGTCTCGCGTTTGTCCGGCAAGCGGCTCGTTTAATTGACGCGGGGATTCCGTTAGTCGTCATTCGCGGCAATCACGATGCCGCCAACCAGATGACACGATCCTTGCCGCTGCCCAAAAACCCCGACGGCAGCGAGATCTTTCTTTCAGCGCGACAGCCAGAGTCGCGAGTGTTTGAATCGATGGGAGTTGCGGTTCATGGTCAATCCTTTCGCACACGCGCCGAAACCTCCAATTTGGCCGCCAAGTACCCCATGCCCATTCAAGGCATGTTCAATTTGGGGCTCTTGCATACGGGGTTGGAAGGTGCCAGCGAGCACGCGCATTACGCGCCGTGCACGCCCGCGCAGTTAACCGATCTCGGTTACGACTACTGGGCACTCGGCCACATCCACACGCGTCGCGACCATGCGATCACGGGCGGGCCGCCGATCGTCTTTAGCGGCAATCTGCAAGGAAGGCATGTTGGGGAGCCCGGTGCAAAAGGTTGCTTGATCGTCGACATTGATACACGCAATCAATGCGAATACCAGTTTCAAGCCGTCGACGTGCTGCGATTCTTGACGATGGATCTTGACGTTTCGGCCCTGCAGCACGTCGATGAGATTTTGGACGCGTATTCGCAGTGGTTGGCCGATCAGACCGCGGCGGCCGAAGGCAGACTGCTGGTCGTTCGTGTGCGACTGTTCGGGGCAACGTCGCTGCACCATCAACTTCACCAACGTCGCGAACCACTCCGCGCGGACTTGCAGGCGATCGCAATGTCTGCCGCTGCCGGTGAAGCGTGGTTGGAAGACGTGCGGGTTGCCACCGATCCACCGAAGTCTGGTTCAGACCTAACACCGGAAGAACTCGCGGGACCACTGGCAAGCATTCGGCACGTCATCGACCAGTGGCAAAGTGAGTCGTTCGACCTCGGCTTGCTGGAAAACGAACTGACCGGGATCGCAAAAAAACTGCCTCGTGAACTCAAGGGCTCCATCGGCGACGCTTCACTCACCTTCGATGATCCGGAATGGGTTCGCGAGTTGATCGAGTCGGCTGCGTCGGAAGTGCTCGGCCGCTTGCAGGAGGACGCTTCGTGAGATTCGAAAAACTGCATCTCAAGGCGTTTGGTGCCTTTACGGATCGGGTCCTCGATTTTTCTGCGGGCTCATCGCCGCTGCATCTCGTCTACGGGCCCAATGAATCCGGCAAATCGACTTGTTTGCGAGCGATCGAGTCGTTCCTGTTCGGCATGCCGCGTGTGATGTCGGACGACTACGTGCATCCGTACCGCAAGCTGCGCGTCGGTGCGACGTTGGTTTCGCAGGATGGACAGTCTTTGTCGCTCATGCGTCGCAAAACAGACAAGAACAGCTTGTTCTACGACGACGATGAAACACCGGCCGACGAAAATCAGCTCTCAGCGATGATGGGTGGTTTGGGACGCGACGAGTTCCGTTCTCGATTCGGCTTGTCGTATGAGCAACTCGTCGAAGGGGGCCAAGCGGTTCTAGAAAGTCGCGGCGACTTGGGACAGTTGCTCTTTGCTGCCGGAGCCGGGATCGCGCGGCTGCAGACGGTCTCCGAAGCACTCGATGCCGAAGCCCGCGCGCTGTTTCTTGAACGCGGCAAGAAAAGTACGCTGAATGCCGCCATTCGCGAGCTGGATGACAGCCGAAAGCAGTTGCGTGAGTTGCAGTTGCCTCCGGCCGAGTACGATTCGCTTCGCCAATCACTCGCCGGCGCGAAAGCCAAGAGTGAACGACTGACGGACGAAATTCAGGACGTCGCGACGGAGCTTGGGCAGCAACAGCGCTACCTCGATGCTGCGTCGATCCTTCCGATTTACGACGAGACGCGAAGCAAGCTGGAAGCACTCGTCGCAGTGCCGATGTTGGATGACGAGTTTGCAGCAAAACGACGGGAAGCCTCCGCGCATCGAGCCGCCTCGGAAGCCAATTGCATTCAGCACCGGAAAACCCTCGAGGAATTGACGGCCGCGCTCGCACGGTTGCAGCCGAACGCCGCGGTCCTCGCCCACGCCGATGAGATCGTCGAGCTCTTTCAAGCGATCGCGACGCGCCAAGTCGCCGCGCGTGATCAAGCCGGATTGCGACGCGTCGCCAGCAACCATCAACGGCACCTTCGCAAACGGCTTCGGGAACTCGGCGCCGAAGTAGACGATCAAGCGGACGTGGCGCAGGTCGATGCCTTGATCGAGAGTCTTCGTGTCGGTGAAGGGGATCAGTTGCGGATCAATGAGCTGGCCGCACAGTACGAACGGATTCGGCAGCAAGTCGATGACTCGGCCGAAAACGTCGAAACGATGCGCAAGCAGCTCGCGGAGATCGACGACGAACTCGAACGCCATCCGGCATCACCCGATCCCCAAGCCATCGACGCGGTGCTGACCGACGTCGGCGCCCCGGATGCACTTTCCAAAACGTTGGCACAGCACCAATCGGATTGTGACGACTTGCAATTCGAGTGTGATCGAACGTTGAGCGGACTGCGAATCGGTTCGTTGGGCGTCGAACAAGCGGTGGTGATCGCGACGCCATCGGACGAAAAAATCGACGCGTTCGAACAACAGTTTCAGCAGGAGACTCGAACGCTCGAAGAAACGAAAAGCGAGCTGGCCAAGATCGAAGCCGCCTTGCAAACCGCTCGGGGACGGTTGGAGCATTTGCAGCAAGAACGCCCGCTGCCGACCGAAGCCGACCTGAGCGAACACCGTCGACAACGTGACACCGTCGTTGAACAACTGGGCGGCAAAGAGCTGGCGGCGGGTCAGGAAACGACACGGCAACTCAGCGCCTTGATCCGACAAGCGGACGAGACCGTGGATAAAATCCGCTCCCATCATGAACTCGTCGCCCAACGCAATGCGGTCGTGCGTGATGTCCACGCTCTCGAGCAGGAACAGGCATCCGTCGCGGAGAAACTTGCCAGCCTTCAGACGGCAGCAACCCAGTCCCGGCAAGCGTGGCAGGGCTTTCTGGCCGACTATGGATTGCCGCAAGAAGACGTCCGCGGGCTTCGGCACTGGCTGGCAAACCACAAGGCGTTGAACGCGTCATTCCAGTCATTACGTGATGCTCGCCATCGACGGGATGAAGCTCAGGACCGAATCAATCGAGCGTGTTCGCGTTTGGCCGGTGCGATCAAATTGGCCACCAGCCAGCACCCCGTCGCGTTGGCCACCGGCCGAGGTGAATCCGCGACGTGGACCGGTGAACCCAGCGAAGAAGCCTCGCTCGACGAATTACACGTCGCGGCAATCACGATGCGCAATGAGCTGGCCGCGGCGTTTCGTCAGCGTGAGTCATGGATCTCCAAGCGTGCCGAGCTGCTCGCCGAGATTCCGAAAGCGGAGTCGACGGCCGAGTCACGTCGCCAACAGTGGGAGCGATGGCAACAAGAATGGTCGCGAGCCATCCAGGGGCTCGCAGGCGGGGAGGAAACGGGACCGACGATCATTCATGCTCGTCTGAAAAACGTGACCGAGATGCTGCACGAACAGCGTGAACGAGACATCGTGCGGACGCGGATTGATTCGATCGATCGTGACGATCAGCAATTCGAGCAACATGTTCGATCGATTGCCGAACTGGTTGGGCGAGCACTTGAAGAAGACGTGCAAGCGGATCAGTTGGCCAAATCGCTCTACGATCAATTGCAATCCGAAAAGGAATGTGAGTCCGAACAGCGTCGGCTCGGGAAGCAACTCGAACAGACGCATGAGAAACTCGCGAGTGATTCACAACAGCTTGAGCACATGTCGGCACAGCTACAAGCATTGTGTCGCGAAGCCGGCGTCGAGGATGAAGCATCTCTGCTGGCGATCGAACCTCGCGCATCTGAGAAACGAGCCCTCACCCGCGAATTCGCGGAATGCGAACGTCAACTGACACGCATCGCTGCGGGAAGGCCGATCGAAGAGTTTTTGCAGGAAGCTCGCAAGCAAGACGCCGAAGCGATCGCGGAGCAGATCTCGGCACTCCAGCAGCGACGTGAGTCCCTCCGCGAGCAAGCTCGGGAATGCGAGCGAGAGGTCGGCGGATTGGCCCGGGAGTTGGATTCGATCGACGGCGGGGACCGTGCGGCGGAACTCAATCAAGAGATGCAGTTCTTGACGGGACGGATTCATCGTGACGCTCGGCATTACGCTCGGCTCAAAGTCGCTCGACTGATCCTTCGCCAATCGATTGAACACTATCGTCAGGCCAACCAGAGTCCCGTGTTGAAACTCGCCTGCGACGCCTTTCGTGGTTTAACCTGCGGACGTTACACAGGGCTGAAACCAGAGTACGACGACAAAGGGCAAACAAGGATCTATGGCGTCCCGGAGTCTGCAGCCGACTCGGAAAAGCAAAGTCATCTCGTACCCGTCGATGCAATGAGTTGTGGGACGGCTGATGCGGTCTACCTGGCGATGCGTCTGGCATCCATCCGTCATCAATTGTCCCCCGAGTCGGGAGCGGTCCACTCGGTTCCGGTCATTATCGATGATTGCCTCATCCAGCTGGACGATGATCGAACGGCGGCGGCACTGAAAGAGCTTTCATCACTCACTGCCGTGACCCAAGTCATCCTCTTCACGCACCACAAGCATCTCCTCGATCTGGCCAGCACCCATCTCGACCCAAAAACCTACCAAGTCCACACGCTCTAACGCTAACGTCCCAACATTGTCTTCCTGTTGTGTTCGCTTGGACGGGGAGGAGATTCGGGTCGATTCGAAACCGGTGGGCAAGCCCACCGGCCCCATTCGGGGCTGTTGCGCAGAACCAAACATGCGCAAATGCGTGGAAACAAATGTGCCCCATATAATACGACCACACCCCCAACCTATTAACAGCCCAGCGTCGGCCCCGATTTTTGCGGACAATTGCGGCTAGCCCCGTCCGGCTCAACCCGAACGAGGGCCACTCAACTCGTCATTCCAAGGTTCATGACTTGACCAAAGCTTCTCCGATAGGCCCGGAGGGCCGAAAGCCCTTTGCCGTGGGGCTTGCCCCACGGACTAGCCAGCCGCGCAAAATCCCCTCGTTCAGTCGTCCGGCGGCTTTGCCGCCGGACGACTGAACGGGGAGGAGATTCGGGGCGAATCGAAACCGGTGGGCAAGCCCACCGGCAAGGTGCTGTCGCCCCATTCGGGGCTGATGCGCAGAACCAAACATGCGCAAATGCGTGGAACCAAATGTGCCTTATCTCACCATCTCCGAAAGCAACTCCGGCCGCAGGAATCGCATTGAGTTAATCACGGATTTTGTCGCGATGGACTTGCTTGTATCGATAGAATCGCTCGCCGGACATCCCCACGGCACGGCGCGCGACGTGCGCCGATATGGATCCAAAATCCAAAACCGTAACAGCGTCCATGCTGCGTGACTGAAACAACAGTCCGAAGCTTCGTCACGATGCCTGGCGGATTTCGTCTACAATTCACGCTTAAGTGGCAAAGTAGCCCGCTGTATTGTCGTAGAAATACTGAGGACAGGAAGATGAGCACGGCGGATCAGCTGTCAAGGATTCCGGATGACGGAAAGCGGTACGAATTGGTCGATGGAGAGATTCGCATGATCTCGCCAGCAGGAGGAAGGCATGGCCGAATTGCAGCGCGAATCAGTATCTTGCTGGGCGTGCATGTGGAAGACAATGACCTTGGCGCGACTTTTGCCGCTGAGACGGGTTTCCGCATTTCAGTTGCTCCCGATACCGTTCGTGCACCGGATGCCTCTTTCGTTTCAAATGAGAAGATTCAGGCCTTGGAAGATGATACGGGTTTCTTACCGTTCGCACCTGACCTGGCCGTCGAAGTTGTGTCACCAAGCGATTCTTTTGCATCGGTTGAAAGCAAGGCGTTTGGATGGATTAATGCTGGCACCCAGCTTGTCTTGGTCGTCGTGCCCGAATCGCAAGCGGTGCATGCGTACCGCTCGAAGAATGACATCGCGGTCTATCGTGAGGAGGAGATCGTGGACGCGAGTGATGTTGTTCCGGGGTGGGAATTCAGCGTATCAAGTATCTTTCGCGTCACCGGAAAATCTCGATAATCATGCGTTCAATCGTGCTCGACTTTGAATGGAGTTCCAGGGGCGCCAGTTAACGCGCGACGGAATTGAAGTCGCGGAGTCACACAGAGAATTTGGGGATGAGACTTGGCTTGTCTCTTCGCCGCGTGTTTTCGAGAGACCTTGCGGTTTGATCGTTGAACGAAATCGTATCAGGCGTCTACCCAGCCGGAGTGCTTTGCCAACGTTTCGTTTTGGGGGTAAGCCGCACGCCGCTAGCCGCCGCTATCCGCAAAAATCGTGGCTGACGCTGGGCTGTCACGGCTAATGCCCATCGTCTCATTCGCCCGAACCCCAAGTCCAGTTTGGATGAAGCACTAGCGCATAAAAAAGACGAGAGAGCTGATTGGGGAACTCTCTCGCCTTGGCTACTTCACGGCCGTCCGCTTCACGATTGAGATCGTGAGGGGCGGGGCATCGCGGGTCGCTTAGTCACGTCGGCTGCGGTTTCCACCGCCGCTGCTGCTTCCGCGACGACGTCCGCTTCCGCCTCGGCGTCGGGGGCGTTCGCCTCCGTCTTCGCCATCGCCTCCGCGGTCCTCGTCACCACCTTGTTCGGCGACCATGGCTGCGATCTCGTCTTCTTCACCAAGCTCCTCGAGAGCTTGTCGGCGGCTCAGCTTGACTCGGTCGTGCTCGTCGACATCGATCACCAAGACCTTCATCGCGTCACCGACACGAACGACCTTGTCGATGCTGCTGATGTAGCCACTGCTCAGTTCGCTGATGTGGCACAGACCGTCACGTCCTGGGAGGATTTCGACGAAGGCACCAAAGTCCTTGATGCTGCTGACAATGCCGTCGTAGATCTTGCCGATCTGGACCGTGGCGGTGCAGGCTTCGACCTGACGCATCGCTTCGGCAGCCGATTCCTTGTTGTTACCGGCAACCAAAACGGTGCCATCGTCGTCAACTTCGATCACACAGCCGGTCGTTTCCTGAATGCCACGGATATTCTTTCCGCCGGGACCGATCAGAGCACCAATCTTGTCCGAAGCAATCTTCGTTCGCAGCAAACGTGGCGCGGTCGGCGCCGTTTCGCGTCGGGGACGTGGAATGGTCGTCAGCATCTTGCGCAGGATCTCGATACGAGCCTCACGCGATTGCTTCAGCGTGGCGCGAATGATGTCATCGCTGATGCCGGTAACCTTCAGGTCCAGCTGGATGCCGGTGATGCCGTTCTGTGTTCCGGCGATCTTGAAGTCCATGTCACCGAAGTGATCTTCCGAACCGAGGATGTCAGTTAGCAACACGAAGTCGTCTTCGGCGTTTCGTACCAGGCCGACCGAGATACCCGCGACGGGGTTGCTGATCGGAACACCCGACGCCATCAAAGCCAGCGTGGCACCACAGACCGATGCCATCGAGCTACTGCCGTTGGACTCGGTGATGTCGCTGATCACGCGGACGGTGTAGGGGAAGTCTTCGGCGGCCGGCAGGACGGGCGCGACGCTTCGTTCGGCCAAGCAACCGTGACCGATTTCACGACGGCCGGGGCCCCGGATCGGACGGCACTCGCCGACGGAGAACGGTGGGAAGTTGTAGTCCAGCATGAACTTCTTGCTGAACTCTTCGTGCAGCCCGTCGACACGTTGCTCGTCACGAGCCGTTCCGAGTGTCACAGTGATCAACGCTTGGGTTTCGCCACGCTGGAAAATCGCCGAGCCGTGTACGCGAGGCAATACGTCGGTTTCGCAGTGAATGTGACGCAGGCTGGTGTTGTCACGTCCGTCGGGACGCGTGCCGGCAACGATCAAATCGCGAGCCACCTTGCCTTCCAGGTCATGCCAAACGGACTTGAATCGTTTGGGGCAGATGGCTCCTTCCGCATCGGGGTCGGGAATCATGGCTTCCATGGCACGATCACGGAGGGCATGAATCGCATCGGAGCGATCTTGCTTGCCCGGCGTCTGCATGACGGTCTTGAACTCGTCGTAGTAGGCCGCGGTGACCTTCTCCAGCAGTCCGTCATCCTCGGGGGCGACGAATTCGTTCTTCGTCGGGCTGACCTTCTCGATCAATTCATCCATCATTCCGAGAATGTCACGAATGGTATCGTGTGCGAACTGAATCGCCTCGATCATCTGATCCTCGGGCATTTCGTTCGCGAAGCCCTCGATCATGGCGACTTGATCCTTCGAGCCACTGACGATCATGTCCAGCTCGCTTTCTTCGAGCTCGGAGTTGGTCGGGAACGCAACCAACTCGCCGTCGACTTTTCCGACTCGGACCGATGCGATGGGACCGAGGAATGGCAACGGGCTGACCGACAGTGCGGCCGAAGCACCGTTCATTGCCAGGACATCACCGTCATTTTCCTGATCGCTGGAAACGACCATCGCCTGCACTTGAACTTCGTCCATGAAGCCTTCCGGCCACAACGGCCGAATGGGGCGGTCCATCAGGCGTGAGCTGAGGATTTCTTTGGTGGAGGGGCGTCCTTCGCGTTTCAGGAATCCACCCGGGAACTTACCCGCCGCGGCGAATCGCTCGCGGTAGTCACACGTCAGGGGGAAGAAATCAATCCCGGGACGCGGGTTGCTGGACGCCGTCGCAACGAGGACGACGGTTTCGCCGTACTGGACCAAAACGGCGCCGGCGGCTTGCTTGGCGAGTTGGCCGGTCTCAAACGACAACACTTGCCGGCCGATCTTCTTTTCAACTCGAATTTTATTGACAGTCACTACACGTACCTTCTTTCAACAACAACAAATAGCGTCGTGCGGAGCCCAGCCCAATTGCTGGAGCGCGGACGACGCCGAAATTAAACGACAAGAAACCAAGGCTGACCGGGGAAAGATCATCCACGGCCGGAGGGATGCAGCATGCGAGTCAGACAAAAGTGACTGCGTGGCGGGGAGAGAAACGCCACCTCACACACAAACGAAAAAGCAGCTCCCGGGTCCGAGAAATCGCCGCGCAACGGGAGGCTGAACGAATCATTGCGTTCAGCGAACAAGTGCGCAACGACAGGCGTGCGAGGATCGCACGCAGTCACCCTAAGAGCGTCGATGAGAATGCCGAGTGTCGGCACCGTGGCGTCGGTCGCCTCTGAGCGGCCGACGACTCAAGTCATCGTTTCGCTGGGGCGACCCAAAACTGGGCTACTTACGAATGCCCAATTTGCCAATGATATCAAGATACCGCTGAGGATCTTCCCCGCGGACGTAATCCAAGAGTCGTCGACGACGACTCACCAAGCCCAAAAGGCCGCGACGAGACGCGTAATCCTTGTTGTGCGTTCGCATATGCTCCGTCAGGCCGTTGATTCGCTCGGTCAAAATCGCGATCTGGACTTCTGGAGAACCCGAGTCGCCATCGCTCGAGCCGTGTTCTTTAATGACTTCAGCTTTACGCTGCTTCGAAATCGTCATTCTTTACTACTTTCGATTCCAAAATTGGTTCTGTTTTCGTGCTACGAATCGGTAGTGTAACGCTAACCGTTCGGGCCGCAACGGCAAATTTGGCGGCCTTACCCGCGATCTGCCTCCGACTCCGTCCCGGCCGACAGGTATCTCCGCCTGTCCAAGTACCCGATGACCTCGTCTGCCAGCACCTCGACCGATTTTCCGGCTCCGCCATCGAGGCGGATTTCGGCCTTTTCCGGCGCTTCGTATGGATCGCTGATGCCGGTGAAATTCTTGATGAGCCCCGCGCGAGCCTTCTGATAAAGCCCTTTTGGGTCTCTTGATTCGCAGATCTCCAGCGGCGTATCCACGAAGACTTCGATGAAATCACCTTCCCGGCCCGCCGCGGCAACCATCGATCGAACACGCTGACGATCCCGTCGGTAAGGACTGACAAACGCGGTCAGTGTTACGAGTCCCGTGCCCGCCATCAGCGATGCGACACTCCCGATTCGGCGAATATTCTCTTCTCGGTCAACGGCATCAAAGCCCAGCCCGAATCGATTTGCAAATTCATCGCCATGCTCGGGCTGTAGGACACCCGGTGGTGCGCAAAGGCCGTGCCGCACATTATCGCCATCGAGCAGCACACATGCGTGGCGTCGCCGAGTCAACTGGACGTCGACCGCATTGGCGATGGTGCTTTTGCCGCAACCGCTTAGTCCGGTGAACCAAACCACACAACCGCGTTGACCCAGGTTTCGCTCCCGGTCATGACGAAGCACGCTTTGCTCATGCCAAACGATGTCCTGGCGAATGTCCCCGTCCGGTTCAGTTTTCTCTTCAGCCATGCCTTCTCTCTCTCCCTGACGGTGAAGTTGAAACGTAGGACAGGCTTCCAGCCTGTGGAATCAAACGTGACACGCTGCAAGCTGCCGCGATTGATCCGCGCTATCGTGCGTGGCGAGTAAATTCAACTTCGATCGGTTCATCAATTGTAAATCGATCCGCATCGGCCAATTCAAGGGGCTCCAGAACGACCGCGACACCGGAGTCAGAGATTTCTTGAATGGTTCCCTGAATAGCTTGACCAGTCCGAGGAAACGAGACCTTGACCTTTTGGCCGACTTCGATCGCTGCGCGTTGATCGTCATTTAAGTCGACGCGAATTCTGTCCCGGTCGATGGTCCTCAGTTCCAGGGCCTCGAATTCAGACTCGAACGATTGTCCTTTGGACAGCTTGATCCGCTGGACCGTCCCGTGCGTGGGAGCCGTAATGGCCTGGATGGACGTTGCGTTTTCGAGGAGTTCAATGTTCTGGACGAGTTGTCCGAGACGCCGCTCCGCCTCTTCCAGCTCGCGTCGGTATTGGGGCAGGGAACGAATCTGATCTCCCTCGAATAGAAACTCCTCGTCCGCCGCGCGTAGTCGCAACTCCGCCGAGTCGATCTGTGCCTGGAACGCTTCGGCGTTGGCACTGGCTCGATCACGCAAGGCACGGGTCACATCCAGCTCTTCGGAGTTGACGCTTCCCTTTTTTGCAAACGCTTCCAATCGATTTAACTTTGCCTGTTCGAGATCAAGCTCACTTTGGGCGACCTTTTGCTCGGCGCGAGCCGTTTTTAGTTGCAGCTCCGCCCGTTTTCTCGCAAGTTCCAGCCCCCGTTCAAGCAAGCGAATTCCCGCGAGCAGGTTCTCGCGTTGCTGCTCCAGTTCGGACTGCTGCTTTTGCAAGGATTCAATGTTCGGGTCAACGGAGTCTTGCTGCAAGCTTGCCACTTCGATCCCGATCAACTTCTGTCCCGCTTCGACGTGCTGGTCTGGTTGGGTCAAGATTTCGATGACCGTTCCGGGGCGTTGCGTTTGAACGCGAACCATGCGACTCTCGAATTTTGCATTCGCCTTGATTGCCGGGATCGCCGCGTCACGATCGCTCAATAAGCTTGCCACTGCCAGGAGCGCGACGGCGCCACCGGCGATCGCGCCCCAACCCCAACGTGTGACGCGTTTTGGCTTTGAATTTTCTGGCGCGCTTCGTGGTGTTGAACGGGAAGCCGGATGGGGCGCATCATGTCGTGTGATGTCGACTTCGTCGGATCGGTCACGGGGCGGCTCAAGAGCCTGACCGCCGAGGTCTTGCGACAAGCGGTTCAGAAAGAACAACCATTTGCGAGCCGGTGCCTCCTCCATGCCCGCCAGTTCGCAGCGAACCAGTTTCTCATGGGTTTCCAGCACACGAAATTCGACCGACAACCGAGAATCATCCGCCGCAATGAAGACGCCGCGTTCGGAAATTTCTCCCTCCTCGTCGGGCTGCGGTTGAAAACGCTCGGGCGCGAGGGACGCATCGGCCACAAAAAAACGTCGATCGACGGCGACCACTGGCAGTTCCATGTCGCTCAAGCCCAACGTCAATACGCCACGGTCGAGATGGAACCGCTGCCGAAGAGCGGATGGTGACGCAGGACCATGAGTTGGAGGCGGATTCTGGTGAGTCATCGAAATCGGACTTCGAGCAATTAAAACGGTTCGGACCCGCACGGTAAACGATTCACTTCGCCATGCAATGGTGTCGTCAAATCAGCGCCGACTTGATCGAACGGTGTGTGACGATTGTACGGTTTGCGGACCAAAGGGGACCTCGAAACTTGCACTCGTCAAGCTTTGAGGTTTGTTCCGATTGAAACCATCGCTCCAAAAGGTTCCATGAGACCGCTTGCCCGGTGTCGATCCATTACGAGGATCAGATTGTGATTGCCGAGGTGGAAATTCGCCAGTATTCAGGATGATCGGACAAGATGTTTGCGAATCGACAAGCGACACCATCGTGCCGGGGCAGAGATTTGACGACAACACAGCCGGCCAAGTCAGGTGCGGGAACCGAGTCGGGAGCAGGGTCTGGTGTGCGAGCCGTTCGCGCGGAGGACTTGTCGAACTCCGTCATGATCGGATTGGCGGTTCTCGGTTCTGCCTTTCTCGCCGCGGCTTCGAGTGGTTGCACATCGTCATTTCCGTCCACCGGCGTACCTGCTCGGCACTCGTCAGGTCTTCGTGGGCGGGCGGCGCAGCGGTCGATTCGGACGGTCGCTCGGCCGCATCTTACCGCCGAGCCCGCGACGGCGACGCAGCCCGCCTACTACAGCCCCACTCCCGGGATGCAAAACCCTGTGGTTTTGGCAGCACCCGATCCGCGACTCACCGACGATGAGTTGATCGCCGCCTGGGATGCGCTCCAAGATCCTCGTCTGCGATGGATGCAGATTCTGGGACTGCGAACGATTCCATCCGGCACGATCGTGGATCAGCGTTTGCGCCTGTCCGGTCTGCTCGCGCGAGTCGCCTCCAGCGATCCGGCGTATCCGCGAGAACGCCTGCTACATGCGATTGCCCATGGCGTCGTCGAAGCTCGCTATCACCAGCACCGACAGCTCACACTCCAGACCGAGCTGAAGATGTTGCGCGAGAAATTGGAGCAGATCAAAATTCGCGTCCAAGCCGGTTCCGTCA
>JBCBOO010000310.1:0-6950 GCA_039821235.1 Planctomycetota bacterium
GACGGCGGCCAAGAAAGTGTCTTGGACCAGATCCTCCGCAACGGAGCGGTCGCCGGTCCGCGCGACGGCAAAGGCGAACAGCGCATCACCGAACTGATCGACCCACTGTGTCGGGTCCATCGGATCGGGGTTCGTGTCCCGGCTAGCGTCCGAGCTGTCGGAGAATTTCTTTTCTGGCATTTCTAAAAAACGAGTGTGAATTCGATTCACCTCGAACGACCAACTCGCAATCACACGCACGTGGCCGGTCCTGCTCGCGATTCGTAAATGGATGCTTGGCCTGCAAATCCGCCAATTCATTCCTTTTCGTTCGCTTTGTTGTCTTAACACCCAGGTTTTACGTCGATGCCTCGCTTTTTCACACGCAAATCCCTTCCTGCCAAACGCTTCCGTCAATCTTCGTCCGAACGCCGACGGAAAACTCGCCGCAACGGACTCCGTAGTGAGTTGCTGGAACGAAGAGAACTACTGGCTGCCGAAACACTCTCGATCACCATTGAAAACTTAGCAGTTGAAGAGGGTTTGGCGCAGACACCGTTTTGGGTCGCCGCACACGACGGCCAATTTGACGTCGGTTCGATCGGCCAGCCAGCCAGTGATTTCGGCGGTTTGGAAGCCCTGGCGGAAGAGGGTGATGTCAGTGGTGTCGTCGCGAGGTTCGCCAGCGAAGGCGTGGGGAACGATGGTGTGATCACCGCTCCGGATGGTTTTGCCGGCGCACCCGTCTTTGAACCCGGTGAAGTGGTGACCGAAGAGCTGCTGGTCAGCGATACGCTGCAAAGTCCCTACTTCAGTTTCGCGTCGATGATCATTCCGTCAAACGACGCATTCATCGCGAACCTCAACCCAATGGCCTACCGAATCTTCGATGACTTTGGTGCCTTTGTCGGACCACAATCCTTCGTGATCTATGGGTCTCAAGTCTACGATGCGGGAACGGAAGTCAACGATCCCGCCGGGGGCGCCGCGTTCTCAACCGAGGGTGGCACATCGGTCGATGAAAACGGCGTGATTGCCTTGCACGCTGGTTTGGACGACTTTATCGGAACAGGTCTGCCGACGGGCGAAACCCTCGGACGATCCTTCAGTTCAAACACGCCGTTGGCTCGAATCACGGTGACAACGACGTCGAATCCCTCGGGTCCGATTGATACCGAAGGCCCGCGTGCATCGCTTGTGGCGGACACGCTTTCCGAACGGTCTGATGCTCACGAGATTTCGATCGTTTACAGCGATCCGTCGGGCGTCGATCTCAACAGCATCGCGACCAGCAATCTTCGCATCACCGGCCCGGTTCTGACGCAATTGGATGTGCTTTCGGTTTCCACCGACATTACGGAGGGCGTCCCCACCGAAGTCACCGCGACGTACCGCGTTGCTCCTGACTCGGGTTCGTTTACGGCGCTCGATAACGGCACCTACAGCGTTGTCCTGCTTGATGGCGAAGTCGGAGATTCCTTCGGTCGCACCGCTGACGAGCAACTACTCGGTGACTTCACCGTCGATGCTCCCGTTCGGCTTAACGTGTCGGTCGAAAACCTCTCGGATCCGGGCGGCCTTGCCAACACACCGGTTTGGATCGGGATCCACAACGGCACCTTCGAAGTCGCCCGCGCTGGTTTTGAAGCATCGCAGTTCGGCGGCTTGGAGTTGATCGCCGAGGAAGGCGACGTGAGCGAATTGGAGACACGATTCATGTCGGAATCGTCGGGACCCGGCGGCGTCATTTTGGCACCCGATGGCTTTGCCGGAGCTCCCGTGTTTGAGCCCGGTGAAACCGTCACACAATCGATCGACGTGGATGATCCCACTCGTCATCGCTTCTTCAGCTACGCCAGTATGGTGATCCCGTCCAACGACGCGTTCATCGCCAACTTAGATCCGCGTGCCTACGAGTTGTTCGATTTGGCGGGCAACTTCACAGGCGCCCGCAGCTTCACCATTTACGGCAACGGAATTTGGGACGCGGGAACGGAAGTCAATGATCCAGCGGGCGGAGCCGCCTTTAGCACCGAAGGCGGAACTTCCGTGGATGAAGACGGTGTGATCCGCCGCCACGCAGGACTCGACGACTTCGTGGGAACCGGTTTGCCGACCGGCGAAAACCTCGGCGCCGCCTTCGAAAGCATGACACCCATCGCTCGCTTCACCATCAGCTTGGCAGATGTTCCCTCCTCGCCGATCGACCTCGATGCACCACGAGCGACCTTGGATGTCACCACGGCATCGGTCGCCGACCAAGCGTCGCATGATATCCGTGTTACCTACAGCGACAGCTCTGGCGTGGATCTGACCAGCATCGACACAAGCGATTTGACGGTGACCAATGGACGCGGCGACGTGCTCTCGGTCTTGGACGTGACCACCGATGGAACACCAGGCGAAATCAACCGCACCGTTACGGCGACGTATCGCGTCGCTCCTTCCGACGGAGATGCCTTCTCGACAGTCGATAACGGGTTGTACTTCGTCAATTTGGTCGACGGCGAAGTCGGTGACCGATTGGGCAACGAAGTGGATGCCGAGTCGCTGGGGTCGTTTGAAGTCTTGCTACCGGTGCAGCTTCAGATCACGGTCGAGAACCTCACGCTTGATGGAGGTCTCGCACAAACGCCGTTCTGGATTTCCGTTCACGAAGGAAACTTCATCACCGCCGCTGCCGGTCGTGAAGCATCCAATTATCCCGGTCTGGAAGCTCTCGCCGAGGAGGGCGATGTCAGCGGTCTCGTCTCGCGATTCGCAAGTCAGTCCGGTGGCGTGGACGGCGTTGTGACCGCTCCGGATGGTTTCGCCGGGGCCCCTGTCTTTGAGCCCGGCGAAATCGCAAGCTCGACACTCGATGTTTTCGACACCAACGAAAATCGATTCTTTAGTTTCGCGAGCATGGTGATCCCCTCCAACGATGCTTTCCTCGCGAACTTCAACCCACGTGCCTACGAGCTATTTGACGAGCAGGGTTTCTTCCGAGGCGAACAGACCATCACGCTCTTTGGGAGTGATGTTTGGGATGCCGGAACGGAAGTCAACGCTGCGGGAGGCGGAGCAGCGTTCTCGGCGCTCGGCGGAACGGGCGTCGATGAAAACGGCGTCATCCGCAGGCATGATGGGCTGGACGAGTTCATCGGAACGCCGTTGCCAACGAATGAAAACTTGTTGTCGGCGTTTGCGGCCGGAACACCCTTGGCTCGCATCACGATCGGACTTTCTGGATCGACCGGCAACGCGATCGATGAAGACGGCCCGACGGCTTCCCTGGTGGCCGACGATGTGTTGACGGCCGGAACCACGTCGCATGACATCGAGGTCACGTACTTTGATCCGTCCGGAATCGATCTCACTTCAATCGATACCAATGACATTCAAGTTACGGGCCCCCTCGGACGCGCATTGACCGTCACCGGCGTCGTTGTGGAAGCAGGCCTCGGAAACGCACCCCAGTCTGCAACGGTCACTTACACCGTCACGACAGACGACGGAGAATTCACCGCTCGAAACAACGGTCGCTACACCGTCGGTGTTGTCGATGGTGAAGTCACCGACACTCTCGGCTTGGACTCGGGATTCACAAACATTGGTACGTTCACGGTGGACGTCGGTGTCCGCCTGCAAATCGAAGTCGAATCGCTCACCGAAGACGGCGGTTTGGCACAAACACCATTTTGGGTCGCATTCCACGACGGAGGCTTTGAGGTCGCCCGCAGCGGTGTCCCCGCATCTCAGTTCGGCGGACTGGAGTTGATCGCCGAGGAGGGCGACGCCAGTGAACTGGTCGCGCGGTTCGCTGCCGAATCAAGCGGAGTGGATACGGTGATCACCGCACCTGATGGTTTTGCCGGAGCTCCTGTCTTTGAGCCCGGTGAAATCTCCAGCCAGATCATCGAAGTCCAAAGCAGCTACGAGAACCGGTACTTCAGTTTCGCGAGCATGATCATTCCGTCCAATGATGCGTTCATCGCGAATCGTGACTCGCGCCGCTACGAGCTGTTCGACTCCTCAGGCAACTTCAACGGTGCCCGCCAAATCACGATCTACGGTCGAGACATTTTGGATGCCGGAACGGAAGTCAATGATCCGAACGGCGGAGCGGCGTTTTCAACCGAAGGTGGCACGTCGGTGGATGAAAACGGCTTGATTCGACTCCACGAAGGCCTGGACGAATTCATTGGCACTGGACTTCCGACCGGCGAATTCCTCGAAAGCGCCTTCGGCAGATTGACACCCATCGCGACGATTACGATTTCACTGGTGGATCCGGAAGCAGACGTTTGCAGTGGCGTCATCGGTTCGTGTTCTTCGCGTAGCGTTAGTCTCCAAAACTCGGTCCTCAATGCGGATGTCAACCGCGATGGACAAGTCTCGCCACTCGATGCTTTGTTGGTCATCAACTTCCTCGGGCGTTTCGGCAACATCGGAACCATCAGCGATGAAGCTCAAGCGACCGGATTGGCACTCGATGTCCAGGGTGACGAGCTGATCAGCCCCGTCGATGCATTGGCCGTCGTCAATGAGATCGGACGCCGCATCAATGGCTCCGGCGGAGAAGGCGAAGGTGTCCGAATCCGAGATAACTTCTTTAGCGGATTCTCGTCAGGTGGAGATCTCTTAAGCGATCTTTCCGGTGATGACGACGACTCACTGTTGTTGTTGGGTGACGGCGGTTTGTTTTAACGTCCGTCCGAAAATGAATTTATTTTCCGAGCACTGCATTCTCTAAACGGTGCGAGGAAGACGGACCACCGGTCACCGAGTCATTCTCGGTGTCGGTGGTTTTTCAATGGCGGTCGCCGTACGTGAAGCAGCTGCACGGGCTTATTCAACCAGCAACATCGGAACGGAAGAGTCAAGCGTGGCGGCCTCTCTCTGCTCGCTACCCCGATGTGCGTCATTTCCAAGCTGTTCTTTCGCCTGTTCAACTAGGGCCAACATTTGCTCCATGATCTTCGGATGCTTCGCGGCGACATCTTGCTTTTCTTTTAAATCCGTTTTCAGATTCACAAGCTTGCCGGGTCGACCTTTTCCGAGTGGCTCGGGCGATGTCCAATTGGGATGGCTCTCCCCAAGTGGTAAGTGGTACTTCCAATCCTTCCATCGAATCGCTTGCAGCTGTCTGCGGCGGTAGTAAAACAAGGCCTCGTACTTGGACTCGGCATCAGTCTGCCCGGACAGTAGCGGCCAGAGATCGAAGCCGTCGATTTTCTTGGCAGGCAATTCGGCGCCTGCCAAGGAACAAAACGTCGGTAACACATCCATTGTTGTTGCGAGCTCCGAGCAAACCGAACCCGCAGCGATCTTATTCGGCCAGCGAGCGATCATAGGCACGCGCATTCCACCTTCCATGGTTGATCCTTTGGATCCCGCAAGCGGAGCGTTCGAACCACCGTTTCGTCCGTTGGAACCATTGTCCGAAGTGAAGATTACGAAAGTGTTTTCCGCTATCTGCAACTCATCCAAACATTTGAGAATCTCACCGGTCGACCAATCGATCTCTTCAATGGAATCTCCATACCGCCCGTTGCTGCTCTTTCCGTGAAAGGCCGGCGAAGCAAACAGCGGTAGATGCGGAAAGGTATGTGGCAGATACAGAAAGAACGGTCGCGTACGGTTCGCCTCAATAAACTCGATTGCCTTTTCCGTGTATCGCTGCGTCAAAGTAGCTTGCTCCGCGGGTGCCTCGATAACGCGAGTCTGTTGAACCAAAGGCAATGGCGGGTCGCCACGCCTCTTCTGTTGCATGTCGTTGGAATACGGAATGCCAAAGTACTCGTCAAAGCCATGCTGTGTGGGCAGGTGCTCTGACTGGTCCCCCAGATGCCACTTACCGATGCAAGCCGTCGCGTATCCTTGATCCTGTAGCATTTCGGCCACGGTCACTTCATCGGGATTCAAGCCGCGTCGACTGCGAGGAATCAGCACCCAATGCCCCGTGTAGTCCTCATGCATTCCGACCCGTCGCGGGTAACACCCGGTCATTAAACTGGCGCGCGAAGGGGTGCACACCGGGCTGGACGAATAGAAATCAGTGAACCGCATGCCATCTTTCGACAAGCGATCAATATGAGGCGTACGATTCTTCGTTGACCCATAGCAGCTCAGGTCACCGTATCCCAGATCATCACAAAAGATCACGATGAAATTGGGGTGTTTTGATGACTCAGCGTTCGCGACGAAAGCGGGTGCAATCAAAAGCAACGTCCAAATGACGCGCACAAAAGGTCTGCCGAAAGTGCGTTCTCGCATCGCGTTTATCTCTCCCAAAAGATGGCGGTCAATCGCAGAGTATACTCAAGATCAGCACTCAAGGACTCTCGTTCAGAGGCCACGCATTACTTAAGGATTGATCACGCCAGAACGTCACGGACGACGTGACCGTGAACGTTGGTCAGTCGGCGTTCAAGGCCGTTGTGGTAGTAGGTGAGGCGTTCGTGGTTCAGGCCCATCAGATGCAGCAGCGTGGCGTTGAAGTCGTAGACTGAGGTTTCGTTGACGGCGGCTTTGAATCCATATTCGTCGCTTTCGCCATAGCTGAAACCATGTTTGACTCCAGCTCCGGCAAGGAAACACGTGAAGGCGCCGGGGTTGTGATCTCTGCCGGTTCCATTGGCTTGCAGGAATGGCATCCGGCCGAATTCGGTGCACCAGACGACAAGCGTGTGCTTCAGCATGTCGCGTTGCTTAAGATCGGCGATCAGTGCGGCGGTGGGTTGGTCCATGATCTCAGCCTGCATCGCATGAGTCTTCGCGATGTTGCTGTGCGAATCCCAGTTGGTGATGCCGTTGCCGCCGGCTGGGTCACTGCCGTTGAATAGTTGGACGACTCGCACGCCTTTCTCAAGCAGACGCCGAGCGAGAATACAGTTATTGGCGTACGCCTTCTTTAAATCGGTTCCTGAATCCATTCCATAAGACTTGTGAACATGCGCCGGTTCGTTGGCGATGTCCATGACGTCGGG
>JBCBOO010000311.1:0-6881 GCA_039821235.1 Planctomycetota bacterium
CTCCGTTGTGCCAATGAGTCGACGTGCCCGGATTGATCATCCAACCGAATCCCATCGGACGACTGGATCCTCCGAGTGCGTCTCGCTGTTGTTGATAAGCGAGATTGAGCGCATTCCCAACGTCGTTCTTAGGTGGCGTTAGATTTGCACGACAGAATTTCAACATATCATCGACGTTGCTACGAATCGCTCCCGCACCCGCCATCGCCTTGAAATCCCAATTGGATGCTGGTTGATTGCTAACGTCGTGGGGTGGTGCCAAGCGTTTCCGCTGCTCGTCCGAAAGCGTCAGCGTTGTGTCGCTCATTCCGAGCGGATCGGTGATCCGTGACTTCAGAAGTGACTCGTAGTCGGTGTCTTGGTTTTGAGCGAGCAACTCACCCAACAGCCCGACCGCCAGGTTCGAATATTCCTCCTGTGTGCCTGGCTCCCGGCGCAGCTCGTGTGACTTCAAGAATTCGAACAGATCATCGGCCTTGTAGTCGACATAGGGATTCGTGGGATTGTTGAAGATCTTGATGTTGTTGGGCATCCGAGGCAGTCCGGAAGCGTGTGTGGAGAGATCTTTCAATGTGATCAATCGAGTCCCTTTGTCTTTCCATGTCGGCATCGTAACTCCCTTGGGAAGCAACTCCTGAACGGCTTGCTCGGCACGGACAAGGTCACGCTTAATCGCATCTGCCAAGAGCACTCCAGTGAAGACTTTGCTAATCGAGCCGATCTCGTAGATCGTCTGACGGTTCGGCTGCCTCGAATCGCTTTCACTAAGCTGCCCCACACCGACGAAGAATTCGTCTTCGCCATTGATCACACCAATGGCAGCCGAACGAATCGAATCTCCGTCGACGTACGCTTGAGCGAGCTGCTGAATCTTGGTCTGAAGGTCCGCCGAGTCTTCCGCACTGGTCGGGCGGATCGTCAAAATGGAGAGGCAGACGCATGCGGCAAACGTGAGCAACCGTGACATGTTTGTGTCCAAGAGGAAGAAAGCGACGGAATGAACCCAACGCATTCTCCGCTGTTTTGTCACCGGTGCAAGTCGGGGGGGTGGCCAATCCGGCAGGGCATGCCACCCCGTTTCCCGTTTTACATGCTGATTCCCGTGATCAACTGCAACATCAGCTTTGCGGGGCTTTGCAGTCGGTCGTCCTGCAGCTCGATGGGATTGGGATTCAACCGGACGCGGAAGGGGGACGAATCGGGCTTGGGGCGAAACCCGGGTGCGCAAATGATTGATGCGAGCTCTTGGTGGTCCATCCAAGTGACTTTGCAGGCCGAGCAGCTATTGATGACCGCGGTACCCGGTCCGTGATAGGGATGGGTTTCCATCCACTGATCACACGCCGGGCAGGAACGATGCTCGTCCAGTTCTCTCGGGTTCAGTGGAACAGGGCTCGCGTCCTCGCCACGATAATTGGCTCGCAATTCATGGACGATGACGCCAAGGCACCCGCTGTCGATCACGTACCCGCGGCACTTTTTACAAAGGCAGACTCGCCAGCGACCGTGCAGTGTCGCGAACTCCAGGGACTCTTTGCACTTCGGGCAAATAACGCCTACCGATTGACCGCTCAGTTCCAGAGGTTCCGACGGGTCCTCTAACGGAAGGTCGAAATGGTAGTTCCCACAACCACGACATTGAGCGTGGCGGCGATTCGGAACGGAGATCATTTCGCCAAAGCACTTTTCGCACTGCATCGCTGGACTAGTTCTTCGAGTTACGTACCGGAGCTGAATCCTAGCTCACAAACTCGTTGCGCAACGTGCGGTCATGTTGGATGCCTTCGCAAGGTTCTGTTTGTCACCAACCCTTACAGTCATCAAGATCGGCACACGGCTTCTTCACGTGCGAAACCGCGCCGTCGCTTCCTCGATGGCTCGCAGTGTCTCCTGATCTAGCATTCGGCTGCCAACGATCTCGCGAATCTGTGCGGGTCGCCTCGCGCCAACCAACGCGCCGGAAACACCTTGCTGCGAGATCGCCCAACTAACGGCCAGCTGCGCCAAGGTCTGGTCGACTGCGTCCGCAACTGCCTTTAATTCATCGAGCGTGTCATGCACGAGCGATCTCAGAGGTTCCTGGAAGACGGCGTACCCAGGACGGCTGTCTCCGGCGGCGAAGGAATGCTCTCGCCCGATTGCTCCGGCGAGCAGTCCTTTCATCAGCGTCCAGAACACATAAACGTTTTTTCCACCCGAAGCATGATGCAAGATTTCACCGGCCTGATCAAAACGTTGCACATAGTTCAGGGGCGATTGTAGCGCGTCGATGGGAACCACTCTCGCGAAGGCATCGACTTGTGCGTGGGTTGCGTTGCAGATCCCGATGGTTCGGCACAGTCCATCTTCTCGCATTCTTGCAAAGGCACTCGCGGATTCTTCGAGATCGACCTCGGGGTCTGGCTGGTGGAAAAACAGGGTATCAAAGTACTCGCAACCGAGTCGCTGAAGCGATGTTTCCGCGTCGGATCGAAGCTGCTTTGGGCTGCCATCGACGATACGCTTCCGGCTCTGTGTCCAGCGTTGGCCGACCTTCCCAAAAACACGAAATGACTCTCGGTCGGGGCGAATCGACCGGCCCAACAGACGATCGCTTTCACCGTCGAAGCCATAACTGAAGGCGGTATCGAACGTACGAATGCCTCCTTCGATCGCGGCGACGATCGTCGATTCGGCATCCTGTTGTGTGACTCCCACCGTGGTGATGCCGGCAATCGGCCAAAGCCCCAGAATGATTCGATCGTCAGCCACGTCGGCTATTCCGCCGTTGAACGGGCAAGGAGTCGAGCTCGGATACGATTCCCGTGCTCTTGAGGCTCGCCTTCCCGCTTGTAGAGCTCGATCGCTTCTTCCGTTTTGCCGAGCGTCTCCAACAGTCGCGCCAAATTGTAGCGAGCCGCGGGCGTCCAAATCGAAGGCTGCGTTTCATCAAGAACACGTTTGGACAACCAGCCTTCCGCCGTCTCGGTTCGCCCATCATCCGCCTGCAACAGACTCAACCAGAACGTTGCGGTTCGCTTGCCCATCAAAATCAACGTCTGCACCTGGGCGACCTGTTGGTCGTATTCCGCGGAGTTTGTATCGAGCCCTCGGCGGATGCCGTATTGCAACTGAAGGTCGACGTCGATTCGTAAGTCTTCGATCTCAAATTCGGGCTTTCGCTGCGCAAGATACAGACTGCGTGCACCTTCCAGATTTTCATCTTCGATGTCCGAAAAACGACCAATCAAGTGCAACCATCGCCCACGCGAGAGATTGTCCGCCATCTCCGAATCGGATTCCATCATCGCCCATCGAGCGACGTACCAGAAATTGAACATCGGATCGCGTTCGGCGTAGTTGTTGCAGACTTGCTGATAAACCTCGGCAAGTAATGGCACGTCCCACAAGCGAACGCTACTGATTCCCGTCACCGCGTCGAGCTCTTTGGCGAGCTGATCCGCATCCACGTGGACCACCATCCGCCTTCGGCCGGTCAGCCCACCTTGCAACTTCTGCATGCGCGGCGCAAGGGACTCCGGAAGAACGTTTAGCAGGGCCGCGCACTGTTGCACGTCCGTTCGTTTGATCGGATACGTGAACTGATCGAGTCCTGCAATTCCGAGTCGCCGCAGCACCAACGGATCCTGACGCGCATCGGACAGTGTGGCGATGCCGACCTGTCCGGGACCGGGAACGAAGATTCCGAGTTTGGGTTCGAAAAGCCAGAGCTCACCGGCCACCAGCACGCCGACGCAAAAGGGTTTGACATCGCCGGTCTTTCCATCGATCGTCCCCAAAACGGCCGCCGGAATTCCCGCTTGCCGACAGAGCTGCGTGAAGACACCGGCACGCTGGAATTTGTCGCCCACGCCGCGCATCAGTGTTTGGTAATCCGTTTGCCGATATCCCGCCCCGCGGAACTTCATGCCCAACGGCATCGAGGGTCCCGGGGGACTTGGTGATGCCGGAACGTCGTACTCAAGCGAGATGTTCCGCACCGTCCAATCAAACAACCGTGTCGCGGTCCGGAGTGCGTCTACATCGGCTTGCTTCCAACTGTCTTCCTTTTCATTGAACCAACCAACCAGCAGCGGATCATCCAGCTCGGGAACGTCGATCCAAGAAAACAACTGAGAGAACAGAAAACAGTCGCGTAGATGTCTGACGTCGGACGTTTGAAACGTTTCGGACTGCAAACTCTCCTGGAGTTGTTCCGGCGGAACGATGTCGCGAACTGTTTTGAGCAACTCGGTGACTTGACCACCGTCCCCATCCCTGGATTCGCTCCAGCGATTGAGATGGTAGGCGATCTGTCGTTGAGCGCGTTCCGGCTCCAAGTCAATGAACTGATTCAGCAAGGCAAACATCTCACCGAGATGATCTTGCTGGGAACGTTCTTGCGCCCGATTCTGTCGACGGTTTTGGATGTCACGGACCAAATCCGTGTCATCACCGCAGCCGGCGACGAGTGTCATCGCCGCCGCGCTTAGAAAAAGGATGCAAGAAAAAGTCCGACTGGTTTTCAAACGCCGGTAAGCCATTCAACGGGCCATGGATTTGATCGTGTTTCGAATCTGCAACAAGCGATCGACGAGTCCGGTGAACTGACCCAGAGGGACCATGTTGGCGCCGTCACTGGGCGACTGGTCCGGATTCGGATGCGTTTCAAAGAAGATCGCGTCGATACCGATTGCTACGGCAGCACGGGCCAATGGTTCGACCATTTCTCGGTTTCCACCCGTCGATCCCCCAGCGGTGCCTGCCGAATCCGCACCCGAACCGGGACGTTGGACACTGTGCGTTGCATCGAATACCACGGGAACGCCGAGCGAACGCATGATGGGCAGGGACTGCATATCGTTGACCAGCCTTCCGTACCCAAAAAATGTTCCCCGTTCACACAGCAGAACGCCACCCTCGCCCGCCGAGCGGGCTTTACCCACCGCGTGAATCATGTCCTGGGGTGCCATGAACTGCCCTTTCTTGATGTTGATTGGTTTCCCGGTTGCCGCCGCAGCGACCAACAAATCCGTTTGCCGAGCCAAAAACGCCGGGATTTGCAACAAGTCACAAACCGCAGCCGCCGGCTCCGCCTGTTCGGGAAGATGAATGTCGGTGGTCGTCGGTAAACCAAACCGCGACGATAGTTGCTCCAGCTCCTTCAGCCCCTCTTGCAATCCGGGGCCGCGTTGTGCGTGAGCACTGGTACGGTTCGCTTTGTCAAATGAAGCCTTGAAAACTACATTGACGTCCGCACGCTGGTTCAGCTCGGCGAGCACCTCGCCGATTGCTTGATGAGCTTTCTCGTCGTGCAGGACGCAGGGGCCAGCAATCAGCAACAGCGGCTGGTCATCGCCGCAGAGATATTTCCCGATCGAAACAGGATCGACGGAGACCGGAGGTGCGTTTTCGAGCGTATTCATTCACCGAGTTTCCGGGTTCAACCTTGCCGATGCAACTGGGCGACCGACGAAAAGTCCGCCTGGTCATGACGAAGGTGATCTCGCCGGACCGAGACCTCACGGCGCGGAGAGCCGTGCTACTAAAAAGCCAACCCAAATTCTAAAAGTTGACGAAGCACGAGGTTGGGACTGGCGATCGTGTACGAATCAAGCGGACGCACGTCGACCGCTCCGGTGGAACCAAGCCCACTCAAAGCCGACGCGTCCTCCACAGGATTTTTTTCAGATTACAGCGCTGACGCCAATCCGCGGGGGGCACTGCTGTGCTATGAACCGAAACATTGAATTAACGCTTGTGATGCTCATTTTGGTGCCATTGAACCCCCTCATGTCACAGCCACCAGACGCTCCGGAACCGACGGCAACAAGCCGATCGAATTTTAATTTGCCGCTGAAGACAACCGGTGGCACGCAAGTCTGGACCGATTTTCGTTTTCGCAGTGGCTACCGAGTCCAACAGAATGCCTTGACGAAACACTTCCGCTTGCTCGATGCGGAGAACGTTCGCCGGGCCTGGGGAAACAAAGAACAATGCCTCGCCGAGTTGGAACGGCGTGTGCCAAAACCTGATGCCGGAGCGGCGAAGACACATGTAATTTTGGTACACGGGCTGATGCGAACGGCGGGGAGCATGAAAACGCTTGAACAAAAGTTGATTGAGGCGGGCAACGTCTCATCCGTTCGATTTTCCTACGCCAGCACGCGTGGCTCAGTGGAATCGCACGCGGCTGCACTGCGCGAGGTACTGGAAGATCTCCCGCCGAACGATCAATTCCAATTCGTCGGCCACAGCATGGGGAATATCGTCGTGCGAGCCTTGGTCGCGGACCTGCAACAATCCGGAGACCCGCAAGGATTGCTGCCTCGCTGCGAACGGATGGTCATGCTGGGCCCGCCCAACCAAGGCGCCGCCATCGCCCGCCGATTGTCCAAGACGAAGGTTTTCGGGTGGGTGACCGGCCAAGGAGCGATGGAGTTGGGACCCGAGTGGAAAAAACTGGAAGCGAATCTCGCGACGCCCCCATTTCCGTTTCATATCATCGCCGGTGACATCCAAAGCCCCATCCCGAATCCGCTGGTCGATGGTGAAAGCGATTTCGTTGTCAGTTTGGAAGAAGCCAAACTGGAGGGTTCTGAAACATTCGAAACGTATCCGGTGCTCCACAGTTTCTTGATGGATGATTCCAAGATCATCGACCGCGTTCTGGAACTGCTTTCACGTTCTTAATCAAGATGCCTCTTTTGCCAGCAGAGCTCCGACGGCGGCGCGCAAAGGCGGATCAAATTCGAGTGACGCGGGTCCGAGTTCCACATTCGTTTTTGCAGCCTCGGACATTTCAACCGGAGCGTTGTTTTCCGAACCTTCTGTTTCTGTTGCGATCGAGTCTTCGTCCGACGCCTCGGCCATTTCCGACAGCGGTGCGAATGCTTCCTCCA
>JBCBOO010000312.1:0-6857 GCA_039821235.1 Planctomycetota bacterium
CGTGCGAACGAGATTGAGATCCAATAGCGCAGGCGCGTAACTGAGCGCGTAGACGCAAATCAGCAGCCCGGCTTGGATTTTCGCACTCCGTTCCAGAAAGCGTTTGTAGTCCCCCGCAATCGCGGCCCGTGCCGGAATGAACAAGCTCGCGTAGACGGGAATCATGATGCTGTAGAGCCCGTAGTAATCGTTCTGTGGGACGAACGACGGTGGGTTACTACCCAAAGCGATCAAGAAGTACTGCAGCGGCGTGAAGATAAAAAAGACCCAAAACAGCGTGCGATGGTCCCCACGCCGCGTCGGTGTCATGGTGATGAATTCGCGCAAGGCCCAAAACGAAACCAAACCGAACAAGACGACAACGCCAATTCGTTGCAGCAGGAACCCGAACACGAAAATCGCCGTCATCAACCACCACACACGTAGTTTTCGGTTGTAGCGTGCGACGAGCGCCGAATCGACGCCCATCGTTTCTCGCCGTGCAAGCAAGAACCCGACCGCCGATGCGATGGCAAGCGCCGTCAAAATCACGGCGATCAAGATGAACGAGCGGCTCGTTAACCAAACGTTGGCGAGCGGAATCGGGCCAATCATGAGGCAACGAGGTGATTGACCACGGCGGACCCCATGTCTTCGGTTCCCACCGCATCACCCCCTCGGGCCAAGTCCGCGGTGCGAAGCCCCGACGCCAAGACTTTTCCAACAGCCGTTTCGATCGTCTGTGCCTCTGTTTCGAGGCCAAGAGAATGTCGGAGCATCATGGCGGCAGCAAGTATCGTGGCGAGAGGATTCGCAACGCCCTTTCCCGCGATGTCGGGGGCCGAGCCGTGAATCGGTTCGTACAGGCCGGGACCGTCACTGCCAAGCGACGCGCTGGGAAGCATGCCCAGCGAACCGGGGAGCATGGAGGCTTCGTCTGTCAGGATGTCGCCGAACAGGTTGCCTGTGACGACGACATCGAAATCGGAGGGCCGATTGATCAAGTGCATTGCCATCGCATCGACCAAGACGACGTCAAAGTCGACTTCAGGAAATTCGTCGGCCATCACGCGGGCCGCGGTTTGTCTCCACAGTCGGCTCGGTTCCAACACGTTGGCTTTGTCGACGCTGGTCAAACGATTGGAGCGTCCTTTCGCAGCTTTGGCGGCCAGCCGGACGATCCGTTCGACTTCACCGACACTGTAAACCATCGATTGACTTGCCGACTCGTCGCTGCCGCTGCCGTCGCGCGATGATTCGCCAAAGTAGACTCCGCCGGTCAATTCGCGCAGGAACAAGATGTCTGTCCCTTCGATGATTTCACGCTTGAGCGGCGAAGCGTCGATCAGTTCATCGAATAGCTTGATGGGACGGAGATTGGCAAAAAGGCCGAGCTCTTTCCGGATTCGAAGCAGTCCCGCTTCAGGGCGAGTCTTTGCCGACGGATCATCCCACTTCGGTCCGCCCACGGCACCGAGCAGGATCGCTTGCGACTTTCGGCACGCGTCGACGGTCTCTTGAGGAAGCGGGTCGCTCGTTTCATCAAGGGCAATGCCGCCGATCAAATGGGATTCGAACTCGAAGGTGTGCGAGTACAGCTCGCCAAGGGACTCAAGAACGCGCTTCGCCTGCGCGATGATTTCAGGGCCGATGCCGTCGCCCGGGAGCAAAACGATGGAAGCGTTCAAGTGACTCTCGCCTGGTAGTCCGTTGGGGAAGTAATGGAGCCGGTAGCCGCAGCGTAATTTAGCCGAATGCCCGACCGGACCACAGTGGCGATCAACGGATCACGTCTGAACACTCGACAGGATCGCCAAAACCGTCACTTCCTGGGCCTTTGCTTCGTGGCACATCGAGTCACGTGCCTAAACCAGATGCACTGATTCTTTTCTCGTCCCACCCTCTCCTTAGTCCCCATGGCGTGACCCGGCGGAGAAAGGCGGTGGGGGATGCAAGCGAACTTAAAACCCTCTGATTGAACCCAGCGGTTGGAATCATGCAAACCGGCACCTCCGAAGGATTCGATACAACCGCCGCACAGGCTCCCTCGCACGTCGTTGCCAGCCCCGCTGCGGCACCGATCGTGGTCACTCCGTCGTCACCCCTCGTCGGCGATGACGGTCACGCGAAACAGGTGACCCTGCGAGTGCTGCACCTCGTCAATGGTGAGAACTTTGCGGGCGCCGAACGGGTCCAGTCCCACCTCGGCAGGTGTCTTCCGAAGTTCCAGGTCAAGGCCGACTTTGCTTGTGTCAAACCCGGCCAGTTCGCCGAAATGGTCTCCCAGCAAGACGGCGATTGGGGGCAGTGTTTTGATGCCGCGATGTCTAACCGATTCGATCTACGGTCGGCGTGGAGTATTCGTAAACTGGTTCGTCGCGGAAACTACCAGCTGCTGCACGCACACACGCCGCGGACCGCGATGATCGCCGCCTTGGCGTCTCGGCTCTCGGGAGTGCCTTGGATTTATCACGTTCACAGCCCGGCCTCGCGTGATTCGATTAACCCCTTCTCGAATCGGATCAATGCCTGGGTTGAAAAGCTCTCATTGACCAATTGTCGCCATGTGATCACGGTTTCCGAGAGTCTGCGTCTTGACTGCGTGACGTCTGGATGTCCCGACAACGCGATCACCGTTGTGCACAATGGGGTTCCCGAAATCAATGACGATGACCAAGTCCGGCGTACCGCTGTTCCAAAGGTGGGCGGTTCATGGGTGCTCGGAATGGTTGCGCTCATGCGTCCCCGAAAAGGATTGGAAGTGATGTTGGAATCACTCGCGATCCTTCGCAAAAAACACGACGTCAGGTTAAGGATCATTGGTGCGTTTGAATCGGAGTCTTACGAGTCCTTTATCGATGATCAAATCGCGCGATTGAGAGTTGCCTCGGGCGTCGAACGCACCGGTTTTACCGAGAACGTTCCGGGCGAACTCGCGCGGCTCGATGCGCTCGTTTTGCCCAGCCTGTTTGGTGAAGGATTGCCAATGGTGGTGCTGGAAGCGATGGCGTCCGGGGTTCCCGTGATGGCAACCCGCGTGGAGGGAACGCCCGAAGCGGTGACCGATGGCGTGGAAGGTCTCTTGGCCGAACCCCGCAATCCGGAAAGCCTGGCCGAAAGTATCGAGCAACTGGTCACCGGCAAACACGACTGGACCATCATGAGCAACGCGGCGCGGGCCAGGCACGCCAGAGACTTTTCCGATCTTGCGATGGCTCGCAAGACCGCCGAAGTCTATCGAAGAGTGGTCGCGGAAAATGTGAACCCCGAGTCCTAGTTAACCGCCTGTTGATTGAGTGACCCGCAGTGTCAGCAAGGGATGGTGATCTGAACGTCGTGTCAACAAGAGCCATTGCATCAACAGCGCGTTCAACCGTGGCTTTGAAATCCACGGGCCCGGAAACCGGCGTCTTCTGCAATCCGGTCGCAGCATTCGTTGCTCAAAGGCGATAGACTCGTGTCTTGTCACCAGTCCTCATGATATCAGGAAGCAACCGATCGCGGTGTCGAACTCCATGCATGATGCTTCACCGATCGAAAAGATGCGACGGGGAATCTGGATCCTCGCGGTGACGTGTGTCCTGGCGATTTCGGGGTACCTGCTCGCCGGCTGGTCCGTACTGGATTCGGTCTACATGGTAGCCATCACCATTTTTGGTGTCGGCTATGGCGAAGTGCGGCCGGTGGTGGACCCGACCCTCAAGCTGTTCACGCTGATGGTCGTCATTGCCGGATGCAGTTCCGGGATCTATGTCTTGGGCGGTTTTGTGCAGATGATTGCCGAAGGCGAAATACAACGCGCTGTGGGAGCGAAACGAATGAGTCGAGGGATTGAGAAGACCAAGAACCACGCCATCGTGTGTGGTTATGGCCGAGTCGGACGAGTTCTGGTCGAAGAGCTACGCAGTTCCGGGATCGACTTGGTCGTTGTGGATCGAAACACGCAGCGACTCGCGGATGCCGAAAGTGAAGGCATCTTGGTCGTCGCGGGCGATGCCTCCGATGAGAACGTCCTTCATCGCGCGGGCATCGAGCGGGCTTCGGTGCTCGCGTCCGTATTGCCCGCCGATGCCGAGAATGTGTTTGTGACGCTGACGGCTCGCGAAATCAGCGAGACGATCCAAATTATCTCGCGGGGCGAATGCGAATCTACGGAACGGAAGCTGTTGCGAAGCGGTGCCAACAAAGTCGTATTACCGACGATGATCGGTGCGACGAAGATCGCCAGCTTGATCGCCTGTCCGACCGTCGAGTCTCTCGTCGGTGATTCAAAAGCGTTCGGCAGACTCAATCAAGACTTGGAGTCATTCGGCTTGGGGATGAAAGAGTTTCCGATCAACGAAGGTTCCGCGTTGGTCGGCAGCACGATACGCGACGTGGAGCTGATCGGTGATGGTGGAAACGTGGTCGTCGCGCTGTGCCGCCCAGACAAATCCGTGGTGCGAAACCCCAAGATGAACGACATTATCAGCGCCGGAGACCGCTTGGTCATACTTTCGCATGAAGAGGATCTGCCGGAAGTCTCGAAACGCGCCGCTCAGCCCGCTGAAAAGATGGTCTACCGCGGAACCAAGTACTGATCGCTTATCCCTGTCGGATGGAAAGGCCGTGACTTGCTAGCAGACGAATGATCCGCTCGACGCTCTTGTCGCCAAAGTTGGGGACCTTCTCCAGCTCTCCGCGGGTCAACTCGACGAGTTCCCGCACATAGAGAACGCCGACTTCTTCCAGTCCATTGACCGTCCGGACGTCAAGATCCAGCTCCGCCACCGCGGACGCAAGCAGTTTCGCTCGCTTCTGTTCGGCTTCCCATTCCTGGTTCAAGGGGATGCGTGTCGATGCCATTCCAGTTCGCTCCATCGTTCGTGTAGGCGTTGTAGTTTGAAGTGTCCCATGTTTTACAGCAGAGACGCGTTTCGGAATCCCCGAATTCGAAAAATTCATGCGATGGGTGTTAATCAATCCATCGAGGGAACTTCAAAGTCCCCCATGCCGCAGACCAACTCGGGCTCGAGGAATGAGAGTCGCGTTCCACCGTAAGTTCGATGGTCCCAGTCGCCAGCCGGCAGCAGGGCCGTTTCCTGGCGTTTGTCCGTTTCGGCAACAATCATACTGCCAGGCGGACAGTTGGTGCGGGCAAGCGAAATCAAACGGTGCAGTGCCTCCGTCTCTGACTCCCACATGGCATAGGGCGGGCAGAGAAAAACGACTCGTGGTACTTCCGAGCTGGCTCGACTGGTGTCGAGAGGCCCCAGCAAGCCAGTTCCAAGCCGAAAGGCGTCCCCGGTCATCAATTCAAATTTTGACCCCACGCCAAGCGTTTCTGCGGTGGACACCAGGAATTTCGCCGCGTTTCGATTGCGTTCCACGACCAAGGCACGCGTCGCACCGCGGCTGATCGCTTCGAATGCGACCGCGCCCGTTCCGGCAAACAGGTCGATCGCGATGGTTCCCTTGATGCGTGGGCCCAGGATGTTGAACAGACTCTCGCGGACCGAGTCTTTCATGGGCCGAGTGAACGCGGCGCCGTGATAGATCACGGTTCTCCCTCGCATCGACCCGCCGATAATCCGCAGCTTTTGGCTCTGCTGTTTCTCGGGTTTCTTTGTTCGCGGAGAGTCTTTTTCGCCGCCGGCAGCACGCTGGCGAGGCTTGGATCGGCTGGTTTTTCGCATGCCAGGAATATACGCCACCCGCCACCCAAACCGAAACCGTGCCTGAAACGTACAGCACAATTGATTCCGATCTCACACGAACCACCTGCTGCTCGATGCCTCCACGCAACCGCATGTTTGCCCGTCAACGACGATTCGTTTGGATCGCCCTGCTGGTTTTGCTGATTCAAGCCCAACCCGCGGTTGCCCAGGAAGAATCCCCACCGGCGAATCCGGCCAGTAATGGGCCCAGCACGTCTTCGCTACCCGACATGCCGACGACGAATTCAGCAGCGGCGAAGGGGGCAGCCGCCAATCCCGAGCCAGCCGAAGCACCGAATTTGACGGCCGAGGAGGTCGTCGCAGAATACAAACGCTTGACGCCAAAGGACGAACAAGAAGCGGGCCTTGAGATCCTATCGCGGTTCGAGAAATCAAGCGCCGCGCTGAAGTCAAAGCTGATCGAACTTCGTAAACAACACACGTTGTTCGTCAATGGTTACAGCGACGATAAACAGGCCTACTACAAGCTCCGCAATGAGGCCCGCGCGCTGATCGGGGAAACGTACCAAGCGGCGTTGTTGCTGATCGAAATCATGCCGCATCCAGATGCCGCGAGAACGATCATGACGGAAGTCGAATCGCGGCGAAAGCATGACGTTTACAACGAGGCGACTTTCGAAGGTGCGGCGAAAATGATGGACATCGGTGTCTACATGCTCTACATCGCACAAGCCACCGCTCGTTCCGCCATGATGACCGGAAACTTCGACATTGCAAAACGCGTGTACGAAAAACTGAAAGCAGAGGATGTGGATGACATCGACAAAGCCATGGTGGCTCAGGCCGATCTGATCGAGAAGCAATGGGAAACGGAGCAGGAACTGCTCAAGAACGACCCGAAGGATTTGCCCAAAGTCGAATTCAAGACCTCACGCGGTAACTTCACTGTCGAACTCTATCTCAACGAAGCTCCCTCGACCGTTTCGCACTTCATCTCGTTAGTCGAGTCCGGCTTCTACGAAGACTGTGACTTCTTCCAAGTCATGGAGGGATTGCTCGCACTCACCGGTGACCCGCTCGGTGACGGTAGTAGTCGTCCCGACAAATACATCAAGGACGAACACACTCGGTCCGTCATTCGCATGCCGCTCGCCGGGTCATTGGTGATGGCGAAACTGCCGGTCAAAGGAACGCAGCAGTTCGTTGAAAACTCAGGCGGCA
>JBCBOO010000313.1:0-6766 GCA_039821235.1 Planctomycetota bacterium
CATTGGTTGTGAAAAACAAAGCTTCTCTGATCGCTGCATTCTTCCCAGCCTGCTTCCTTCCGCTGTTTATCACGGCTGCCTATTCGCTGCTCGGGCTGCTGGCAGCGATCGGGCTGCAGACCGACCCTGAGGGAGTCGATTATGACTCGGCACTCTTGCTGTCCATCAATCTCGTTCCTTTCCTCTTTGGATTGGTCGCCTCCGCGGTTCCAGCTTCGCTCGCGATGCTCGGAAGGCTCTACCTTGAACTCGGTGGCCTACCCAAATTAGCGAAGAAGGAAGGCAAGGATGGGGAGAGTGGCTTTGACCCGAAAGCCTGGGCCAACAAGGAAGCAGAAGACTACGTCGAGCAGCTTGTCCGACCTCGCTGAGTCGAGCGAGATGCGAGTTCGTCTAGAACGGAGTTCTCGATTGCGGACAACTCTAAGCAGCATCTCCTTGTCGCAGATTCCGAAGCTATTGAGCGATTCAACGTCGGGCTAGGTAACCTGATTTCGAGAGCACCAGCGCGGGCTGCGGGCTCGAATTGGTGAAGGATGTTGATTGGCAATTGCTGTTTCCCCGGTGACGGCGACCGGTTCCAGACGATCCCGAGGGAGTGGAATACGACGCGGTACTCCAGCTGTCGATCAAACTGCTGATTTCGTACCTCTTTGTTTTGTTCGCCTCCGCGGTTTTCTCGCTGCTTCGATGCGGGGAGCTCTTGGGTTCGTGGATTGTCCTGAAATACGGCAATTACCCTGTTCAAACGGTTGAATCGGACTCCGGCCGCAGTCAGGCTGCTCAAGATGACCCGCCACCGCTACATCGGATGCCCCAACAGGACCAAGCATGCAACGAATTCACTGGCTCGCCATTGCCATCGTCATTGTACTCCTGCCCTCGGTTCGAGTGCCGTCCGTCTCCGCCGATGAATCGAGCGATTGGTTTCGACACAGTGCGATCTCGCCGAATGGTCAATCGATTTTGTTCAGCTATCAAGGCGATATCTACCGCGTTGATGCCAAGGGTGGCACGGCGACGCCGCTGACGCTGAACAACGCTTGGGAAGGCCATCCTGTCTGGTCGCACGATGGGAAACAGATTGCGTTTGCGTCCGACCGACACGGAAACTTGGACGTCTTTCGAATGCCTTCCGAAGGAGGCAAGGCGACCCGCCTGACGCATCACAGTTCCGGCGATATTCCAAGTGATTTCTCCCCCGATGGCTCAGCCGTGCTTTTCCAGTCCGCCCGCACGGACGATGCACTGGCCAGTCTGTTTCCGACCTCCCGCCTTTCGGAGCTCTATTCGATTCCAACCAGTGGCGGCACCCCGAGGATGATCACGACAATCCCCGCGTCCGAAGCACGCTACAGCTCGGATGGAAAGCAAATTGTCTATCGTGACGAGAAGGCATATGAGATTGAATTTCGGAAGCACGACGTTTCCGCATTCGCGCGAGATATCTGGTCACTGGATCTGGAATCAGAACAACACACTCAGCTAACGGATTACGAAGGTGGCGATCACAACCCGGTGTTTCAGGGTCAAACGATCTTTTATCTGTCCGAAGATGGAAACAACAATTTCAATGTTTGGAGAATGGATCCGTCGGGTAAGAACAAGAAGCAGATCTCCGAGTTCGAAACCCACCCGGTAAGGCATCTCTCGGTCGCCGATAACGGTCGGCTCGCTTACACCCAACACGGCTGTTTGTTCACACAAACGGAAGGCGATCCGCCAAAGCGACTCGACGTCACGTTTCGAACGGATCTGCCGTCGAGCGATTACGAAACCAAACCACTGACCAACATCATTGAGTTTTCCATCTCACCCAGTGGCAAAGAAATTGCCATCGTCTCAAGAGGCGAAGTCTTCGTCACCAGTCGTGACTTCAAAACGACCGTGCGGATCACCAATACTCCCGAGCAAGAGCGCAGTGTCTCTTTCCATCCAGATGGTCGCACACTTTTGTATGCGGGCGAGAGAGATGGCAAATGGAAACTGTACGAGTCCACGATCGCTGACAAACGCGAAAAGTACTTCTTCGCCTCCACCAAGATCGAAGAGAACGAAATCTACGCTGCGGAAACGGAAAGTTTCCAACCACTGTATTCACCGAACGGCGAGAAGATTGCGTTCTTGGCGGGACGGGATGAGATCCAAATTTTGGATCGCCAGTCGGGAGACACCCATGTCGCGCTCGGCAAACAATACAACTATTCCTACGCAGACGGCGACATTACTTTCGATTGGTCGGCCGATAGCAAATGGTTGGTGACGGATTACGCACCGCGTGGTCGGCTGTTTATTCCAAACATCGGGATCTTCCCCGCCGATGGAAAAACGCCACCGACGGACATCTCTCGTTCGGGATACACCGACGGCGCACCCGTCTGGAGCCGTGGCGGTGACGTCGTAATCTGGGCCAGTGCTCGTTACGGGCAGCGCGACCACGGCAGTTGGGGCCGCGAGTTCGACGTGATGGCAGCATTCCTCAACCAAGATGCGTACGACAAGTTTTCACTCAGCAAAGAGGAGTACGAACTCGCTCAAGAATTGAAGGCGGAAAATCAAAAAGGCGAGGAGCAGAAAGATGAGTCGGATGACAAGGCGGTACCAGAACTCAAAATCGAGTGGGAGGATTTGGAAGATCGCACCGTTCGCTTGACCAAGAATTCGGGCAACATCACGCAGGCGTATCTGACCAAGGACGCGTCGAAACTGTACTACCTCAAGAGCGATGCGAACGGCAGCGAGCTTTGGGAACGGGATTTTCGCGAAGACGGTACCAAGCTGATCAAGAAGCTGGCGCAGGGAGCCGTGTTCGAATTCTCGAGTGATGAAAAGTCGGTCTTTTTCATGTCCGGCGGTTCACTGAGCTACGCCAAGGTCGACGCGATTGCCAGTGCAAAACCCGTTGCGTTTGATGCCGTCATGACCCTTCGGCCGGCGGCAGAGCGAGCCTACATGTTTGAACATGGCTGGCGCCAGATCAACGACAAGTTCTACAAGCCTGATTTTCACGGCATCGATTGGAAAGCAATGAAGGAAGCCTATCAGGCCAAGTTACCTTCGATCGCGCACAACCGTGACCTGGCCAATTTAATGGCCGAAATGACGGGGGAACTCAATGCCTCGCACATCGGCGTTTCTTACCGCCCCTCGCCTGCGGCTGGTGCCGATCGCACTGCATCCCTCGGCGTGTTATTTGACATGAGTGAGACGTCCGGAGCGCTGACGATTGTCGAAGTTCTGGACAAAAGTCCCCTGAAGAAAGCGAAGAGTGAAATCAAGGCGGGAATGAAACTAACCGCGGTTGATGGGGTCAAGCTGGACGCGAACACCAACTTCGCCAGCCTGCTCAATCACAAGGCCGGCAAGCGAGTTCGTTTGTCGATCGGACGTGAAGACGGAACACGATTCGATGAAGTGATGATGCCCATCTCAACCGGGGCCGAGTCACAACTGATGTATGAACGATGGGTGAAGAGCCGACGTGAACTGGTCGAAGAACTTTCCGAAGGACGGCTGGGTTACGTCCACGTGCGTGGCATGAATGACGCGAGTTTTCGAACGGTCTATTCAGAGATACTCGGTCGCAATTTTGACAAAGAAGCGATTGTGGTCGACACACGATGGAACGGCGGAGGCTGGTTACACAACGACTTGGCAAAGCTACTTTCGGGTCAAGAGTACGTGACCATGCACGTCCGCGGACGCGAGTACCGTGGTGATTCACTGGATCAATGGAACAAGCCATCGATCTTGGTCATGGGCGAAGGCAACTACAGTGACGCCCACGCGTTTCCGTACACCTACGATACCCTGGACATTGGTGAGATGGTCGGAATGCCGGTACCGGGAACGATGACCGCCGTTTGGTGGGAGACTTCGTTGTCCGGCGACATGCGTGTCGGTGTTCCACAAGTCGGAATGAAGAATCGTGAAGGCGAGTACTTGGAAAACAACCAAACCGAACCTGATTACCTCGTCAAGAACGATCCCGACTCCACGGAGGCTGGAGAAGACAAGCAGATTGCAAAGGCCGTCGAAGTCCTGCTCAAGACCCTTGACGACGAATAGGCGCTGAACGCGTCACGCTGTGCCTTCCACGTTGCGGAATTGCGTTTCGTGCTGCCGCTCCTACAGATTGGAAATCTGCCTACAGTGGGTAAATCCGAACCGCGACCGCTTTGGATCGCGAATCGCCATTTAACTGGAGCCCACTCGATGCGTTTTCAGCCCAACCACTTCGGCGGCCTGTTCGTTTTGCTCGTAGGCCTGCTTCCGGCGATTGCAACGGCGGAAAATGCGTTTGAGGATCCGTCGACACGGTTGGTGGTGCCGTTCCCTTGGCAAAACTCTGGTGCCGAGCCGCGGCCTCAAAGGCACGAACGGCGGTGAGCGAGGGGGTGACTTTTCGCATTTGGAAGCAATCAACGGTCTCGGCAGAAGTTCCGGCAGGACGTAGGACCACACACATTGTATCCACGATGCTTAGTCGCTGATCGTTTGTCGGGCTCGCAGGTCGTACGACTGACCGGCATTCAAAATGACCGGCTTAAACTCGTCTTCCGTCTTACCCGATAGGTCGTAGAACGAAACCGCAGCATTGCCGACGACTCTTCCTTGGTGACCGTTCACTACCAAAGCGGTGCTTTCATCGATTCCAATTCCCAGCATCTGCGGATGCTTCTGCATCAATTGCAGAAAGGGTTCATGACGCTGGCGCTGCAGGAAATGCGCATCGATGATGACACCCTTGAGCAACCCCATGCCTCGCGTGTAGCCGCCGAACGCGATGTCTCGATTCGAGGTCGGGTTGCCGCGGACGAGGAAGTCACTGGGGACTTGGCAGCCCGCGGAGCTTCCACCGACCACTCCGCCCCGCTCGAGTACCTGGGCAAGCAGCTTTGGCACTCGCGTTCCCTCGTAGCTGTCCATGAATCGAAACGTTCGTCCGCCGTCAATCCAAACGGCCGCTGCGTCTTCCAGCATTCGAGCGAAGGCTTCGCTTTGATCTGCCACCATCGGATCATCGGTATGCAGGATCGTGACTTGCGAACAGCCCATCTCGTTGAGACTTTCGGCGCTGTAGGAGCGGGGTGTTTCAAACGCGTCGAATTGCGAAGCGCTCGGAATGCAGACGAAGGGAACCTCTTTTCCACCCGCGAGTGCGACGAACTCTTCCAATACATCCTGATGAAGTCGCGACCCGCCATGAAGGAAGAGTGTTCCATTTTCCATGGCGGACGCCGGATTCAACTTCGGTGGAAAGAAGGCTCGGCTTCTTTCTCGTGCGGAACGGACCCATGAGAGTAAGTCGGTGCTGTAACCGGGATAGCCACCTGGACCGAAGGCGTCCGGACATTCAAAGGTCTGTGTTCGTTCCGGCCAGCCGTTTGCTGCCTTCACCATGAGAGTGATATCACGATCACCATAGCCCGCAATCTGCCTTCCTTGGTGGACGACCAACGCCGACGAATTCGGAATCATGCAGTGGACGTCTTGAACCGAGCTACTGTTGTCTGGTTTCGCCATTCCAAAATGGAAGTCGAAGTTCGCGAATGGGGATTCAAGACGCTTTGCTGCATCGTTTTCATCCAGATCAGCAAGAAGAGAGACCGACGAAGAATCGACGGCGATCGTCCCGTTTCGCTTGGTCACATTCTGGAGCAGTGAGAGCAGCAACGGCCGCTTGGCAAGTGCATCGGGGCTTCCTTCGATCCAAACTCCATCGGCCGATAGGAGCGACAGTGTCAAAGACTCGAGATCACTTGGGATCGTCTCGACCACAAGGACCGATTCCGCACCTCGATTTCTGAACTGTTCGCTGCTGACACCCGTTTCGCCGTCAAGATTGATCACCACGATCTCGGGGAACGCATCGCCACAAAGGAAGAGGTAGTAGTCTAAGATGTAGTCGGGCACGTTGCCGTCACCCACAACCATTCGTGATCCATCAATGGGACGGACCAGAGGATCATCCACCGGTTCTGCAAGACAGTTCGAGCCGGTGATGAAAGATGAAAAGAGCAGAAGATAAGAGGCCAACGAAACTCGAACCGTGGGTTTCATATCGGAGGTTCCTTTGAATGATGAAGGGGATTCGAATAACCCATTATTGCTGCATCGGGAGGGAGGGTCACCTGTTGATTTCATAACCCGTCGTGTCAGCAAGGGACGGCAGCGATCCGCTCGCTGGCACTTGGCGCTGTGATGTGAATCCCCAGTCCAAGGCAGCCATTAAATCGACAGCCCGCGAATGGTCATCGGCTCAAAGGCACCTTGCGCAGAGTATCATCGGTAAACCGTTGTGTTGTTGATGGGGCGTTGGTTGGATCGAGTTGCCAAATGCGTCGATGACGCTGACGCTGGTGAAGCCGCGTTGTTGTAGATCCTGGGCGAAAGCGTGAATCTTGGTTACGTTCGCGGGAGCGATTTCCATCACGAGTTGCCGGACCCTTTCCCAGTCCGCTGGTTCCAGCCCGTCGAGGACCTCGAATTCGGCACCTTCGACATCGATCTTGAGTAAGTCAATCTGATCAACGTTCTTCTCCCTCAAAACATCACTTAAGCGACGTAAGTTCACTTCCACTTGCTCGGCGCGGTTGAATCGTCGCTTCAAGACGTGTTTGACGATCGTGCGACGAAAAGGGTACGCGACCATGAGGGCTGCCCAGGCGAGTTTGTCCAACTCCCAGACGTCGCGCATGCGAAAAGCCTGGGAGACTGATGAAGCTTCCGCGAGCTTGTCGGCGAAATGCACGGTGGAATTTCC
>JBCBOO010000314.1:0-6734 GCA_039821235.1 Planctomycetota bacterium
ATGGCTTGAAAGGTCTCTCGGGTCAATGCTCGCTGAAGCAGTTCAATGCGGTTGCGATGTGCGGCAGGCGCGTCATGCCGAAGTGCCGAAGCGTTGACGAGTTTGGCAAAGGTGTTGCTTCCCTCCCAAGGCTCACTCAGCATCATACGCACCATCTCGTAGTCGCCTGCGTAACCCAGCGGTTTATTGAACGCACGGTTCATAAACGGCGATGCCATCAACAGTGGATGAAGTTCCCGTTGTGCGAACGCACGATAAAAGGGGAGGTCGCGTTTGCCTATCTCTCGACTGGATTCTTCAAAGACCCCATTGAGTTCGGCAAACCTCGGCGCAACTTCCTGGTCGACGTCACGAACGAATTCCAACACTCGAGAATGATCGCGTTCGATGTCGATTCCCGCTTCTGTTTCCCAGTGCTCCAGCCAACGGCGAAGCTCCTGAAGGTAGTTTCGTAATTTGGTCACGGACTCCCGAAATTGAGTCTCAACACGACCGGTTGCTTCATCCCAGTCGGAAACGAAGTCTCTGACGAATGAACGCAAGACCTCACCCGGTTCCAAGTTCTTTAGATCGTTCCAAGGATCGACGAGCGATGCGGACACGATGAGGATTAGACCGGTGTTGAGCAGTCCGGTGATCACAGCCCGGCCGTCGTAGGTGGCACGCGAGCCCTGGTGAATCCGAAGCTCTTTGAGGACCTCTGAGAGTTGCACAATCGAATAGGGATTGTAGACCTCAAACACGACCGACTGGCGAGTCAACTTGACCAGTGTCCCCTCGGCTGTCACGCCCTGTGAATTCTTAAAACTCACGTGAGAGGCGATCGCTAGGTTTTTATTCTTTCGCACTGAGCTTCAACATATCGTCGGATGGATTCAATTGTCGTGTGTAGAAGGAGCTTCGCTAACCTTCGTTCCCAACAAACGTATCCAGCCGATGGCTATTTGACATTCGTTGCCCCGCCTACCCGTTCCGTAAAGTAGCACTTTGCCCTTGGAGACTTCTACTCGCTCGGGGAAAATACTGGCTCCAGCACCTATTTCGTCTGCAGCATCTTCCGAATCATCCAATGCTTCAACCCAGTGACCTTGATCAATCGCAAAGACAACCAACTGAAGATTCGAGCGGGCTTCGTACCACCCATCACACAACACAGGGTTTGACGCACGGGCACTTTCGACGCGTCCCCTCTGACCGCCCAACTCGCTTTGCCGCGTTTTTGCTCGGCAAAAGAGTGTTTCGTTGCAACCAAGTGACGAATACTCTGGTCGCTTGCCTCGGACGATGGTGTCACGGGGCGTAGTCGATTGGGAGACACCTCGAACCGACTCGGACTCCACGGGGAGATTGCTCTGGAGTGGCTCCGCGGCTTGAGAATGACGCGAGAATTCACCGATCAACTTCGCGAGATGACGAATGATCATCTCGACCGAGACATTGTCCTTCCCCTCAGTCGCTATCGAAAGCAACTCGTTTAATTGGGACGGACTCCCATCGGCTTGGCATCTCTCATCCATCCCTTCAATGACGTAACTGGCTTGACCGTGGTCAAAGCTGATCGGAATCTCCATCTCCTTGAGCATTGCAATGTCGCGATAAACCGTCCGCCGATTCACACCCAATGCCTTAGCAAGCGACAGCGGATCATGGCCGTTGCCATTCCTCAGAAGAGTGAGAATTCGAAGCGATCGCTCCAGTCGGTGTCGCATGGCCATTTCGTTGTAGGTTGCTGGTGAACGTTTAAACCTGCTCCGCCTTTGCTATCAACAAGGAGGTTTTAAGCAGTCCTGAGCTCAGGGGAATGAAGCTAACTACCAGACAGGGGGGTGTTGTTTGCGCGAAAAATTCATGCTCTTGCCGCTGTTGAGGTGACCGGCTTGGCGTCGAATATCAAACGTCTTGTGAAAAAATTCGTGCACGAACCATCCCCAAAACCATGGACGCAAGTACACGTCGCGACGGCCAACCGACAGTAAACCAGAATCAGGAGAAAGATTCTCACTTTAGTCTCGACGAACTGTCGCCGAGTCGATACTCTTCCATTAGCGGTGACAGAATTTGTCACCGTTAGCGTCTGGGTGGTTTTGCCCCAACCTCCCGGACGCGTTTTTTTTGCGCCTACGGAGAGCACGCCGCCATTTGGGTGTGTCAAATCCGCTCTTCTTTTCTTGCGGCTTTTCCGTCTCCGCACACACTTTCGGATTTCGTTCTCCGAATCAACCCGTTGAAATTGGGAATGGCCCGTGCAGATCGCATTACGGCATTGCGATGTCTTGTAGGACAAACGGAACGACATTACGAATCACTGATGTCGGTGATTCGTAGACCAAACGTGCGCCGTCTAATTGATCCAGCTCAAACAAATATCCAAGCCCCACGCCGGACTTGGTCTGACGAAAGAGCTCGTATCCCAAATTTTCGATTCGGTTTCCATCACCATCGAGCACGTAGACGGGATTCTGAAAAATCCATTGTCGGTGGCTTTCGAGTGACCGACCGGCGTCTTCAATCGTCACGCCGAAACGAATTTCGTAGAGCTCGCCGTTCGGAACGACACGTTCCAATTTGACCGCGACGGACTCCACTTTTTTCTCGTCACCGACCTTGGTCAGATCAAGTTGATAAACATGTCGATCCCCCGGCAGCAAAGATTCAATTGATCCCCGAAGCGTACGAATCGCCGACGGCGTTTCCACGGGCAGCTCGAATGGCAGAAAGAACTCGCTGGAACTCATCGCCGCGTTGGCTGCGATATCGATCGTCTTTTCGGTTGTTTGAGGCTTGAGTTCCTGGCCGTCTTCGAATTCTCCTGACAGCTCAACAACCGGAATTGTGATTCCGATCGGAGTCTGGCCCGGCTGCCAACTCATTTCAATCGAGAGGTTCAGACCACTTTGTTCGGGTCGGTTCAGCACTCGCCGCGCGGTCACTGACAATGTTTCCAGTCGGTAGACTCCGCTGTATGCTGCCGAGTTCACTCGCGATGGTCTCTCCTCACGCCGTGGCATCAAGGCGATCGTACCCGGCTCGCCCGCATAAGCATTGATGTCGAGGTCGCACTGGTCCAAAACGGAATCGAGTGCGTTCCAAAAGGAAAGCGGTGCCGATGAAGCTTGGAACGGTGTCGATTCGTCCGCATTGTGTTCAAACTCGACCTCGCTTTCTCGGCTAATGATTTCGAGTGCCTCTCCGAGCGTACCGGCGTCCCCCAAGACGATCCGTACGGGCTTGGCCTGCGTTGCCGTTTTTTTGGCTTGCAAGGCGGCGCGAACTCGAGACAACCGTTCGGAGGCCTCAATTGAAAAATCGCTGCGAGAGTCCGGCAAGTACTTCAGCGCTTCGGCTCCCATCTCGATCAAGGTTCTTTCGGCTGAGGCGCGATCAGCAGCTTTTCGCGCATCCAGCCGGTCGACTAAATCCCCGACCTCCTCTTGATCGACGAGGCGTGCCGTTTCCTCGACAGGCGACTGGGCAACCGCGATCGGTGTGGCAAAAGCAAAGCACAAACCGGCGGCGGCAAGCATGCAGCAGCCCCTAGCGGAAGCGAACCGAAAAACCGGCTTAATCGTTTGAAACATCACCTCAATCCTCTTTCGGAACTCGGAGCGGCACCATTCGACGCTGCTTCTTTTGCATCACTGCACTTCGACCCCATCTTAACAGAGCCCGGGGAACGGTATGTCTCGAACTCAATGCGAAATCACGACAAGGATTTCCGATGGAATTGCGCCCCGGGCTTCTCACACAATACGCTCGCAACCGTCCAAGCGTCTTTTGCTGCATCGTCATCGCATGGACTGCCTGCTCTGCGGCGGTGGGGGCACGCGCGGCATCTCCCGGACTGGTCGAGTTCCAGATTGGAACGAAGACCAAACGTGGGATCCCGATCATGGACTTCTCAAATGAAATGATCGTGTTGGGACGGGACGGGCAGCTTCACACCCTGAAGGGTCGACGGAAGGAAACCGCGAGAAAGCTGGAGGAGCCCTATCAGCCGGCAACGGCGATCGAAATGCGAACGTCGCTGCAAGAAGAGTTTGGGCGTGAATTCGAGGTCGTTTCAACCCAGCATTTTCTTGTGGTTCAGCCACGCGGGCGAGGAAAAAAATGGGCCAACCTTTTTGAAAAATCCCATCGCGCCTTTATCGGGTACATGTCAAAGCGGGGTGTCCGCATCCGCAAAGGACGCTTTCCGATGGTTGCCGTTGTGATGCCGGATGAGTCGGCGATGTACGCGGAACTGGCAAAAATGAAAATCCCCGCGCGCCGCGTTGCCGGGATCTACGCACGTGAATCAAACCGCGTCATCACCCATGACGCTGGCTATCAACCTTACACCGCGGCGACACTTCGGCATGAAGCGGCGCACCAATCGTCGTACAACTACAACGTTCACAGCCGAATTGTGATCACGCCTCGTTGGGTGACCGAAGGCATCGGCCAGATGTTTGAGCCCGAATCCATGGTCAGTGGTCAAGCCGGCCTGACGCACCGCGACCGAATCAATCAACACAGTCTCGCAGTCATTCGCAGAGACTACGCCGGCGGGCAATCCGCTGAGTTTGTCAACGCAATTCGCGACTTGGTCGGAAGCAACGGAATGTTCGAACGCCAAAGCACAACGGAGCGCGCTTACGCGGTCGCTTGGGCGATGATGTTCTACCTCGCCGAACGAGAACCCAAAGCATTCAAAAAAGTTCTCGCGGGAACCGCTTCCCGAGGGACTTATCAACCGTACGATCGCTTTGCCCGTCTCAGTGACTTTGAGAATTGGGTGGGTAGCGACATCGATACCTTTGCAAAGAAAGTGGCTTGGTTCATGAAGTCGCTTTAGGAACGGCGAGGAGTCACCCTCTCATTACCAGGGCGTCTCCCAAGCTTCGTTTCAAGAACCTCCGGCCGGACGCGGGGGCTTGCCTCCTGGAACAAGCCCTTTGGCTCGCAAGTTCTCGATCGCTTTCTTGGCGACCTCTTGTCCCCAACGAGCTCCAATCTGCATCGAGTCATTGACGATGAGAGGCTGGACTTGAATCAGTTTCTTGCCCACCGGCGATTGGTAGAACTTGATCAAACCCTTAATGTCGTCGTGTGAAAGGTGTTTGTCGTAGACGGGGATAGTCAACTCGATGAGATCGTCCGTCGAAATGCCCTCGGAGAACTCTTTCCAAAACGCCTCCGGGATGTTGGCATTCTGGCGTTTGAATTGTCCAATCATCTGCGTCATCACTTGCTTTCCCAAGTTCCCGGCCCCGGTGAGGAACAACAGCTTTCGGATGTCTTCGCGCTTCGCCTTGTCAATTGACGAATTCAAGTCCGACGCCGTCTTTACTGGCTTGGATTCGGTGGCATCTTGGGCGAGACCGCTATGCGACCACGTAACAAGAGTCGCAATGGCAATGAAAAAGACGCGACGCATTTTGGGGCCTGCTGTTTGGGCGAAGTGAGTCGGGATCCTGACCTTAGCTGTTCGTTTTCGCGAACGCTCTCATGTCCGATTCTAACGCAGAGAGTCGCTCGCCGAGTTGCTTTTCGGCTGCCGGCAGATCTTGTGATTGATCCCGGTCGAGTTTGGTGAACACGTACAGCTTAATCTTCGGTTCCGTCCCGCTCGGTCTTGCGGCGACGTAGTTTCCTGATTCAGCGAGTTCCATGATGATCAAATTCCCAACCGGATCGCCCAGGGCAGATTTTTCACCGGTGCTGACGTCGGTGACTTCGCTGTGAAGGTAATCACGAATTCGCGTGATCTTCATCCCGGCGAGCGACTCTGGGGGCGACTGGCGGAAGGCGGTCATGAGCCGCTGCATCGCCGCCATTCCCTCGCTGCCTTCCATAAAGAGATTAATCAAGTATTCCTGGTGAAAGCCATGCTCTCGATACAACGACGCAAGATGGTCGTGCATGGACACACCCTTTGCCTTCAGGTCTGCCGCCAATTCGCTCAGCAACATGCACGCGACGGCCCCATCTTTATCGCGACAGTACTGGCCGACCAAGTAGCCGTGTGACTCTTCCGTTCCGAAGACGAACTTGTCAGGTCCGTTCTCATCCATTGCGGCAGCAATGTGCTTGAAACCAACCAGCAGGTCACCCACGCAACGGACGGAGTGTTTCTCCGCGATGCTGCGGATCAATTCGGTGGTGACCAGCGTCTTCACGATGTAGTGATCTGGAGAAAGTGATCCTGCATCAGACCGCTTTCGCAAAATGTAGTCCGCCAGCAATGCCCCAATCTGATTCCCGTTGAACGTTCCCCATTCTCCGGAGGGATCGAGTGTTTTTGGTGCTGCGACGCCGAGGCGATCGCAATCGGGATCGGTTGCAAGAATCAATTCAAATGCGTTCTCGCTGGCGTAGGCAATTGGGGCATCGAAGACCTTCGTGTTCTCGGGGTTGCTGACGTGCCCCGGAACATTGGGGAAATCGCCGCTCTTCTCGGCGTGAGGCCCGTACACTTCGACGGATTGAAATCCATCGGCTTGCAGCAAAGGCATGACTGCTTCGGCACCCACGCCATGAAGCGGCGTATAGAGGATTTTGACCTCACGCGATCCCTCGAACGCCTGGGCTTTGGCAACGTCCAGAAAAGCGGCGTCAACCTCCGCAGTGACGAACTCCACTTTCCCGTCCGCGACGGCTTCGTCGAACGGCGTGCAGCGAATTTCTTCACAGCTCATGACGCGATCGATGATTGCTTTATCATGCGGCGGCAAAACTTGCGCGCCACTGGACCA
>JBCBOO010000315.1:0-6720 GCA_039821235.1 Planctomycetota bacterium
TCCAAACTCACGCGCCGTCCAAGCATTGATCCGGTTCTCATCGATCGTCGTTAAGATACCACTCACGTCACCAGTTGCGCGTGCTCGTCTGGATGAGTGCCAATGATGTCGGTGAGTGATTCGACCATGTTGGCTAATTCCACTGCCTGGGCGGTCAGTTGTTCCGCAGCAACCGCCGACTCTTGAGCGGAATTCGAGGTTGTTTGAGTCATCTGGTCCATGCGTGTGAGTTCCGACGAGACTTCCTCAATGCTATCGATTTGCCGATGGCTTGCAGTGGTGACTTGGCGAATGACGGAAATCACGTCCTCAACGGATGCAAAGATTTTCTCGAGCAGGTTTTTTACCTGGTTGCTGACTTCAACGCCCTGCTTCGCATAATTCTGCGCCCCCGCAATGAGCCGGGCGGTCGAGCTAGCCGCCTCAGCACTCTGCTGCGCCAGATCACGTACTTCCTCGGCGACAACGGAAAAGCTCTTTCCCGCCTCTCCCGCCTGCGCCGCTTCAACGGCGGCGTTGAGGGCCAAGAGGTTGGTTTGTGTCGCAAGGCGATCGATGGTCCCAATGATGTTCGCGGACTCGTCTGCCGACTTCTTAATTTGATTGATGGTGTCCGTCATCCTTCCGGTGGCTTCGCGGCCTTGCCCCACCGTATTGCCGGCGGTGTCCGCAGACGTCTCGGCTAGATTCGTCAGTTCTGCATTTTGTTTCGTCATGGCAAGGATATCTTTCATGGTGCTCGCAAGATCATCCAAGCTGGAGGATTGCTTCGCGGCTCCATTGGCCAACGTACTGCTGGTTGATGAAACGCTACCGGAAGCGTCCTTGATCTTTTCCGAACCGCTACACAAACCGATGATCACGCGTTTGACGGCCCTTGTAATGCTGATCGAAAACGCGACCGCAACCGCGACACCAAGAAGCGCTGCCGCCACCTGTCCAATGAGGTTGATGATTTTTGCTTGGCGAGCAGTATTTTTCAGGCCCGAAACAATTCTCTTAGTGCTACCAACGGCCGCTCCAGCAATGGTCTTGCTGGACGCGATCAGCTCTTTCCCCGCACGATCACGACGTTGAGATAGAGTTTCGAGCGAGATCCACTTCTCTTTCACGGCTTGCAGCGTGGTGGCATACGACGTGGCAGCATCTCGGGTAAAACCGATTTGATTTCTTTCCTCGGGTTCAGATGAAATCGAGCCGAGTTGCTCAAAAGACTCGTTGAGCGTGTCAAACAAAACGTTGGCATCGTCAATCATCTTCGGGCGGCCTAAGGCTTGTGCCTTGAAGGCAATGACACGAACTTGGTTCGCAGTGTGTCGGATCAACCCGGCGAGGCGGACCTTTTCCATCCGGCTGCGCATCCCAACTTCCAAAGCAGCCGCCTGTTCCGAAGTAAATTGCTCCACCTCGGTAACAAAGGTAGCAGCCGCACGATCCATTTGGCCCCGGATCTTCGTCAACCGACCTTCGTCGTCCGGATCGTCGTTGATCGCGTCCAAAAAGTCTTGCATTTCACTTTGGTACGACGCCGCCATTTCAACCAACGTTTGCAGCGATTGGATGTCTTGTGGACGTCGGGTGATCGGTAGGATTCGCGACTGTTCTTCGGGAACCCCATCCAAGATCGAGATCGCTTTCGCGATCTTGTCCCAGTCCATAGTCGCTTGACCCTTAAAATTCAGCACCCGTGCCGTACTCGTCATGTCCTGCAGGGAGTCCGCGACTTTTAGCTTCAAGAGTCTCTCGGCAAGCTCGCGGTCAAATTCCGCCTGCTGACGCTGCAAATACTCCTCGGAGTTCTTCAAGAACGACGCGGCAGCTTGATCGAGTTCCAATCGCAAACGGGACAAATCACTCACCGTCGACTCGGTTTGTGAAACAAGGCTTGAGTACTCTTCGAGGCTGGTATTGGAGACCTGAAGCTGCGACTTGAGTTTAACGAGGTGGATCGACTTCCGATCCAGCTCCTCCGCTTCTTCAATCGCAAGCTGTAATTGGGATAGCTCCGACTTTGCATCCTCCAGGTAACTCGAATTCTGGCTCATGCTATAGCCACGCATGGCATACATCGCACGGTTCGTCGCGCCGCGCAGCTTCGCAGCGACGACGACTTCTGGCATGTACTCATCCGCAAGCACCGTGCTTTCTTGCTGCACAAAGCTCATCTGACGATTGATGACGAAACCAATCAGCATAAAAACACCGATTACCAGACCAAACCCAACACCGAGTTTGATTCCAAGAGTCATGGGTGCGCGTGTGGATTTCGACATCTCGATTTCAATAACAAGGCTGAGCGGGGCAGGGAGCGTGCCTAAGACTGGCACTTTTTGATGCGCGAGCTTACGTCAACGCTCGACGAATCAACGTCAGCAGAAAGTGAAATGAGGGTGAACCCGTTCGGCAGCTAGCCGAAGTAGCCGACCGCGTTCTGAAAGATCGCGAGTCCTTCGCCTTGCTCGGGCTGGGTTTCTCGGCGAGTCCAGTACGGATGCTGTGTCGCATCGATGTATCGTTCGGGGTGTGGCATCAATCCGAACACGCGTCCGCTTGCATCGCATACCCCGGCAACATTCGCATCGGCACCGTTTGGGTTGGCGGGAAACGGTAAAACCGATTCTGCAACTCCTCCGCCTTCATTCGCATAGCGTAGGCAAAGCCGCCCTGCCGAACGCAGGGACTCCAGCACGCTCGGTGACTGACTTACAAACTTGCCTTCGGCGTGAGCCATGGGTAAATAGACATGGTCCATTCCCTTTAAGAACACACAGGGAGTTTGATCCACCGCGAGGTGCACCCACCGGTCTTCGAAGCGTCCATGATTGTTCCACGTCAGGGTCGCCGGCTCGCTCGAAACCTCCTGCTCGGCAAGCCCTGCCGTCAACGCACCAAGCCGCATTAAGACTTGCATGCCATTGCAAATCCCGAGCACGAGTCGATCCTGATTTCCATGGACAAACGCATCGACGAGCTCACTCAAGTGCTTCTGCAAACGTGTCGCCAAGATGCGTCCCGCCGCTATGTCGTCTCCGTAGCTAAAACCGCCGGGTATACAAAGCACCTGATAGCGATCGCGAAGAGCCGGATTCTCAATCAGCCGATTGACATGGACGCGTTCGGCGATCGCGCCGGCCTTTTCAAATGCGTAAGAGGTTTCTTCGTCGCAGTTGGTGCCTGGGGCGCGGAGGATAAGGACTCGAGGAGACGGCATGAGTTGGCTTTCAGTGATGGGCTTCGGTGACATCGATCCGCTGCCGGAGTTTATCGAATCCCGTTTCTATTCAACAAGGACCTTGATTTGAAGTCGATCGTTCTGATCATCCCATCCGAGAACGGTCCCGCGGAATCGCCTGCCGCTGCTGCCAGACTGTTCGAATTCATCGCCCAGTTGGTGGGGGATGTAGAGCACCAGTGGTAATCGCGGAGCGGTATGATGAGCCCAGACGGCGTATCCGTCCTCGTAGACGTGAGGGTCGTCGGGTCCCGAGTAGAGCAATCGACGCTCCACAACGGCCTCGATTTCAAACGTGATTCCGACGACGGCCTCCACCAGAACCTCTCGTTGGGAGTCATCCTCCAACGATTGAGACAAGTGTCCGGCCGCCTCTTCGAACGTCAGCCCCATGTCGGACGTCGATTCGGCCTCGACCGACGGGCTTTGCGAAACAGGATCACCGGAGGATTGACTTGTTTGTCCGGGAACGACTTGAAAACTGAGCGACCGTTTCCAATCCGGCCAGCGAGGGATGTCGACGTGCAAATCGATCGACCATTTCAGATCATTATCGGGCAGATCGAATGAGTAGGGTGCGTCACCCGGAACCGGAAATTCCAGCTCGAACGTCTTGCCCACTCCCGCCTCGAGAACGGTCGCGTTCTCGAGCACTCGAGTTTCGTCATAAAACTCGTTGCGATGCGTCGTCCGGTTGCTACCGCTGCCGCTCACACAGACTTCGCTGCCGCTCAGTTTGGCCGTGATCGCATTGACGGTCACACGCCGCCGAGGCTCAAACGAAAGCCTCGCAAGGATGCTCTCGCCTGGTGTGAGTTGGTGCGTCAGCAACTCTGTTTCGACGTTCCCCAGCAACCAACGTGGCAACAGAAACTTCCCTCCCAAGAACAAAGCGACTGGCGAAAAAACGACCAAGCCGAAGAAGCCAGCGATCGGGTTGGCCACAAACGCTCCCAATATCAACACGACTGCGACCAAAGCGAAAGCACCCACAATGATTCCAAGCGAGTTGGTCAGGATTTCGGACGCTTTTTGCTCGTCCGTCTTTGCCAAGTCAGGCAACTCAAGCGGCCGAACAATGAATTCCTTCGCCGCTTTGGGATCGAATGCCCAGGGGATCTTCACCCGGGCGTCGATGTAGTGATCCACATTGACAAAGTTTCCGTGATAGCTGGGCGGCCACTCGGACACGGTCAATTCGAATCGATAAGAGAGGTTGTCTCCAGCGGTCCAATCACCGTCAAACAACGTGACCGTTTCGATGGTCTTTTTTGCGACGTTGCCCTTGCCATGTGTTCGCCATCCCGACTGGACTTCCAATGCTTTGCAGCGAACATTCGCATCAACGGAAACATAAACCCTGCCGCTGACTTTCTCGCCGCCCCGATAGATTCGCTCGGGTTCGTCCAACTCAATCGTTAAGTCGCATTTCGCCATGGCTATTCACTTCGGCTTGAACGAGATCGTAAAGGTGTCGCTCGATTTCACGCACGTTGGTTCCGAACTGCCCAATCAACTCGCGAGACTTCTCTGTTGAAAGAGAAGGCACCGGTGCGGCAGCGTCTCGCCGCGAAGCCTCGATTCGACGGTTCAGCAAAAGAGCAAGAAACTCCGGACTCAGCGTCAATCCGATCGTCTCTGATTGCACATGATAACCGGCTCGCCGCAGCGGTCGGGTGAGGTCCCGATGCGTTGCGATCACCAGTGGAATCCCAGCCGCAAAGATTGTCTTTCGAATGTGTCGGGGTAATCGCTGGGCTTCATCGATGAGCAGGACTTCCGCTTCCGGAATCGTCGGACAAGGTCCATCCTCGGGCAAGTACACGTAGCAGGCCGACGGAATCGCCTTCATCAGTCCAAAGAGATGCGATGACTTCCCGCGACCACACTCACCGATCAGCTGGTAGGCTCGCAGACGATGAAAGCGAGAGGTTCGCTCAAAAGATTCCGACGTTCGAAGATGCTCGATGATCTTGTCGACTTCCACGCACGCGAGCGAGATTCGCTCTTGCCGTGTCAGCTCGCCGAAGGGGTTCCGAGACAGGTTGGCACCCGGCCACCGAAACTCGTTGTGGAGCGGATTCTCGCAATGGCCTCTCACGGATCACACACGACTAATTGGTTTCCATCAGGTTGCTAATCAGTGGCAACAATTGTTTTTTCCGGCTGACGACGCCATCAAGCTTGTAGAGCTTGTCTTCTAACTCGGGGTAGTTGATTTCCTCCCAACCCTCCGGCTCGCGACTCATCATCAACAAGCTTCCGTTGCTGACGATATCGGTGATTAGCAGCGCGCTGAATTCCAGATTCTGTGACTTGGCCAGCTGATCGAGCGCCTGGTACAGTTCATCCTTTCGTTGCCAAAAAAGGTCAAATCCGATTTCTTCAATCTGAGAGATGGAGAAAGCTCGGCCGCCTTCCTCGAAGTGCTTGCAGTCTTCGCGGACGACCTCTTCCGGCGTGCAAGTTCGCAGCGCTGAACCGACTTTAAAGAAGTTCTCTGCGAAATTGTCCAATGGCACCGGACAGAATTGCTGTAGCCAATCCAACAGCTCGCGATCGGTATCGGTTGTGGTCGGAGAACGTAGGTGAAGCGTATCGCTGATCATGCCCGATGCCATGCAAAGCGCGATGCCTGGTTCTGGATCGATTCTGGCCGTCCGGAACATCTTGGCGACCAGTGTGCAAGTCGATCCGACGGGCTCCATGGTCAATCGAATCGGTTCGGTGGACTTCAGCGAACCGCCCAATCGGTGATGATCGAGCACTTCGATGATCTTGCTCTCCTCCGCTCCCGGAACCGCTTGGGCAAGTTCGTTGTGATCGACCAGCACCAATTCCGGCATCGGCGGGTCCACCAAATCACTCTTGCTCAAGACTCCAACCAACTCGCCATCTTCGAGAACGGGAAAAATCGCTTGCGGGGAACGAAAGGCTTCGCGTCTCGCGTCGTTCACCAGCATTCGTGCGGGCAAAGAAAGGAATTTCCGATCGACAATGTCCGTGATCAACTGAGCCGCTTTGATTCGCATCGTTGTCGTTGCGGTGTCGAAGGGGCTTTTCAGGACGGCGATTCCCTTTGCCTTCGCCAGGTGCATCAACCCCTCGCTGAGCTCATATCCGCCGGTCACCACGAGCGCACGCACACCCAGTTCGAGCGCGGGGAGTTGGATGGTCGGCCGGTCGCCACTGACAACAATGAGTTGCTCGGCGGGGAACTGCTTGACGTGCTCCATAAATCCGCCCGCACTCATTGCGCCCACACTGACAATCAACTCCTCGTTGAGATCAGGTGTGACCGAGTGCTGGAAGGAGCCTTCCAAAACGCTCACAATTTTATCGAGTGTGGTATGCACCGAACGTGCCCGCAGCGGCTCCGCTCCGTGGTTGAGCATTAACTCAAGCAAATCCAACAACGTCACCAATCCATCGAGCTTCCCGTCGCAATCCACTACGGGAATGCAACGCAGCCCGTGATCATCCATCCG
>JBCBOO010000316.1:0-6678 GCA_039821235.1 Planctomycetota bacterium
GCATCCATCCAAAATACGAGGCCACGACCGTTACTTGCGGTTGCGGGCACTCATTCGAGACGCGGACCGTTCGCGGTGGCGAACTGAAGGTCGACATCTGCAGCACCTGCCACCCGTTTTACACCGGCAAGCTGAAGTTCGTCGACACGGCGGGCCGAATCGACAAATTCCAGAAAAAGTTCGCCGCTGGCTCCTACGGAAGTTTGCAGCAGAAAGGCAAAAAGAAGAAGTAGCGACCCTGAACGCGCCACCCGAGACGCGTCCGCTGAAAACGCGTCACCATCGTCTCGGCCAACAGGCTACGCCAACCGCATGCTCCGTACGACCAACGGATCATGCGGTTTTTTTCATGTCGCTCCCCTTCTCCGTCCCTGCCCAAACCGACTCGTCGCACCATGAGTAGTATCCGCGATCTTCTGGAAGAAAAACTCGCTCGATTCGAGCAACTCGAGCGGGACATGTCCGACCCCGATGTGCTGGGCGATGGTGCGCGCATGAGTGCGACCGCTCGTGAGCACGGTGGACTGGCCAAGCTGGCGGGCAAGTACCGTGATTTCAAACGATTGACCGATGAAATCGCCGGTTGTAAGGAAATGGCCGAGGCCGCTGACGACGCCGAAGAACGCGAGATGGCCGAATCGGAGATGGCGGATCTAAAAAACCAACGCGAAACGCTTTGGGAAGATCTGTTGTCAATGACCGTTGGCGGAGAAGACAGCCATCGAACTCGCTGCATCATGGAAATCCGCGCCGGTACCGGTGGTGAAGAAGCCGCGCTCTTCGCTCGGGACCTCTTCGAAATGTATCGTCGGTATGCCGAAGCAAAGTCCTGGAAGGTCGAAGTGATGGATTCCAGCACGTCCGACATGGGCGGCTTCAAGGAAATCACGTTGACGCTCGAAGGTGAAAATGTCTTTCGTGACCTCGCTTACGAATCCGGTGGTCACCGCGTCCAGCGTGTTCCGGAAACGGAAACCCAAGGCCGTGTACACACCAGCGCCGCGACGGTCGCTGTGATGCCGGAGCCCGAGGACGTCGAGATTGAGCTGAAGTCCGATGACTACCGCGTCGACAAGTTTGGCGCCAGTGGGCCCGGCGGCCAACACGTCAACAAGACCGAATCGGCCATCCGTCTGACTCACCATGAGACCGGCATCGTCGTGCAGTGCCAGGACGAAAAAAGCCAGCACAAGAACCTGGCCAAGGCGCTTCGGGTCTTGAAGGCACGCATCTATGAAAAGAAACGCGAGGAAGAGGCTGCCAAGCAAGCCGAGCAACGGAAGGGACTGATCGGGTCAGGCGACCGCAGTCAACGCATCCGCACCTACAACTATCCGCAGAATCGCATCACCGATCATCGGATTAACCTGACCCTATACAAGTTGGATCAGGTCCTGGCCGGTGTCGTCACGCCGGTCACCGAAGCCTTGATCGAGTTCGACCGAGATCAATTGCGCGGAGACATGATTGACTAATGTCCGATCAAGCTTGGACGGTACTGCGACTGCTTCAGTGGACGACGGAATTCTTTCAAAAACGCGGCAGTGATTCACCGCGTTTGGATGCCGAAGTGCTGTTGGCGCATGCACGGCAATGCAGCCGCATTGAACTCTACACGGCGTTCGAAGAGGTCCCCGAGGAGTCTCAGCGGGATGCTTTTCGGGAATTGGTTCGTCGTCGAGGCGAAGGAACGCCCGTGGCCCAGTTGGTCGGCTACAAAGAGTTTTACTCCTTGCGTTTCCGGGTCAACGAGCACACCTTGATCCCGCGTCCGGAGACCGAACACTTGGTCATCGAAGCCTTGGATTGCGCACGCACCATCGAAGACTTGGGACGCCCGTTACGCATCATCGATGTCGGGACTGGGACGGGAGCGATCGCGGTTTCACTCGCCGTTCACCGGCCCGATTGTCAGGTCGTCGCAACGGATATCAGCGAGTCCGCCTTGGAGGTCGCGCGCTGGAATGCCCAGCAGCATGATGTCGCCGATCGAATTGAGTTTGTCTGTACCGACCTGATGGAAAACGTCCAGACAGAGTCTTTTGACCTTATCTGCAGCAACCCACCTTACGTCAGCGAAGCCGAGTTCTTGGAGCTTGATCGGGGCGTCAAAGACTTCGAACCCAAGACGGCTTTGGTGGCGGGCGACGACGGAACCGAAGTCATCAAGCGTCTGATGGCCGAAAGCTACCCGCGGCTTGAGTCGCACGGACGCTTGATCATCGAACTGAGCCCCATGATCGCGGAGGCGTGCGAAGAGTACGTCGATCAGATCAATGAACTCGGTGACTTGCGATTCATCAAAGACCTGGCCGGTCATAAGCGGATTCTCAGCGTCGGACGTGTCTGAAGAACGGTCGCTTATCCATCGCTGCCCGCCCTTCAGGCCTTTTCGCATGGCTCTGGTGCATCAAGGGATGTCGCTCCTCCGCGCCTATCGGGCAGAAAATTGAGCACCCTCTCAAGAAATCGGCTAAGAAAATGGGCTCGGTCGCGTCTTCCCCGGTGAGAGGAAGAATCGCCGTGATTCAAAATTGCCAGGCACCGCGTTCCAAATGCATGTTGACCCCGACGCCCCGAGTCAGCCAATCCGGCGCAGAAGGCGTGAGTGAGCTCACGCTTCGCGCGCTCTTCGATTGCGAAGAGACGTCGCTGCTGCGCTATGCGTTTGCGCTCAGTGGACGCCGGGAAGTCGCCGAGGAAATCGTGCAGGAAGTTTTTCTGCAATTGCATCTCCGCTGGGAAGAAGTCGAGTCCCCGCGGGCGTGGCTGTTTCGAAGCGTTCGCAATCGGGTCTTTGATCACCTTCGTAACCACCGTCGCGAGAAGACTGACGACGGTGGAGACGATCAAGTCCGCGCCGTCGAACACGAAACTCCGGACGCGTTGGTGCAACGATGGGAAGTCGCCGGTGCGCTGCGTGAAATCCTCGACGAACTCAACGAAACGGATCGAACGCTCGTCACGCTCAAGTATTTCGAAGGGCTTCGGTACCGTGACATCAGCTCTCGAACGGGACTGAGCGTTAGCAACATCGGATACCGGTTGCACCACATTTTAAAAGGGATAGCCGAACGACTCCGCCCACTGGGCATCGACGGAACCTCATGAACGACGAATCGAAACCCACGATCGATCCCGAACTCGAAGTCCGCATTGTTGCGATGGTGCTCGGCGAGGCGTCCGATTTCGAAGCCGAACAGTTGCGGCGTCTGATCGACCAGCGCCCCGAGCTTGCCGCATTCGAAAACGAAATGCTCGCCGTGGACGGCTTGGTACGTGTCGCGACGGAATCAGAATCCATCGACGGAGGAGATTGGAAGCTTCCCGAGGAGAGGCGTTCAACCGTTGTGGCAGCGATCGATGGATCGGAGGCGGGTGGGTCAGTCGGTACCGTTCAGCCTGCCAAGCGCGAATCAGAAACTTCGGATCGACGCTCCCGCTTTCGAACCAAACGGTTTTTGGGTTTGGCAGCTGCGTTGGCGTGTTCCTTGCTCGTTGCGATCGGTTTTCTTTTGCGTCCTGTGTCGAAGAGTCGTGTGGCGTGGAATAAGACATCTGGCGAAAAAACCATGTTTTGGGAGGAGATGGATGATGAAATGCCAAGCGACGCGAAGGAAAGTGCTCCTGCGAACATGCCGGCGTCCGGGTACTCGGGTGGATTCGAGAGCAGCTTTGAATCCTCACCGGTTCCTCCCAAAAAGGAACCAAGCGCTATCACTCGCCGGCGAAGTGGACAAGTCGCCTTACGCGCGATCGTGCCACCGGAGAATGCGTCGACGACCGAGACCGAAAGCCTTGATGGGCTCGTCGATTCCTCCAATGCTGCGTTGGCAGAGATTCGAGACAACCTCGCGACCAACGCAGCACCATCAAAGGCCTCACCCCGTGCTCTGGAGTATTTCAGTGATTCTTATGGAAGGGCAGATAAGAAGAGTAACTCCAGGTCTATCGCGCCGCCGCCGTCGCCCGGTCTCTACGCGATAGGTGATGTTCCTGCATTCATTCCAGCCGAATCGGCGAGGATGGGCGCCCGAGGCGCGGTCATCGATCGAGACGGCATCGCGATGGAAGGAGCGAATCGTCCGGAACCACTCCTGCCGAATCTGTCGGGAATCGAGGATCGATTTTCCCGAACCAGCGATCTATTCGGCAAGGTGCCCGCCCCTGCGACATCTGCACTTGCGAGATCTGCACCACGTTCGGCAGGCACGCGGCGAGAGCCGTTTGGCGAAAGTCTCGAAGAATCCGTTGACGCGCCGCGTGCTGGTTTGGCTCTTGGCTTGCCTCCCGAATCCGCAGAACTGCCCGCGAGTCCGCCTGATAAAAACCTCTTTATGAATTTGGATGTCCCAGCCTATCTTGACGACACCCTCGCACAATCGGAACAGCTCCAGCGAGGACGCCGTGGTGGGGGTGGGCAGGGAGCATCACGGTTCGATGGCGGAGGAATGATCGAGTCGAGTCGAGGCCAACCGAGCGGTCAGTCCGCGCTGCCAGGCTTTGCCGGACAACCGAACTGGGCGCGCGAAGCTCAAGGAAGAACACCAGATCAAAAGAAAAGTCGCGAGATGCTCGGGGCCATGGTTGCTCCCAAGCCTGCACCTCCCGCGTTTGATGATCCGTTCGGTAGCTCTCCAAACACCGACCCGTTTGGTGCTCTGGAGGATACTGGCGGCGGCGAAGACCATCCAGTGAGTCCACCGGCCTACGCCAACAGCGCTGGTGATTTGATCCAGAAGGATGATGTGGCTGGTAAGGATGAAGAGGCCGATCTTGGTGAGTTGAAGATTCTCAAGTCGGAGGTTTTTTACAACAAGAGAATCCAACCGTCACGAACGGATGTCGAGACGAAATCAAAATCCATGATGGAAATGGATGACGACGAATTCGCCATCGGGGCGAAGGCAATCGGTGGGCAGGCGACTTTTGGGCAGCCAATCGTTGGGCAGGCAAAGTCGGAATTGAGACGCGGTTTTGGTCGGACGTTGGAACGGCGATTCCAACAAGACCTGAAGAGTCTTGGTGAGAAGAATGCGGCGGAAGAATCATTCTCCACGTTTTCACTGCACGTCAGCGATGTGTCTTTCAAACTGGCTCGAACGGCGCTCGCCAATGGACAATGGCCGGAGACCGAGAAGGTTCGAATCGAAGAGTTCGTCAACGCCTTCGACTACGGCGACCCGATGCCCAGCCGCGACGAGAAGGTTGCTTGTCGTCTTGAACAAGCCGCCCATCCGTTCTTTCAGCAGCGGAACGTTTTGCGTGTTGCGATGCGGACCGCAGCGGCCGGCCGTTCGGGATCAACGCCGCTTCGTCTGACGCTGCTACTGGATAACTCGGGTTCAATGGAACGCATTGATCGGCGGCAAACGGTCCGCCGCGCGTTTGCCTTGCTTGCCGCGCAGTTGCAGCCGTTCGATCAAGTCACGTTGATCAGCTTCGCGAGGACACCACGTTTGCTCGCCGAAGGGTTGAATGGTACTCAGGCGGAGCAACTGGTGTCGCTGGTCGACGGTTTGCCCAGCGAAGGGGGAACGAATTTGGAAGCCGCCCTGCAACTGGCATTCGAAAAGGCAAAGGAACAAGAAGTCGAGGGGGCTCAGAACCGCATCATTTTGTTGACCGATGGCGCCGTCAATCTTGGCAACGCCAATCCGGAAAGCCTCTCACAGCGGGTCATCAAGATGCGAGGTGCCGGCATCGCGTTCGACGCAGCGGGTATCAGTGCCAACGGGCTCAACGATGAAGTTCTCGAGGCCCTGACGCGAAAGGGTGATGGGCGCTATTACTTGCTGGATTCAATTGATGATTGTGACGTTGGTTTCGCACGTCAAATTGCCGGAGCCCTCCGTCCTGCCGCAAAGAACGTCAAGATTCAAGTCGAGTTCAACCCGCGCCGAGTCGGCAGCTACAAGTTGCTCGGCTTTGAAAAGCATCGTCTCAAGAAAGAAGACTTTCGCAACGACACGGTGGACGCGGCCGAGATGGCGGCCGAAGAGGCCGGCGTCGCCATGTATCAGTTCGAAGCCAAACCCGACGGTGAAGGCGACATCGGATCCGTGTCGGTTCGCTTCCGTGACCTTTCCACCGGTCAGATGATCGAAAAGCGTTGGCCGATTCCTTACGAAGCGGACGCGCCGGCGCTTGAGCTCGCACCTGCGCCCCTCAGGATCGCCACCTCGGCGGCAATGCTGGCCGCCAAATTGCGCGGCGAACCGTTGGGAGGTTTGGTCGATCTCAAAACCCTCTCGGGATTCCTTGCTTCGATTCCACCCTCCAACCGTTCACAACGTGTCATCGAGTTACAAGACATGATCCGGCAAGCAAGACAACTGACCGGAAATTAGCGTTCCCGCGGGTTAGCCCCGAATGGACGCGGCAAATCATGGCGCGGCGGCATTGTCCGTGTGGCAAGTCCGGGCAAGCCTCACGGAAGAACGCTATCGGCTCTCAGGGCCTCTCAAACCAAGCCGTACAAAACATTTCACGATCGACAACACGACCCTCGAAAGACCGAGAGACTCAAACGATGAAGACGCAAGCCAACCATTTGATCGCTCGAGGACTTTTTTTCGCGTTGACGTTGTTCGTTGGAGTTCCAACACTCGCTCAAGAGGACCCAGATTCCTCGGCATCCAAAAGCGGTCCAACGTTCGTTTTCGAAACACGAGATCC
>JBCBOO010000317.1:0-6629 GCA_039821235.1 Planctomycetota bacterium
GTTCTTGCAGGTCGGAGCGGTCAATCAGTCGGCCTGTTTCATCGAGTCGGAAACAGGCAGTGGATCCGCCGCCATATTGCGCGGTCAGCACGACCTTGCCGTCACGGCTGACTGAAACGTGGGCCGCGCCGCCATCGCCGATCGGGAGGCTACTGTCTTTGGCCAGCGTTTGCCGTCCGCGTTTGCCTTCAATTCGGTAGGCAACCACTGAGGGCACGCCGTTATCGGATGCGGCGGCATAGAGCATTTTGCCGCTCGGATGTTTGGCCAAGAATCCTGGGCTACCGATTTCAGCCGCCAGCGAGATGTTCTTGAGCTTGCCGGAATCCGTCTCGAACGTCCCGTGGTAGATCCCCTTGCTGGGGCCGTTCTTGGGGGTGGAAGTTCCGAACCAAACATCAACACTTTCGGCGGTCAGCATGGAAGGAGTCACGAGTGAGATCGCGAACAGGGAGGACACGAGCGCAAGGTGTTGTGTGGGTTTCATGGGGAGTGGGAGTGGGAGTGGGGAGTTTGCCGGTGAATCCGGCACAACCGGCAAATTCTACTCAACTGCTCGTGCATGCGTTCCGATACCGAGACGGACACGGTCTTTTTACGCTCTCCATGAGACGCACGAATGCTTCGCGGACAACTTCAAACATTTGGAACGCTCACCCTGATCGCCGCGATCTTGGCTCAACCCGTCGTTGCCGGAACCCCCGGTGCAACGTCTCGTCGATCCACTTCGCGAGCTGCGACGCCAAAGAAATCCCCCACGTCCGACGTTCGAAACGCGGTCGCCACGACGGAAGACAGCGGGAACTCAGTCCTCCAGGTTGCGGGACGCGAGACGGTTGGCAAGCAATTGGAATCACGAAATCGTGATCCAAATCGCTCGCTCGCAATCCTGCCCAGCCTGTTTGGCAACAAAGAGCAGCGAACGGGCAATCCATCGGCCCAGACGACGCGCAGCAATCGCGCTGCGTCGTCGCCCCAAACGAGCGGCATCTTGAAAGGGCTATTCGGGACTCGTAAGAGTTCGACACCGACGCCAACAACCAAGTCCACTCGCTCGGCGCGGCCTGCAACGCAAACCCAACGTGATGTCGATTGGCAAGGCATCCCCTACCACGCGGCAAAGTCGACGAACAAACGCAGCAGCCGGGCACCGATTCGCGATCCCCGCCCCGGCGAGTCTCGGATCACGTCGCGCGTCGCAAACCAAGCCACCACGCCGAAGGTGACGTCATCACGCGTTGCTTCGCCGACGCTGCCCAAGCCACCTGCCTTGGCTGACACTACGACACGTCGAGTGCCGCAGCTGGCAGCCGCTCCCTCGCGCGTCAGCCGCACTCAACCGGCAACGCTTTCACCACTGTCCAGCAGCCGACGGTCTGGAAGACGTGATGTCCCCGCGCTCGATCCCTCCGAGATTGCGGCCGCCAATGCAGTTCCCACAAACCCGGAGCAGATCGTACCGAAATTCTCGCGACGGCCAATCTCGCGTCCAGAGACCAACCAAACCAACACGCCTTCGGTCGCTTCCAAACCAGCCACATCGAGTCGCCGCAAAACCGCTTCGTCACCGACAAGTCTGGCTGGTCAAGATTCAGCCAGCTCACAAAAGGATGATGGTCCCGTTGAGACCTCGATCGGCGACATGACTCGCGAAGAGATGCCCCCGAGCAGTCTTGCGGCGGCACCCTCACCGGCAAAGCCGCAGGTGACATCCGAGCCGGAGACGAGTGAGCCTGCCGCACCCAAGTCAATGGAAATTGCGGCCGCGCCCGTGAAGCCAGCTCCAAAACCTGTGAGCCCTGCCAAGGCACCGGTTGTTGAGCAACAAGCTCCGATCGCGCCCGAGTCACAACCCGCACCCGAGGCAATCGCAGCTTCGACGCCCGCGATGCCTCCCGCTACGGAGCCGAAACCGGCAGCGACTCAAGCCCCGATCGCGACGACGGTACCAACGTTGCCGCCCACGCCTGTTGCGACTCCGGCACCACGCGAGCAACTCGCCGCGACGCCCCAGTACCGATCAACGCCCGCCGCGCCCGCTGTGCCAGCCATGACCGCTGACAGTCAGTTCTCAAGGCAAGATAACTTTCGACCGGTCAGACCCGAAGTCATGAACCGCATGCCCTCGACGCCTCAATTCGATACCCCAGGCGCCGTGGCGGGGCACCGCATTGGACCACCCGTCAACGCGTTCCAACAAAAGGCACCGCTCAAGCCACTTGGAACGCCGCTGGCTCCGTCGACTGCGCCAATCGTCGGGTCAGGTGTCGCGCCCCAGCCGAACGCCCAGTTCGACTACCCTCGCATTGCCCAACAGCCCAACTACCAGCCTCGTGCTGCGGTCTCTCCGTCGCCGAGCTTTCCACGGGCACCGGCGTACACACAGCCGCAGTCAACCTTGCCGCAGTCGACACAGCCGCAGTCGATACAGCCCACGGCGCCCATGCAGCCGCGTTATGCCCCTTCCGATCGCGGATTCGCTCGCTCGGAACAAACGCAACCGGCGCCGCAAACGACTCGTCAACCGACGACCGTTCGTTCCGCCACACAACCACCCCGACAACCACTCCGTCCGAACGTCATTGAAAACGCATTCGGCGGACAACCGTTCGGCAAGCCACAGCCGAGTCCTCGCGTTGCAACGCGTCCGACCACGGGCAGCGAATTGCCGCCGTCGGAAACCGCCGTTGCTTCGGAACTGCCGGGCCTGCGTGTGATCACGCATGGACCGCGCAGCGTCATGATTCGACAAACGCAGGAATTTGAAATTCGTGTCGAGAACCGTGGTTCGATCGACGCCACCGGATTGATGGTCCGTGCGAGAGTGCCCGAGTGGGCGGAAGTCAAAGGCCAATCTGTTTCCAAGGGCCAGGTCGAAAGCCAGACACTCGAGTCGAGCGATCGACTCGTTTGGAGCATCGACTCGCTCGCCGCCGGACAGTCCGAACGCATGTTTGTTCGCTTGCGGGCAACCAAGAGTGGGATCCATCCGCTCGACGTCGACTGGACACTCCTGCCTCAAAAGAGTGTTGCGAAGATTGAAGTTCGAGAACCCAAGCTGGACCTCGTGATTGAAGGTCCCGGTGAAGTCGTCTTTGGCGAGTCGCAAACGTACCGCGTTCGAGTTCTGAACCCGGGTGATGGCATCGCTCCCAATGTCGTTTTCACACTTTCGCCGAACTCCAAGAACCCGCAGTCGCAACGAATCGGTGACATCCCAAGCGGTAAAGAAGCCCAGTTCGAAGTCGAACTGACCGCACAAGATCTCGGTGATCTTAAAATCAACGGGCTCGCCTCAGGTGACCTTGGCTTGAATGCCCAGGCGGAGAAAACGGTTCAGGTGTCTTCCGCTGCACTCGAGGCCGTCCTCGCCGGTCCGGAGATGCAGTATCAAGACACCGATGCGGTCTACGCATTGCAGCTGACGAACACCGGGTCGGCATCGAGCAAAAACATTGAGGCCGTGCTTACCTTGCCACAAGGTGCTGCCTACCGAGGTGGGATTGATGGAGCAAGACTTCGCGGCAACCAGCTGGTTTGGCTGCTTGAGTCGCTTGCACCCGGCGAGACACGCGAGTTCGAATTCACGTGTGCGATGACGGCACCCGGAAAGCAGGCCATCTCGTTCGCGGCCAACGGATCGGCGGCTGGGAAAACGGGCGTCGCACTGGACACCGTCGTTGAATCGATCGCGGACCTCGTGATGACAATCCAAGACCCTGCCGCCCCGGCACCCGTCGGATCGGAAGTCGTTTATGAAATTGTCATCAAGAATCGTGGCAGCCGCCAGGCTCGCGACGTCCGCGCGGTCGCGCAATTTAGCAACGGCATCGAGCCAAGACGTATCGAAGGTCACTCCGGTGAAGTGCTCACCGGACAGGTGCTGTTTGATCCGATCAGTGCCATCCAGCCCGGCCAAGAGCTTCGCATCCGAGTCGTTGCCGTGGCGGAAGTCGGTGGACACCATCGATTCCGCACCGAGATTCGCTCGGGAAAGACCGTCCTGGTGGCCGAAGAGGCGACTCAGTTCCTGCACAAGAAATCGCAGCGAGTGAGTCGACACAGCAACCAGAGCATGTACCGCTAGTGGACCCGTCGGGTTCAGGATTGTACGGTCTTGTTGTCAATTCACTCTCAGACAATCAAGGCCAACGCTCCCATGCAAGTCAAAGACGCGATTTTCACTCGTCGGGCAATCAAACACTTCGATGCCGATCATCAGATGACGGCCGAAGAGGAGAAGGAGTTGCTCGAAACGACGCTTCAAGCGCCGACGAGTTTCAACATCCAACACTGGCGTTTTGTGATCTTGCGTGATCCCGAATTGCGGGCAAAGATCCGAAAGGATTTTGGGAACGATCAATCGCAAATGACCGATGCGTCGCTTCTGGTACTGTTCACTGCCGACATGAAGGCATGGGAAAAGGAGCCGTCGCGGTACTGGACAAATGCCCCGCAAGAAGTCGCAGATCTACTGGTCGGTTGGATGGGGCCGTTTCATGAAGGTCGCGAGTGGTTGCAACGCGACGAAGCACAACGATCGATCGGGATGGCAATGCAGACGATGATGCTGGCCGCCCAGGGAATGGGTTATCAATCGTGCCCGATGATCGGCTTCGATATCGACGAAGTTGCCAAACTGGTTCAGTTGCCGGACGACCATGTGATGGGTCCGATGGTCGCGATCGGCAAAGGCACAAAAGAGGCTTGGCCCAAGCCGGGTCAATTGCCAATCGACGAGGTCGTTTTTGAGAACGGCTTCTGATCCGCGAAACTCGCCGGTCTACTGCCCGACGTTGATCCGGTTTTCAACGCCGCGGATTCCAGGTTCCAACGTCATCAGCAATTCGGCCATCCGTCGCTCGCGATTGCTTTTGACGTTACCGGACAACACAGCGGTTCGTCCATCCATTGCCACCTGAACCCCGCGAACGCCGCTTCGAGCCGGCACGCGTGACAGCAGATTGCTGGCGGACTGTTGCCGTTGGGCGGGTGACGGAAGATCGACTTCGACGGCGGACTTCAATCGGACCCGCAACACGGGTTGTTGGCTGGCATTTCCCTGTCCACCAAAGGCATTCCCAAGGCCGCCGAACAATCCGCCCAGACCTCCAAATCCGCCGCCTCCGCCACCACCGAAGAACGAGTTGGCGCCTCCGCCACCGCCCCCATTCGCCTCGGCTGTGAGGCCGAAGCCTTGCGTGGTGGAACTGCCAATCGACGTGCCTCGGTCGATTTGTTCAAAGGCACTCGAGTCGACTTCACCTGGGTTAAAGACGCTCCCCTCGTTTCCTCCGTCGGTCGTCCCCGTTCCAGTGCCTTGATCGGTCGTTTGTGCCGATGCGGATGCTTGGACCAATGCAACAACCAGGAAAGCAGCGGTGAGACGAATGAAAGTTGGCATTAGTTCGGCATCGGGTGGGCGGGATCTGACTCATGAAAACACATTGATTTTATTTTAACCCCGTGCGCCCCGTCACGTTTCGAATTTCGCCCATTAGACTTATCGTCTGCGTGCCAAGATCGGCGTGTTTCTCCGAATCAGCGGTTAGCGTCGATTCTAACGGCACATGCCAGCCCGCCTGGCCCCCGTCAACGTGCCTCAAATGCCTGTTTTTCCCTCGCCACGGTCTGTCCATATGTCATCTTCGATTTCTCGCCCGAAGATTTTGCCGGTCTGGTTTGCGTTCCTGGGCTTGCTGGTCGCCGTTTTTCCGTCCGGAGCGTCGACCGCGTTCGCACAGTCCAAAGACGAAACGTCGCTGCCGGCTGCTTCGCGGTTATTGCCGACCGACACCATGGTCTACCTCCAGCTGGACGATGCGGACCAGCTTCGCCAAGACATGGGGAAGACCTCGATCGGCAAGATGATCAACGATCCACAGCTCAAGCCTTTCGCAGACCAGTTCTACGCGACCGCTCGTGATCTCTTTGACATCATCAGCGAAGAAGTCGGCGTGAATCTGGACGAGCTGCTCTCGATCCCTCAGGGACAGGTGGCATTCGCAGTGCACCCGAGCATACCACTCGGGGAAGACGAAAAGCCAAAGGTGGAGGAGCGAGAAGACGACGACCCGGAGCGCGCCCAACGGCGACGCGATCGAGAACGTCGCCGAGAAGCGTACGGATTCGGCGTGACGCTGATCGTGGATGCCGGAGATCGAATCGATGATTTGATGCGAATCATCGGCAAGCTGGAAAACGCTCTCGAAGACGGCGGCCTGAAACGTCGGGTCCGCGAAGTCGACGGCACCGAAATTGTCCGGTTCCTACCCAGTCGACCTGGCCGCGAGCCGATCGAGTTCTTTGAACGTGAAAACACGCTCGTCTTCGGAGTCGGCAATCAATCCGCTGAAAACGTACTTGCACATTGGAACGATGAAAGCGAAGACCCGACACTTGCGGACAACGCGACGTTCGGCACCACCATGTCGCGTTGCATTGGGGCGGAAACAACACGACCACAATTTACGTTTTTCGTTGACCCACACGCCATCATCGATCGGGTCATCAAACGGACTGGTTCATTGACCGCTGGTTTTGTTTGGCATATCTCGCGCATTCCATGCTTTTCGTGAATAACTTGCAGGTCAACGGCTCCGACGCCCAGCGTATGAAATGGCTGCCTC
>JBCBOO010000318.1:0-6617 GCA_039821235.1 Planctomycetota bacterium
TCGCAACGATTTCTTCAACATCACGGTGCGTCAAAACGGGCTGAACCACGGACCAAGCCAGCTGATCTGACTCGGCAACAAGAGACCAGTACTCGAGGGCAGCGCTGACTTGACGCAGTTCCTCGTTAGAAAGTCGCCATTGATCCGCCAGTGACTCGATCACTTGATTCAAATCACTCGACGAATCCGCGTGCCGAATCGATTCGCATACCAGCGAGAGCGATCCCACAAACGACCGTTGGGGTGCGAAATGGAAAACGCGTTCCAAGAGTTTTAAATCCGCATGCTCAAGCTCGGCGAAAATGACCAACGCTAACTTGGTCTCTTGAAGTAAACGCAGCCCACCGACCGCTCCCTTGGCAACCATCACGCGTCGCATCTCAGCACCGATGCGTTCGCTGCTGACCAAGCGAATTTCGTCTGCCCGCCGCTGAATCTCGCGTAGTACCGCGGGATCTAAATCAAATTCCAAGGTCGTTGCGAATCGAACCGCTCGCAACATCCGCAACTTGTCTTCTTCGAATCGCTGGGAGGCTTCGCCGATCGTTCGCAGGCAACGGCGTTGGAGATCCGACTGCCCTCCGACGTAGTCGATCACTTCCTCTCGAATAGGATCAAAAAAAAGCCCATTGATCGTAAAGTCGCGGCGCAGGGCATCGTTTTCAGCATCGCCGAAATGAACTTGATCGGGACGGCGTCCGTCGCTGTATTCACCATCGCTGCGGAAGGTCGCCACCTCGGTCGGTTCCGGCTTGACGTCTCCCCGAGACGACGCGGCCGGCAAAACGCCGATCACGCCAAACGAAGCACCGAAGGCAAGCGTTTTTTTGCGTCCAAAAATCTCGCGGACTCGGTCGGGCGTGGCATCGGTTGCGACATCAAAGTCCTTGGGTTGGCGACCCAGCAGTGCATCGCGAACGCAGCCACCTGCAAAAAACGCTTGGTGTCCCGCCTCGGTGAGGGTCTCGCAAATCCGGATGGCTTCCAGATAAGCGGCTCGCACCGCATGGGATTCGAAACGGCTTTGATCGTAGAGCGGAGAGGAATGCGTCAACAAACGATTCGGTTTCAAGAGGTTTCTGGGACGGACGCCGGATCGCGATTGTCGATCCGGTGCGGATTAGTTACAAGCTGGGAATGAATTCGCCTCCGATCAAGCCGAGAACTCGTCGAAAACGCGGTGTCGTTGGCGTGATTTTTCGAGATGCGAAGCTATTGATCATTCGCCGAGCCCAACGGGTGACCGCTCCCGGCAAGTTGTGCCTCCCCGGCGGAGGGATCGAACAGGGAGAAACAGAAGAACAGGCCTTGGTTCGCGAGATGCAAGAAGAGCTTGCGATTGACGTCGTTCCACGTTCGCTTTGCTACCGCAGCGTCACTTCCTGGGGCACGAATCTTGCCTGGTGGCACGCCGATCTAAGCCTCGACCAAGAGCCAACGGCCAACCCGCATGAAGTCGCGGATGTTTTTTGGATGAGCCGCGACGACGTTCGCCATGCCAAAGACTTGTTGCCCAGCTTGCCACCCTTCTTGGCGGCCTGGGAGCAGGGCGAGATCGATCAGCCCTGCGAATGGTGCTGATCACCAAATGCTGTCGATGGATCCGATCACCATCAACACGATACTGATCGCGATGTTGGTTTGAAAGAAAGCCTCTCCCACGCGGCGTAGATCGCTGGGGCTGACCAAGACATGTTGGCGAATGACCAAGGCCGCGATCAGAACAAACGCGATACCGTAGAGCCAACCGAATCCGACGTCGGGTTGCGACCAAGGCAGCACCGCCAAGAACAGCAACATCGCAATGTGCGATCCGGCCGCGACGCGGAGAGCGCCGGCAATCCCCAAGTGTGCCGGTACGCTGTGCAGTTTCGCTTGGCGATCAAAGTCGGCATCCTGGCACGCGTAGATGATGTCAAAACCCGTCACCCATGCGGCCACCGCGCACGCGAGCATCGCGGGAGCGAGTAAATCGGTGGGACTGGAGAGTGATTCCGGTCCACGAATCGCCAGCCATGCACAAAGCGGCGAAAGACTCAACGCCACCCCCAACCAAAGATGCGCGGCGCTCGTGAATCGTTTGGCCAAGCTGTATCCCAACAACACGGCCAGCACCGGCCCCGACCCGGCAAGCGGAACCCAGTTCGGCAGGAATAGCAGAGTACTGGCGACGAACCCGAGCGTGTTCATGGCGGTAAACAAGGCGACCGATCCCGGAGTGAGCCGCCCGGCCGGTAGATGACGCGACTCGGTGCGAGGGTTCTTGGCGTCAATGTCTCGATCGATCAGGCGATTGAAGGCCATCGCGGCGCTGCGTGCCGTCACCATGCACAGCAGAATCGCAACCACGTCCAAGACTCGAAACGTCGCCGACTCGCCACTGGGAAGCGGCGTCGCAAACGCCATCACCGTCGCCAGTATTGCAAACGGCATTGCGAACAGGGTGTGGGAAAAACGAATCAAACCCAACCAATCGCCCAGCGTGGATTTTTTCGAGCGAACATCTGACGTACTTTCCGTTTCGGTCGCCTCGCCAGCCATCACGTCTCGTCCTTCCAACGTTCGATCAATCGATTGTCCAACCCCAGTTGATCGAGGATCCGGCTGACCACAAAGTCGACCAGGGAGTCCATCGTGTTGGCATCGTGATACCAGCCGGGCATGGCAGGCAGAATCACTCCTCCCGCACTCGCGATTTTATGCATGTTCTCAAGCTGCAAGACACTCAGCGGCGTCTCTCGCGGAACGAGCACGAGCTTGCGTTGTTCCTTGAGATGGACTTCCGCGGCGCGTTGAATCAAGTTGCTCGCCGCCGCTCGTGCAATGCCGCTCAGGGTGCTGCCGCTGCAGGGACAAACGACCATCGCCGAAGTCCGAAACGAACCACTGGCAATCGGAGTCATGTAATCATCGAACTGATGGTAATGAAACCGTGAGACGCCGTCGGACCAAGGCGTCGTCTTTGCACTGGTTCGATGGATCTCGGTCGACCAGTCCGGCGCGTAGCCCAAAAAGGACTCCAAATCGAACGCCCTCAAGTTGACCGTCATCCCGGTCTCTTGTTTGATCACCGCTGCGCCACTGGGGCTGATCGTCAGGTGCACTTCCACCGACTCGTGCCACAGCGATTGCAGCAGCCTGACGGCAAACATTGCGCCGCTCGCGCCTGTGATTGCGACCACGACTGGATAACGTGTTTCAGCCATGGGATGGTTCTGCGTCAACATGCGGTTCGGCGTGACCGAGCGGTTTCGTTCCTTCGTAGATCGTGCAAACGCCAAACGTGAGTGGTTTATAACGAACGTCCGTCAATCCGGCGGTCTTCATTCGATCGGCAAGTGCTTGTCCGTCGGGAAACTGACCGACCGACTCCGGCAAATACTCATATGCCGACTTATTATTCCTCGCGAACCACTGTCCGATGCGCGGTAGGACATGCGAAAAGTAAAAGCCGTACGCTTGCCTGAGTCCCAGAACCGAAGGCTTTGAAAACTCCAGCACCATGACCTGCCCGCCGGGACGGCAGACGCGCGTCATCTCTCGCAGCCCCTGATCCGTGTCGGCCACGTTTCGAAGTCCGAAGGCGACAGTCACACATTGAAAACGATCGGATGGAAAGGGAAGCTGTTGCGAATCGGCTTCCAGAAACTCGACCGTTTCTGTCGGCGTGCCGGCCACTCGTTTCTCGCGAGCGATCTCAAGCATTGCGTGGCAAAAATCACTCGCGACCACATCGACGTTTTCTGGAGCCGCTTTCGCCATCGCGAGCGCCAGGTCTCCCGTCCCCGTACAGACATCCAACACAGGAACGTCTCGTTTGAACCGTAGACGTTTGACCGCCGCTCGACGCCACAACTTGTCGACATTCAACGACAGCAAATGGTTCATCAAGTCATATCGCGGCGCGATTTGCCGAAACATCTCCTGCACCCGGTCGTTGCTCTTGTCCAGTCCAGAGCTCTCCGCCCCGGAATCCGACGGGCTGGATGCCACATCCGGCGTAGGCGTTGAATTCGCATCCGGCGGATTCACGTTACGAGTGGTTGGCGGTTCGGTCACGTTTGCAGACATTAGTGGAATAGGTGTTTCGGTACGTTTGACAGCATGCTCGGACGAATCAGTGTTTGCGAACGAACAGATCTTCCATGACTGCCGGCGATGAGGCTACCAGCGGTCTGGGGTTCGTGAAATCCCGGTTCGGACGTGTAACTCGGCTGTGTGAACCGATTTCTTGGCGACCTGGGAAACACACCTGGGTCGCGCAACGCTTGATTCCGCCCGAAAATCCACTTCAAGAGTTGGAGTATGCGGCCGCTTTTTAGAGTGGTACAATCCCCCCATGAGGACGCTGTTTTTCGATATCGATGGAACGTTACTGGTGACCCAAAACGCCGGCTCACAGGCTCTCGCGGTCGCGATGGAGCAGGAATTCGGCGTGGAGGAATTCCCGATGGCTTCGATCCGCTTCGGTGGGCGAACGGATCGGGACCTCGTGGGCGAGATTTTGAGCCGAGCCGGGCTGGAGGTGGGCGAAGAAAACCGAGGTCGATTGCGACGCTCTTATACGGTGCTGCTGCGTGAGTCGTTACAGCAAGTCGAAGGCCGCGTTTTGCCGGGTGTCATCGAAATACTCGACACACTGCACACTTTGCCGCAGATCTCCCTGGCCGTCATGACGGGAAACTTTCCGGAGACGGCCCGCTACAAGCTTCAGCGGTTTCGGCTGGAAGGCTTCTTCGAGTGGGTGGTCGGCGGTGACCTCGATGAAGTTCGATGCGATATGGCACGGCGAGCCGGATCACAGCTTGATCGTCGCCGGAACTCCACCCTCGTTCGCGACGCCATCGTCATCGGCGACACGCCCAACGATGTCCGGTGTGCTCACTCGATGGGTGCGAAGTGCCTCGCCGTTTGCACGGGGTCTGCGACGCGCGAAGAACTGGAAATCGCGAAAGCGGATGAAATCGTGGAAGACCTTCGCGAAGAGACCGCGTTTCGGTTTTTGACGCAGCAGAGTGCCCGGACGGCCAACCCGTCGATGAATTCGTAGCGAGCTTGATCGGAAGGCGGCTTTTGAAATCGACGCTTTCGATCTAAAACGTGGGGCAAAACCACTCGTCGCCCAATCGCGTTTTCAGTTGCCTTGCTCATGAGTCCTTCGCCCGCGAACGCCCCCTTGGGCACATCGTTTCCAGAGACGGATGCGGTTGTTGGCGTCATCATGGGCAGCAAGAACGACTGGGAAACCATGCGTGCAGCTTGCCAAGTCCTGGATCAACTGCAGATCCCGCACGAGCGAACCGTTGTCAGCGCTCATCGAACACCCGCACGAATGGTCGCTTATGCGACGAAGGCTTCCGAGCGAGGCCTGAAAGTGATCATCGCGGGTGCCGGTGGCGCCGCACATTTGCCGGGAATGGTTGCGTCGGAAACGGAGCTGCCAGTGATTGGAGTTCCCGTGCAAAGCCGAGCCCTCCAAGGATTGGACTCGTTGCTTTCGATCGTACAGATGCCCGGTGGCATTCCCGTTGCGACGATGGCCATTGGTCCCAGTGGCGCGAAAAATGGTGGCTTGATGGCAGCCCGAATTTTGGCGTTACAGGACCCCGAACTTGCCGAACGTTTACGGCGCTTGGTCGCGGAGCAAACCGACGCGGTGCTCGCCAACACAGAATTGGAGTGAGTCCGATGCAATCACGCATTGCCCGAACGGTCCCGCCTGGCGGCACGATTGGAATGGTCGGCGGTGGCCAACTGGGCCGCATGTTTGCATTCGAAGCGATCCGTATGGGCTATCAGGTGATTGTTTTTTGCGGACACGTTGAGGAACCCGCTGCGCAGGTGGCAACCAAAACCGTCACCGGCAACCTGGCCGACCGAGAGACGGTGATGGACTTCGCCAGACAGTGCGATGTCATCACATTGGAATTCGAAAACATTCCGGCACAGACGATTGCGTGGTGTGACGAGTTCGCAGCGACCTACCCGTCGCATCAGGTGCTCGCCGTCGCCCAGGATCGTTTGCTCGAGAAAACTCGGTTCGCCGACGCGGGCCTCGCGGTCACTCCGTTCGCCGACGTCAATGACGCCGGTGATGTTACCGCCTTTGCGAACGAGCACGGCTGGCCGGTCGTGATCAAGACCGCCCGCAGTGGCTACGACGGGAAAGGCCAGTTCCGCGTTCAAGCTATCAATGAAGCGAATGCGATCCCGTGGGATGACGCCGCCGCCTGGATTGCGGAGAAGTGGATCGGCTTTGAAAAAGAAGCTTCCGTCGTCGTCGCAAGATCGTGTCTTGGCGAGACACGATGCTTCCCGGTTTTTGAGAATCAACATCGCAACCATATTTTGGATATCTCATTCTGTCCGGCAACATTGAGCTCCCATCAACAGCAACTGGCCGAGTCGATTGCGATCGATGCCGCCGAAGCAATCGGACTGGTCGGGCTACTCTGCGTCGAGCTCTTTGTGGTCGATGACGATACATTGCTGATCAACGAAGTCGCACCTCGCCCTCACAACAGTGGTCATCTCACGATCGAAGCGTGCGAGACGAGTCAATTTGAGCAGCATGTACGAGCGGTCTGCGGCTTGCCATTGGGCTCCACGCTTCGATC
>JBCBOO010000319.1:0-6607 GCA_039821235.1 Planctomycetota bacterium
CTCTGGTCGCAAAGCGACCGTCTCTCCCCAAGGGAGAGAATAACCCACCCCCAACTTTCTCCCCCCGGGAGAAACGACGCGCTGCCGCGTCAAAGAGGGCCTACGCGAGTCTCGCCAAAACCCTCTCTGGTCGCAAAGCGACCGTCTCTCCCCAAGGGAGAGAAATAACCCATCTCCAACTTTCTCCCTCCGGGAGAAACGACGCGCTGCCGCGTCAAAGAGGGCTACGCGAATCGCTACATCACGAGTCCTTACGCCCGCTTCCAATCCGTCAACGATTGAACGATCGCATCCTCGACGTCACGCATCTCGACACCAGCGGAGAGCAATTTCGAATTCTCCATCACACAATTCGACCTCGGCGTCTTCGCCGCGATTTTCATGAATGCCTCTTCGCTTTCAAAAAATGAAAACTCACGTTCAGGTTCCAAGTGCTTCTGAATCAAGCTGCAAACCTGCTGCGTGGTAACGCTGCCCGTATTTGTAACGTTGTAGACTCCGAACGGCACCCGCTTGGCCCAGCAGTCAATGCATGCGTTCACGAATTCGTGCAGATGCGAGATTGAATTCTCGGCTTCCAGGAGCTGACGATAATTCATCAACTTGCTCAGGTAATTCCGTGGCGAATCGATGTGGTCGAATGGAATGCGTAACCGCCAAACGAACGCGTTGTCGTCGTTCTCCAGGCACTCTTCACCGATTGCCTTGCACCCGCTGTAGAAACTGCAGTTGTCCGTGCGAAAGCAAAAGTTCGGCGGATCGTCTTCGACGAACCCCCGTCCGCTTTCATGGCGACCGGTATAGATACAGCCACTGGAGACGTGTCCCCAGGGGACCGAGCGTTCCGCACATGCTTCCGAGATCACACCTGGCAAGACCGCATTGCCCGCCAAGCATTCGGCGCGATGCAATTCGCATGCGTCCACGTTGGGCTTTCCCGTATAGCCGGCTGAATTGATCAGGAACGTTGCTTTTGAATCGGCAAGCAATTGAATCAATGCATCGCGATCCGTGTAATCCACTTCGCTACGAGAGATCGTTTGGAAAGGCAGCTCCCGCTCCGTGAGCGCGTCCGCAAACGCGCCGCCAACATACCCCGTCGCGCCAAGTAAAAGAATCATTGAATCGTACTGTTCGTAGAAAAGCCAATGTGAATGTTCGACGCAACCTATGCGTCAGGTTCGGTTTCTAGACTGAGCAGCCATGCATGAGCGGGCTGCTGATTTTCATATCCCGAGCGTGACGGGTGTTGATGGATTGAATCTTGTTGATGCGATCTCCAAATCACAACCCGAAGCATCAGCGAGGGATCGTTGCCAACAAATCGGTGAGCGAGCAAATCGCATCGAAAAGCTAGTGCATCGTGAACGTTTAGTTTGGGGATTGAGCCGCACGACGCTAGCCGCGGTTGTCCGCAAAAAACCGGGCCTGGCGCCCATCGGCTCAATGGCAGGGACCCGACGCTGAGTTTTAGTCCAGAGGCGTGACGAATCAACTACGACTGGGTCCCAATACGTTGCAAACGATAATCGCCCGATAGAATCGATTGCCACCACGACTCATTCTCGAGGTACCACGTCACCGTTTTACGGAACCCGCTTTCGAAGTCCTCGGACGGTTCCCAGCCCAGCTCTCGTTTGATTTTCGACGCATCAATCGCGTAACGAAGGTCATGCCCCGGTCGATCAGTTACAAACGTGATCAAATCTGAGTAGGAATCAAGCTTGGAGGATGGATGCAACTCGTCCAGCAACTTGCAAAGCACTTTGACGAGGTCCAGATTGGTTCGTTCGTTGTTCCCGCCGATCGTGTAAGTTTCGCCGATGTTCCCTTTTCGCAGCACGGTGGAGAGCGCGGTGCAGTGGTCGGTCACGTACAACCAGTCGCGAATGTTCTCACCCTTCCCGTAGACGGGAATCGGCTCTTCACGCAAACACTTCAGGATGACAACGGGAACGAGCTTTTCAGGGAACTGGTAGGGCCCGTAATTATTGGAGCAGTTGGTGACCAGCACGGGTAAGCCGTAGGTGTCGGCCCAAGACCTTGCGAGGTGATCCGAAGCCGCTTTGCTGGCGGAATACGGAGAGTGCGGCGAGTAGGGCGTCGTTTCGCAAAATGCGGGATCATCAGCCGTCAACGAGCCAAAAACTTCGTCAGTCGACACATGCAGAAAACGAAAACGCTCCGCATCTTCACCCGTCAATGTCCTGTAAAAGCCCAGTCCGGCCTGCAACAAGTTGTAGGTCCCAATGATATTCGTCTGCACAAATTCACCAGGCCCATCGATCGAGCGATCGACGTGCGACTCCGCAGCCAAGTGCATGACAGAGTCCGGGCGAAACGACTCAAAAACACCACGCAGCGAATCCGCATCGCACAGATCCAACTGCTCAAAGCGATATCGCGGATCGTCCGCCAGATCCGCTAGGGATTCCAAGTTGCCAGCGTAGGTCAGCTTGTCAAGATTCAAAACCTCACAGCCCAGATCGCCAATCAAATGGCGAACCAAATTCGAACCAATAAAACCAGCTCCGCCAGTGACGAGAATCTTCATGTTGGAATGTGACATCAACGATGCCTAAAAAATGGGGATGAAAGCGAACTCAATTGAGCAACAGGAGGGGGCAATAAATGTTGGCAATCGACTCCGTTCGATTGATCTCTCCCTGATATCCGTTGGGCGGAGCCAACGGGCGATTTTTTGAATTCGCCAGTAATTGGTCGTGCATTGCTAACTTGATTCGCCGGGAGATTTCAATTTTTCGATCAGTTCCTGATACAGACGCAGATCCAACGGATGGAAAATTCGCTCGGTCGAGATCGATCCCTGAAGGCGCTCGAATGACTCTTTCGCCTCTTCGACCGCACCTTGCCTCCACTGCACAATCGCCAGGTGCAGCAGCGTTCCAGGGTCCGGTTGACCACTGAGAGCCTGCCGAAACTCATTTTCCGCTTCCTCGAGTTTCCCCTGTTTCATCAGTACTAGCCCGCGTGTGTCACGGACGACGGGCGAGAAGGGGAGTTTTTCCGCGGCAGCCTCAATGGCCTTGGACGCTCGCTCTGTTCCGCTGCTGTCCGTCAACGCCAAAACGAAGGCCATGTTGTTGTTCGCACTCGGGTTGTCACTATCTTCCTTCAACACGTCTTCGTAATTTGAAAGTGCGTTTTCCCAGTCACCCAGCCACGCGTACGCGTCCGCAATGACGAGACGTATTCCCGGCGATTGCTCAACCATCTCCAACCGGCTAATCATCTCCTTCATCTGATCCGCATCGATCCGATTGGCTACGATTGCCGTTTGGGCCAGTTTCGCGAGGTCTTCCGGGCTCACCTTCAACTTCAGCAACTCCTTTGTACGTCCTTGCCGTGCAAAGAACGCAAGCAGATGATTTGGGTGGCCATCAACGGTCGAGAGCTTTCGATAAAGCGAGTCGGCAAGCAACAAAAATTGTCGAAACTGGGCTTCTTCTGCTGGAGAATTACTCAGAGAATCCGCCGCCGCTTCAGCAGTGTTGGCAGCCCAAAAAAGTCGATCGCGACGATCGGAACGTGATTTCAGGAACTGTTCCAGTTCGTCGAATCGTTTTGCATTGAGCAGCACTCGGACTTGCAGTCCGTCCACATCGATTTCGTCCGATTGCAGCGAGCGAAGCCGATCGATCCAAGCAAGAGAGTCATCGAACTTCTCCTGTTCAATCAATGCCAAGGCGTACATGCGGACGCAGTCGGCTCGTTCTGCACCGCCAATTGACATCAACCTTCGAACGATCGAATCAAATGACTTCCAATCGTCCGATTGGCCATAAAGCCTTGCGAGCAGCAAGTGATCGTCAATGGATCGGTTTCCGTCCTGGACCAAGCCATTGACGATCTCAATGGCTTCTTTTTGCTCGGGTTCTGTTCCGTAAGTCGCCAGCAAAACGGCTCGCGCACGCCGATCTTCGATGCTCTGTTCACCGTTGATTTCGTTTTCCGTCAGCAACTCAATCGCATCAGCCAGGCTCCCTCGCTTTTCACTTTTCGCGATCAACAACGCCAGTTGGCGACGGATCGATTGCCGCTCAGTCTCACTAACGTCGGCATTTTCAAGCAGAGCCGAAAGCACGACCTGGGCTCCATTGACGTCACCCATCTTGGATCGAACGGATGCCAGTCGCCTGGCGATGGAAACCTGCTGATCGCCCTCCGCTGCTTCGGCGGCGTTTTCGTAAAACTCGCTTGCAAGTCTCAAATCACCTAGCACCTCATAGCCTTGGCCAACTTGGTATGACGACTCTTCTGATGACAACGCTTCCGCCGCCTCATCCATCACTTTTCGTGCTGCCGCCTTCTCTCCGGAAGCGGCCAGTAGCTGCACCAATGAAATCCGTGCCGCCGCGCTGTCTGGATGGTCTTCAATGACTTTTTCGAGAGTGCTGATTGCGGTGGAGACGTCACCGCTGATGGCTTGGATCTGTGCGAGCCATATCCGGTCATTTTCATCGTCGGATTGAGCAGCCAGTTCTTCCGCAATCGTTCTTGCACGTTCAAAATCCGACAGTCGCACCGACACCTGTGAAGCAGCGCGAACGATATCCGATGACAAAGAGGCGTTGGTTGCCTGCAGCTCTCGAATCAACTGGTCCGCTTTGACGAATCGTTGATTCTCGATCAGCTGTCTTACCACCGACGATACGAACTCAACGTCCTGGTCGCCGCGCTCGACTGCTGAGAGCAAGCTCTCGAGTGCATTGCCCTGCTGGCCAAGCTTCAATTGGACTTGTCCCTTGAGCCGCTGGATTCGCCCCAGGTCGGGCCGTGACAGCTCGGCTTCGGTCAACAACGCGAGGGCCTTCGTCAAACGCGGATCATCGGATTCTTCTGCACTTAATGTGAGCCGCATGGCTTCACCGATTTTCCAAAGAGTGCCATCTCTGCCTTCGGCAGCCTTCAACTTTTTCACAATTTGCCCAAGTCGTGCTCGATTGTCACTCCGAAACTCGAGGTCGAATAACAGCAGCAACAGCCGGACGTTCTCATCGTTCTCGGGCAAGCCCAAAAAAGCATCGACACACCGGCGGCTGTTCTCGAACTGTTCGAGTCGGAAGAAGATCTCCGCAAAGCTCTGCAGCAAAACGCCCTTCTGATTGGCCGACCAGGATTCCGACGGTTCGGCGAGCTTGATAAAAACGTCCTCGGAGACTTCATCGCCCTTCTCACTGATTAGCAGCTGGGCCTCCATCACCCTCAGCGGTGCCGTATCACCTAGATTGGTCCGCGCTTTACCCAGTGTTTCGATCGCACGGTCCCATGCATTTTGATTGGCCTCCAGCATGATCGAGGCTCTCCAAACCGCGAACGACTCGGGGTACTGATCCGCTGTCGACGCAAGCTGCGTTCGGGCTGCGTCTATGTCGCCACCCGAATAAAACATCTGAGCTCTCAGAAGCCCTGTTTCAAGTGCGGCCGATTCAATGTTCCCCAACCGCTCGATCAGCTGATCCAAGCGTCGGCCCACGCTCTGGGTTGACGTCTGCTGCATCAGCAATTCTGCATAACCGGCTATCGCACGCGCGGGGGCGTCTGGCGATCGAGCGACTTTCTCGTATTCGCGGATTGCGTCTGCGACGCGACCGAGTCTGGTGTAGAGCAGAGCAAGCTCGACACGGGCGGGTATCCAATTCGGATCAAGCTCGCTTGCACGTTCGATCGCCAGAAGTTGCTTGTCATCGAATCCCGACTCGGCGTAGCAACGCGCGAGTAGAAACTGAGCATTTCGGTCCAACTCTGGAAAAGGCCGAAACGCGTCCAGCGATTTTTCGATCAACGCGATTGCGTCTGAGAATTTGCCTTCACTCGCGAGAATACTCGAACCCAGTAAACGGACGCCGGGTTCCGGATAGTCGGTCTTACGAAGCGCTTCCAAGCTCGATTTCGCGTCCTCGAATTGACCGTTCTCGAGATAGACTCGCGTCAAAGTGGGCAGCAGTAATTCTGGCTGCGAAGACTCCGTCTTGCCTCGCTCGAGCGTTTTGATGGCTTGATCTCGCTCATTTAGCGCGAAATCGATCTCGGCCGATGCCTGGTAGAGCAAAGCCGTCGATGGATTTGCCTTGAGTGTCTTCTCAATGAGAGCTTTCAGTTCGGCGGCCTTTCCAATTTGTAGCGCAACGGAAACGCCAAACAAAACCGAGGGGACCTTCGTGGCGTCAAGATTGATCGCGAACGTAGCATCGGCCCAAGCAGCATTGAGATTCGATGGCTTGGCCGGATCACTCAGGGTAGGATTCGTCAGCAGCCATCGACCACGGGCGAGGTAGGCATCAATGTTCTGCGAATTCCGCTGAACCAATTGATCGAGTTCAGCACGTGCTTGCTGCCAATTCCCTTCTCGAGTGTGTAGCTGGGCGAGCGCAGTGGCGTAGCCGATGGCATCCGGCTTCGCTTTCACGGCCTCTCCCATCGCTTCGATGGCTTTCTGGGGTTCACCCAAACCGTTGAAACAGGCGGCATGCAGTGCATGAAAGTCCGCGTTGCCAGGATCACTCTTCAGCAGGTGGTCGGTAACCTGATCCTTCGCATCGTTGAACCGGCCCATTGCGATCGCCACCCGCGCAATCTTCTCGCG
>JBCBOO010000031.1:0-35285 GCA_039821235.1 Planctomycetota bacterium
CCGAACTGGACGGCTACGGAGTTTGCCATGAACTCCTTGCCCATGACGAATGGAACTCAGAAACGCCGGTCGTCTTTCTCACCTGTTCCGACGCACCCCATCTTCCAACGCTTGGCAAGCAACTTGGAGCATTTCTCTCCAAACCCACGGAGCCAGAGTTGCTGCTCCAGACCGTCGAACGATTGCTCGGCCAAGCAACCTAACGTCCGAGCCATTTCAAGACACTTGCCGACATCCAATTGAACAAGGGTCAATCGACCTCCCCCGAGAAAACGAATGACCAAGCCTTCCGACCTATCGATCGAAGACGGATTGGAGCTTTCGTTGGACGCACTGGACCAATGGGAATCGGAGCTGGACGACTTCTCCAAGACCATCCAGCAGCGGCTTCGCGACCTCACCGGAACCACACCGCAGCAAGAAGAACCAACCCACGAAGATTCGATCGGCGACGAGCGATAAGTTGCCTGAGCGAAACCTCAACCCTAAGTAACTGAACTTGATATGGAAAACGTGATCCCCAATCGGTCGCGCATCGCCAACCTGAGCGACAAGCATTGCGTCTTTCGTTCCGGTGACGCGATCTTTGCAGTTCCGGCGACGACGGTTCGAGAAGTCACAATCATGCCCACGATTGTTCCCGTTCCGCTGAGCCACCCTGCACTTGCCGGGATCGGAAACCTGCGGAGCGAGTTCTTGCCGGTCATCGATCTTGAGCCGCTCGTTGGTGACCAAGCTCAACGAAACGACTCGTGTGGCCAACTTCTCGTTATCGAGAGCCCACTCGGAAGTTGGTCGATCGCGATTGATAAGGTCATCGCGATCGACGGCATTGAGACCCACATCGATGCGACGCAACGAAATGAAAACACCATCTCCGTGTTGCTGGGAACCGCAACCCATGCCGGAGCCGTCATCAGCGTTTTGGATGTGAATTCATTACAGCGAATCGCACAACAAACTCTTGAACAACAGTGGAGCGGTGAAACGGATCACCAAAACTCCGCATCCAGCCCCAATCATTCGTCACAGTGGACGGTCGCATGAAAACGAACACCACCTTCCTTGCCAGTCACTCATTGGTCGCCGTTGTCGCGACAGCCGGTGCCATGGCCGGCTCTTCACTTTCCGCTGGCCAGCAATGGATCGTCGTGCTGGTCTTGGCATTGTTTGCCGCCGCAGTTGCTTCCGTTCTGTTGACCAAGAAGATCACGCAAGGCGTCGAGCAACTTCAGGCGATGCTGTTGGAACGCCAGCAGACCATCGTTGCGAGCGGCATTCGTGAATTGGACACGCTCGGATCGACCGTGATGAAGGCGGCCCAACGCTACGACGAAATTGAAGTCGCGAGTCGTCAAAATGCACGCGAAATTCAGTCGATGCTGTCACGACTGGTCCAACGCGAAGGCCAGGACGTTGCCGACATGGGCGAATTCAAAAGCGTCCTTGGCGGACTCGGGCGTTCGCTCAATGATCTGATGAGCCAGATCGAAAAGGACGTCGTCGAGATCGGCCGGTGCAATACCGACATCCAAAGTGCGAAACAATCCGAAGCGACCTATCGAACGACCGCGCTGCTGCAAAGCCTGTCGTCGGGCATCGAGAAAGTCGGTGACCGCTGCTCACAGCTTCAGCAGCAGATCAGTACCGCCGAGAAAGCAGTCTCAAAAGCCATTGAAAAGAGCGGTGCCCTCATCGAGGGTGTGCAGCGAATTCGGAATTGCAGCGAGACGAGTAAGAAGAAACTCCGCTCCCTGGGCGATCCGACACGACAAATCGGAAACATCGTCGGAACGATTACCGACATCGCCGCCCGTACGGAAATGCTGGCTCTCAATGCATCGATCGAGTCGATTCGTGCCGGTGAACATGGACGCGGCTTCGCCGTTGTTGCCGACGAAGTCCGAAAACTCGCCGAGCAAACCGCCCACTCCGCTAAAGAGATCGGCGTCTTGGCCGAGTCACTTGAGATTCAAACCAATGACTCGCTTGCGATCATCAGCCGCGAACAACGCGAAGTCGAGTCGGACATTTCGGTCGTCGAAGCGATTCGCGAGAGCCTCACCGAACTGTCACAAGTCACCGCCGCAGGCATGTTCGTGGTCAGTGACTTGTCGCAGCAAGGTGACCAACAGCAAAATTTGATCCGAGGACTGGCGGGAGGAATCGACTCGATCGCAAATGCCAACCAGGCGGATCGTAAACGTGCCGACCACGCGTCTTGGGCGATCAAGTCCTTGGCGAAAACCGCCATCGACTTGGATGAAAGCATCCACCGTCTCCGTGGATGCACCAACCCGAACCTCGACAATCGTCCGGGCGAACGTCGCCAGTTGACCAATCTTGCGAATCTGACGCCCTCGGCTTCCAAGAGCGACATCCACGGCGACGTCATCTCATCCGGGGAGAACGCATCATGAACCCTGGCGAACTGGAAGAGCAAGAAGCTGCGAACACCAATCCAGGTGATTCGTCGGCCGAGTCCGCGCAAGCTGCGGACCTGATGAACGAGTTCTCGGCCGCCGTTGATTTGCTCTGCGAACTCAGTCATGGCGGGATGGCGGAACAGAACGCTGAGCTGCAAGTCACCATCGAGCAACTTTCATCCTTGGCGGAAAACGTGGAGTCCTCCCTGACGGACTTCAACGATGACGACCCCGATGTCATCGAACTACTGGGATTTGTCGTTGAAAGCTGCGACTTGATTCGTCACCTTGCAACCGGTGACGGCCAAGACGGCTTGGATGAAGCAACCTTGGTGACGCTTCAAGAGGAAGTCGAACAACGCCTGGAAAGCCAAGCGAGCGACACCGGATTTCAAAACGACTTTGAAGATGCCTTCGACGACGCGAACTGGGACGACGAAGACGACGAATCCGGCTCAACCGAAGCGGTCGCCGAAAACAGTGTGGCCGCGCCGAGTCAAGAAGAAATCGCACAACTCCTCAGCCAACTCAGCGCTCAAACGGATTCGCCTCCGGCAGAGCGTGCGTCCGAACCGTCACCGGAAGACACGGGCGAGCGACGAGAATCGAATGAGAACGAGGCTTTCATCCGTCGCCCCGCAGCGAAGGATGCCCCGAAGGTCGGCAACAGCAACATCGCGATTCCGGAACCCGATGAAGTCGAAGTTGATGAAGAGCTCCGCGAAGCTTTCATGGACGACGCGACACGTGGACTGGAGTCGATGGAACAGGCATTGCTGGATCTCGAAACCAACCCCGGTGATGCCGGCGTGGTCAAGACCATCGGACGTGAGCTGCACACGATCAAAGGCGCCTCGGCAAGCATCGGATTGGCAAACCTCGCTTCGTACATTCACGAAGTCGAAGAGCTGATCCGCGAGACCCAGGACGCCGGAAACCAAGTCACACCCGAGTTGCTGCTGCCGCACGTCGATTTGATTCAGGCGCGTGTCGACGGCAAAGATGTTCCTGACTCATCGGCTCCGATGACGAGTCCGGCGGCTGCTGCGCCGCCCGCCGCACCGGCGGCTACGGGACCGGCGGCTACGGGACCGACCGATGCGGCAAGCGCGATACCGACGACTGCCACGGCGCCGACGACTGCCGCGGCGCCGGCGACTCCCGCCGCCGCTCCGGCACGCCCGGCTGCCAAGTCCTCGGAGTCACATGCCGACGATGAAACGGTTCGTGTCAAAGCATCTCAGCTGAACCGGCTGATGGACATGCTGAGCGAACTCGTGATGCTTCGCAATCAACGTGACACGGAGATTTCTGAGCTAAAGGGAATTCACGATGAGTTGATTCATAGCGTGACGCGAATCCGGATGCTCAGTCACGAAGGCGAAGCTCTCTTGGCCGGTGACAACCTTGCCAACCCAGAGCTCGCCGAGGAAGGGGTTTCCTTCTCGCACCTCAACGAAGTCGCCAACGACGTTCTGGAGTCGGCGCAACGATTGCGTGATTGTTATCGCCCGGTCGCGGATGGCAATCAGGCGGTCTCGCAATTCATTCGCAACTTCCGACTGGAACTGGTCCAATTGCGTCGGATGCCGGTCTCTGGCTTGTTCCGACGTTTGCACCGCGCGATCAGCGACGCGGCACGAAGCGAGCAAAAGCAAGTTCGCGTCGAGTTGATCGGTGATGACACGGGAATCGAACGCTCGTTGCAAGAACGTATCTTTGAGCCGCTGCTCCACATCGTGCGAAACTCGGTGTCACACGGCATCGAAACACCCGATCAGCGAGCCATGGTCGGCAAAGCGACGCAGGGAGTCATTCAGTTACACGCTCACTCCGGTCCCGACTTGTTGGTGATTGAAGTGCGAGATGACGGGAGTGGTTTGGATTACGACGCCATCCGCCGTCGCGGTATCGAACGAGGCTTGATCGACGGTGACAAGTCGGTGAGCCACGCCGAACTGGCGCGTTTGATTTTCAATCCGGGCTTCTCAACGAAAGATACCGCGAGCCAGATTTCGGGTCGCGGCGTCGGGATGGATGTCGTCGCATCGACATTGGAACGCATGCGAGGCTGGGTCGAAGTCGAGTCGGAGCATGGTTTGGGTTCCACAATTCGGTTGTCCTTACCGCTTCCATCGATGATTCAACACGCGATGGTTTTCCGCAGCCGCGGTCAACTGTTCGCTCTTCCCGCACAAGCGGTTCGTCGAACGGGACAATTCGATGCCGAGTGTTCGCCGATTGATTTGAATGAGCTGCTCGCACTTTATGATCCCAACGATCCGAAAGAGCCCACACAAGATCCTGCCGATCGGCCGATGATCGAATTGGCAGCCGGCGGTGTCTCTGCGGACTACGAAAAGGGTGGCGAATTTGCGTTGTTGGTCGACCATGTGCTCGGCCCGGAAGAGGTCGTCGTTCGGCCCATGCCTCCGATGCTGAAATCTCACCCGCTCTGCAGCGGTGCGACGTTGTCAGGAATGGGCGAGGTCGTTTTGCTGCTCGATCCTCGACAACTCGCCAGCAACGCCGTCAACGCAAAGCCCGCCGAACGTCCGGCGTCGCCCGCCAAACGCAAGCGACAAATGGAACTGCCAAAGGTTCTGGTCGTCGACGACTCGAAAAGCGCACGCCTTCGGGTCACGCGAGCACTAGCCAACTACCCCGTCACGCCCGTTGAAGTGGCGGACGGCCAGGCCGCGATCGAGATGCTCGCACGAGAGCGGTTTGTCGCCGTCTTTAGCGACATCGATATGCCGCGTATGAGCGGACTCGAGTTGCTTCAACGAATCAAGGGGGAACCGAGGCTTGAATCACTTCCGGTCATCATGATCAGCAGTCGAAGCGTCGAAACCATGGGCACGCAAGCCCGCCAAATCGGGGCATTGGAGTACATCCAAAAGCCTCTTACACCCGAGCGGCTCGAAGCCGCTGTCGCAGGGATGTCTTGGGCAAAGCCCTGATTCAAACCAATACACAATCACTCTTGTCAGAGGATCCCATTCATGGCTGAAAAGAAAGTACTCGTCATCGATGATAGCGCGACCATTCGAAAGTTGGTTGACACGCACCTGAGCCCGGCTGGATATTCGGTGACACTCGCACCGACCGCCGAGGAAGGGCTGCAACTTGCGGAAGAGATCCGCCCCGACTTGATCCTCCTGGACCATCAATTGCCAGGGACCACCGGCTTTGAGGTCTGCAGCCAATTGGCCGCCTCCTCGACCCTGCAGACCATTCCCGTGGTGGTGAGCTCGACGCTGCGGAAGAAGGCGTATGTTGAGTACGCGGACTTGGACAACGTTGTTGACATGTTGCCCAAACCGTACACCGAGAACCTGCTCAGGACGACGGTCGAAAATGCCATCGAAACGGCGGCGATGATCGTCGAATCGCAAACCAAGGGTTCCGCGGTTCCCGAGATCATTGGCGAAACAGCCGAGCCAGACTTTGCGGGTCGGTTCAGCGTCTTCGGACTTCGCGAGATCATCGACTTCCTCAACAACGGCGGGAAACAGGGTGTGCTCGAAGTCGAGGCGGAGCGACTGCGACTTTGGATTTACCTCGATCGCGGTCGCGTGCAAGGCATCAGCGCAACAGGACTGCAGCCCGAAGAAACTCAGTTGATCGTGGAAAGGCTGCCCGAGTCGCTTCAAAGCCTCTCGGAAGTGCTCCGATTGACGATCGCCGGCCGCGGAACGGCCGAGTTTGACGGATTCGTTCAATTGATGGACAAGCGAGTCTTGGATCCAAGACTCACAGCCAAACTGTTGCGGTTCCAAGCCGCCATGCTCATCGGATTGGCAATGCGACGCGAATTGAAAGTCTACTCCTTCCGCGCTTCCAGTAACTTCCCATCGCTGCAGCGTGACCTTCCGCTGGAAATCAGTCTCATGGGACTGCTGGTCGAGGAAGCACTTCACTGCGACGCAACCCACCTTGGCGAAGACGATTCGGCAAATCGTTTCGTCCGCCGAGCCATCCGAGGGCAAAACCTGGACCGTGCAGGACTGTCTGCGAAACACATGAAGGTCATGAATCAGCTGAGCGAGCCCCGTTCGGTCGACGAACTGCAAAAGCGACTCGGATGGGAACGCGACGAAGTCCGACGAGTCTTGGCCGGTTTCGTTGCCGCGGACGTCTTGGAATGCAAACGCGACGAAAGCGAAGGCAAGTTTGTCGCTTACGAAACCAATTCCGTTGCCGCAGCTCAGCTTCGCAGTGGCCTCAAACGAGATTCAGGATCGTTCGTCGGCAAAGTCGTTCGTGACACCCTCACGCTGCAACTACTGGCAAAGCGAACCAAGCCCGACGCCATCTTCTTTGCCGTCGACACACCGCAAAGTTGTGATGCGATTCGAGAAGCTTACACGGCGGCGACCGACGCGTTCGGTGAGTCCAAATTGATCGTGTTGGCACCCGCCAAAGTCGTCAACGATCCCAATGTTCCCTGGAAGAAGTTGCTCGGGTTCGAGCCCGCTCGACTGATCGAATCGCCATATACAGCAGAGACTCTGCTTGAAACGATGAAGGACCTGGACTCGTTACCGCAAGGAAGTCCATCCAGTGAAGCCCCCTCGGGCGACACTGCACGTGAACCGCAGGTATCGGAGGCTCTTTCATGAACCAATCGACCAACGCGTCCCTCTCCGGATACAGAATTCGTTTCACGCGACAAAACTCGTCCACCGTCGAGCACCCGTTGGAGAACGGGCGCAGCGTCTTTATCGGCACGGGCGACTCCTGTGGGATTCAGATCGAAGGCGAGGGTGTTGCCGCCATTCACTGTCTTCTCGATGTGGAAGAACAAGAGATCAGCGTCCAAGACTGGGCGTCCGAATCGGGAACGATCGTCAACGGCGAAGCAATCGAAGACAAGAAGATCATCGAAAACGGCGACATCGTTCGGCTGGGAACTGTGACCTTTGAGTTGCTCGGTCAACGCGCCCAGAAAGTCGAAGAAGAACTCCCTCCGGCAGAACCCCGTGAAGAATCGGTCGGAATGGAGAGCCTTGGAATCGAGCCTGAACCGGAAGAAGTGCCCAAGGCAGAGACACCCGATACCGAATTACCTGCCGCGCCCGTGATGCAACCGGTCGTCCAAGTACCGGCGAACCGTCTAAGCGAAATGCTCGGTCAGTCACCTGCACTGCCGAAACCACCGGCGACAGAAGACGCCGAGGCGAATGATCATCTGCAAGAGCGACAGGCTTGTGAAATCACGGAACCGCTGGATACCGGTTTCGGTTTCGAAGAGCCCAAGTTTGCCGCCCCAGTCGAAGACGCACTGGATGCGCACGCGGCGTATTCGAGTTCGGAAGAAGTCACGGCTCCAATTCATCCTGCCGTTGAGGACTTAACGAACACGCCGATCGGTGCTGAAGAGGAAGGCGTTTTGGCCGAATTGGACGAGGCGTTCAACGAGTCACCTGAACCCGAATCCGACGCGTTTTCGAGAGCCACTGATCCCGCTGCCAGCGACACATCAGCCAGCGACACATCAGCCAGCGACACATCAGCCAGCGACGAGTCGGTCGAGGAAGAACCAGAGCACGCCTTTTCGTCTGCGCTCACCGCCGAAGACCTGGATTGGGATCCGGAGTGTTTGGACGAAGAGATCGATCCGGAAATTGTTCAGCTGCTAAAGAATGAAATCGAAGACTTGCGGATTCAGATCTCCGAGCGAGATGAACAAATTTCGATGTTGCGCGAGAGCGAAGACGAAGGCTCTCATGAGGCACCGATCAGCTCCGCCGAAATCGGCAGCACCGATTTGGTAAGCCGTGTCGATGATCTGCTCGCTGAACTCGAAGAGCACGACGAAAAAGTCGGAACGCTGCAGGAACTCCTTCAGTCAGCGGAGATCCAAAATCACGCCGAACGCGAAGAACGGAACTGTTTGGAGACCTGGGTCGGCGAAATTGAACAGCGGATCGGTGAGCGCGAATCGGAATGGCAAGCCGAAGTGGATGCCTTGCGTGTCCGACTGGAAGAAGCCTGCGAAGAACGCGATCTGGCGCAACGAAAAGTCCACGCCGCGACACAACGGTATGGGCAAAGTTCCGAAACGGATGTCATCCCCGACGACACGTTGGTCAAGCTTCAAGAGCAAAACGCGAAACTGCAAGAAGAGTTGGAGGCATCTCGTAAAGACTGCTTGTCACTCACCAATCAGTTGGAGCGGAGTCAAACCGAGGAGCCGGACACGTTGCAGGAAGAACGTGCACAGCTGGCAAAAGAAAAAGCGGCTGTTTCACGGATGCGCTTCGAACTCTCCAAACAGTTGCAGGACCTCGGTGAGGCGCCGGTCGCCAAAGATCAGCCTGATCGTGAGTTTGCCTACAAGTTGCAAACGCTTCGAGCGCACCTGAAAGAGATCCACGAGGAAGAAAGGAGCGAGCGGGAACAGAAGGGCGAAAGCCTCTTTGGCCGTATTTCGGGGCTTTGGAAACGAGTGGAAGACAAGTACTGAGCCTCGACAAGTACTGAACCTGTCACCCTAGATGCAATCCGCATGGCACCGCAGATGTAACCCGTAATGAGCGACCAAGAACCACCCGCACCGAGACGACCGAGGCCGATGGGCGTCACCGGGCCTGATGTTCGACCCGCCAAAGGTCCAGGCGGCGGACGCTCCGCGGCGGCGCAGCCCCTGGTCGGTCCAAAACAACCCGTGCAGGCACGGCCGGCGGTGCCGCACAAAACCCCGCAGGGAAACGGTGCTCCGCAGGTAAACCAGGTTGAAGACTCGGTGGCGGAAACCCCCAGCGAAAAAAGTCGTGACTCGGTTGAGAGTATCGCAACCGACGTGGAACAGTTCACCCGCGACTGGGTCGGCCGCATCCGAAAGCTCATTCACCGCTCGACCCAGTTGGTCGAACGCGAGTCGCTCCTCGCAGGCGCGATTGCCAAACTGAACGACCAGAAGAGCGAATGGAGCAAGCGGACTGCCGAGCGTGAACGAAGCTTGAAGGAACAGGCCGAACGACTCACCGAAGCGTGGTTGGAAGTCGAGACGGAACGCCGCAAAGCGATCCAAGGGAAGCGGCAATCTGCTGCCCAGCAACTGTCCTCCGGCGGTGCGGCTTCGGGCACCCAGTCCGCCGTTGTCATGCCCGCACACCCCACGGGCATGACGCCCTCCTCCGAAACGATTCATTCGGACACTCAACAGCAACCGCCGGGGCACGAATCGCAAGCTAGCCTTGAAATGGACGAAGGGTTTGACGTCGAAACGCCAAACGTCGACTCTACGCCCAACGCAAACCGTCCCGTGGCCATTGGACCGGGGCCTGTGCTTGGGCTACCGCTTCAGAATCAACCCATTTCCACTACCAATCCCGGCAACACATCGCGGCAGAAGATCGAAGAGTTTAAACGCATGCAGCGTGCGATCCGATCCAAACGCCCTCGATGATCCCCAATCGTTGGAGAAAGCACTGTGCCCTTCGCCAGTTTTATCACCCGACCATTCAACGCATTCCGTGCGACGTTTGGTGGCGCCCGATGCGAAAGCGGTTCGGCACCCGCACCCGCGTTGGATTTTCCGGGAGCCCCTCCCGACATCCGTCGTTTGGTCCGCAACCGACAGTACCTCAATGTGCTGCAACCACGTGACGGTGTGCAGTTTGATCCCGAATCACAACGATTTGCATGGCGGGCGATCGATCACGACATGGCCTACGTGCCCGGCGGCACAGTGTTGTTGCAAGGCGAATACGCAACGTCTTCGGAAGACGGCTTTGCATTGATTCCCCAAACGATTGGCACCAGTGAAACGGAATCGGTTTATCTCGATCGCTGGTGTGTCACCAATGCAGACTTCGAGCGATTTACCGAGGCCGGTGGTTACGAGGATGTAACCCTTTGGCCGGAACAGGTCTTGCCATCCGTGCTGCAGTTCGTCGATTCCACGGGCACGCCAGGACCGGCGTTGTGGGAACGGGGCGCACCGAAAAAAGGTACCTCGGCACATCCGGTTGTCGGTGTCTGTTGGTACGAGGCGAATGCGTACGCGACCTGGGTCGGCAAGCGACTTCCCACAAGCGCCGAATGGCAGCGTGCGGGAACGTGGGGACGTACCGGCAGTGATTCCATCGACGAGTCACGCTTCCCGTGGGGCAATTCGTTTGACCCACTCCACGCCAACACCTGGGCATCGGGACGACACGAAACGGTTTCCGTGCATGAATTCCAAGATGGAAACACACCCAATGGCATTCGGCAGCTGATCGGGAACGTTTGGGAATGGATGAACACGCAGTATCTGTTGGCCGCGACCGAAGAAATCAATATCCACTTGACCGATCCGATGGCGGAGATCCGTGGAGGAGCGTTCGACAGCTATTTCCATTCCCAGACGACGTGCCAAAGCCGTAGTGCGCAGCCGTTGTCGGCACGTCGAAACAATGTTGGCTTTCGCTGCTGTGTTTCTGCCGACGGACTCGAACCGCCTCCCGAAAACTAAGGACTACCCATGACTGCCTCACAGATTGAAGAGCCCGAGTTGGAACAAGAGGTGTTCTGCGTCTGTTGCGAAGAACAGATGGATCCGAGCGACGAGTTTTGCAACGAATGCAGCACGCCGGCGGAAATCACCCGTTCGGTTGCTCGCCGTAACGCGCGGCCGCACTTCATCTCCGTTGTCGGTCCCAGTAACGCTGGCAAGACCGTTTATCTCGGGCTCTTGCTCGACATGTTGTGTGGCGGTGCTCGACAGCTCAAGGGCGTTCCCAACGGCGCGTTTTCCATTGGTCTCCAAGAGCAAGTGATCGCGGCACTCGAGCAACGTCGCTTTCCCGAGAAGACTCCGAACGAATCGGACCTCTGGAAGTGGCTTCACTGCGTCGTCACCGACTCGTCGGGTCGCAAGTCGAAACAAGTCGACTTTGTCGCGCCCGATTTCGCGGGCGAGGCCATCGCGATGGAGCTCGAACATCCCGGAACGTATCCCGCCGTCGGACACATCGTCCAACGAACCGCTGCGTTCCTTTTGCTCTGCGATTCGGTTGAAGTCCGTGACAACGGTGCCCGCGAAGATTTGTTCGCGATGAAATTGGGCTCCTACATCGCACAGATGCAGGAGCTGCAACAAATGGACTCGTCTCGAGATCTGACGCCCGCCGTGGCGATCGTTTTTACGAAAAGCGACACCTGTCCCGAGTCCGCGGCAGACCCACGACGATTCATGGAAAACAACATGCCGCGATTCATGGACTACTGCCTCAACAACTTCCCACGCCACGCGGTGTTTAGCGCAAGCGTCATCGGATCGTCGGCGCTCCTGAGCAACGACATGGGAGCCGTCGCGCGAGTTCCGTTTCACATTCAGCCACGTGGCGTGATTGAACCGCTGCACTGGGCGATCCAAAACAGCTAAATGCAAGTCGAGCGAATTCACTACGGATCCGCCAAACGGCAACGCATGAAGGGCTACCAAATCATTGGTAAGTCCGCCGGGATCGACGCTGGCATCGCCGGGTCCTTTTGCAAGTGGGCACCGTCGCATGACTCCCTGGAAGTGATGGAGGAACAGGAGCTCGCCGATGCGTGGGGACTGAGCTTCTTTCCTCTGGGTGACACACACATCGTCATCGCCCGCAGCATGCATGGCGGCCCGGAGTACAGCGGCCGCGGCGGATTGGCAGTCGTCACCTCCGCGTTGGTGATGACCCGAAAGCAGTTCGCCCAGTACAGTTTTCACGCGATTGACGTGGCGCGGACGGCAATCACGCTCGGATACTTGATTTTGCCCGCCGGCCAGGAAGACGTGCTCAGTCCGGCCCGCATGACCGGGAAGCCGATCTCGCTGCCGATGCCGAAAAGTGATTTCTCGGATGGCAGTGAGTCACAGTTGCCCTCGCATGTGACGCGTTGGGTGGCTCGTGAGTCCTGCAGCCTGTTGCGTGACGGCCGCAAAATCATGATCGTCGGCCCCTGCGACCCTTTGCCAATCTTGACCACGTTACTCGACGAACTGAAACCGAACGAACGATCGGCAATCAGTTTTGCCTGCGGAATCAAGTCCTCCAATCGCCGTGACTTTCGACTGCAGTTCACGTTCGAAAGAATGACACCGAAGTTACGCAAAGAGCTGGAGCGCACCGGTGTGATCGCAATCGATCTCGCCCAGGTGTTGCTGGAGACTCACTAGTGCGGCGTCTCAACTTATTTGACCTATGCGGCGCGCTGGTGATCACTGCCCGTTAGGCTTTCGTAAAAACGGTTTTTACCCACCAGTTCCGTGTGCGTGCCTTCCGCGGCAATTTTGCCCTGTTCGATGACGACGATACGATCCGCCAGTGCCAGTGTCGTTGGACGATGCGTGATCATAATGCCCGTTCGTCCGACCAAGAACTCTTCGAGCGCCTGATGAATGAGGTGTTCACTCTCAAGATCAATTTGGCTGGTTGCTTCATCGAGCACCAATATATCGGGATCTCTTAGAAAGGCACGCGCGAGTGCGATGCGTTGCATCTGGCCGCCGGAGAGTCTCATCCCGCCCCCCAAACGCGTTTGATAGCCGTCAGGAGTCTTGCGTCGAATGAAGTCGTCGGCGAACGCAAGCTTCGCCGCTCGAACCACATCGTGCGCATTGGCCCAGGGACAACCGTAGCGGATGTTGTTTTCAATCGTGTCGTCAAACAGTGTGGTCCGCTGAGTGACCAACGCCATCCTGCGGCGTAAGTCTCGTGTGCGCATGTCACACGTCGAGACTCCATCGAGAAGGACGGCACCCTCCTGAGGATCATCGAACCGACAAAGCAGACTGATCAGCGTGCTCTTGCCACATCCGTTGGGTCCGACCAAAGCCACGGTCTGTCCGTGGGGAATGTGCAAGTCGATTCCCTGCAGGACGCGTGGCCCCGACGGATACTGGTATTCGATGTTTTGAAAGTGCAAGTGACCGTGAGGACGATCGGGAGTTCTTGGATCGTCGGGCTCGTTCACACGAGTCGGCTGATCGACGATTTCCATGACACGCGTCGACGCTGCGATTCCCCGCTGCAAACCGCTCCACACATCCGCCAGTTTCCGCGCAGGGTCGGACGCACCAATCAGAAAACTAAAGAACAGAAAGATCTGACCCTGCTTCAACGGTTCGGCAGTGATCCGCACGCCGAAGAGGTGCGTTTGCTGATTGAGGACCAAGTAGCCGCCGGCAAGAATGGCAAGGACCACCGTCGTCATCCCCATCATTTCCGTCGTCCCACGAGCGAGTGTGTTGTAGAACGCCATCTTCATCGACTTTCGAAAGTACGCATTCGTCGACCGGCGAAGCTTCGCACGCTCAAACGCTTGCGTGTTGGAGACTTTCACCATCCGAATGCCGGCAAACGAATCGTTCAACATTCCGTACAGCTGACTCATCTCCTCCATCGCGCGACGACTCGCGCGACGGATCGCCTTACTCAGCCGCTGGATGACGATCGCCAGCAACGGACAGACAACGAGCACGAGCAACAACAACCGTGGGCAAATGGCAGCCGCGCCGGCGAGACAAGCCAACATCTTGAGCGGTTCACGAACCAATCGACCAAGCAATGTCGAAACTCCTGCCGTCACCAGCGCGACATCATTCGTGAGCCTCGCGGTGAGGTCCGCAGAGCCGTTGTCTCCGAAGCAGTCAAGATCCAGACGCAGTGCTTTGCGGAAGAAGAGTTCGCGCAAATCGATCGCCGTTCGGCCGGCCACGTACTGCACCCACATCATGTTTGCGGTCAGTGCGACGAGCTTCAGTCCTGTCCCGGCCAACAAGAAGACTAGAATTGCCAGTAGTGTGCGAAAAGGTGTCGACGGCGCATAGGCATCCGTCCAAGGCTTGGCCGATTCCAACCACGCGATGCGGGTTTGATGGTGTTGCCGTCGTGTCGCAAGATCCCCCGAGGCACTCGGCCGTTCGACGCCGTCCGCATTTGAGTCAAGCTGTGCGAGCGACTCACGCGATTCCTCCAGGTTACGATCGACGTAATCGACCAGCGAGTCGCCAGCGAAAACAATGTCCACGATCGGCAACACCGCGCTGATGTTTGCGCTCCACAGCACCGCAATTGCAAGCGAGGTCACGACAATCCCGCTGATCGCAACGTAGCGACGAAAGGCGAGTTTCAAAACGCGGGAAAAAGGATTGTTCACGGTACCGGTCCTTGGTCGCCGTCGATGTTAGAAAATCGGAGCCCCATTCAGACGTTCGCGTGACGAATGGAAGCCCCTGTCGTTCTTGAAAGCGGATAGTAGCGAACGTCCATTGGTGCAGCCAGGGCGTTCTCTCTTGCAGCGTGACCGACATTCCCGGTATACCGGCCGCGTGAAACCCGCCCGCACGGGTTCAAAACTGCACTGCGAAAAGGATGTCGCAATGGATGTCGCAATGGAATTTCGACTCGATGAGCTGGCCGAAATGGTCGGCGGGAAGCTCTTCGGCGATGCAAGCATTCTGTGCCGTGGAACAAATCCACCCGAGCTTGCCGATGAGACACAACTGAGCATGGTTCTCGATGGCGACATCGAATCGTTTGATGCTCGGTTCGAAGCCGCCGCCGTGATCACGCCGAAACGCTGTGAGTCCTCTTCAACGCCTCAGATCGTTGTCGAAGATCCCCATGCCGCCTTTGCCGCGGTCGTCGCTCGCTTTCGTCCGCCGGTCTCGCAGGGTCTGCCCGGTGTCGGTGCGGATTCGTCCGTGGAAATTGCCAACTCCGCAAAGGTCCACCCGTCGGCCACGATTTGCGCCGGCGTGCGGATCGGAGAACGCTCGCTCGTGATGCCGGGTGTCGTCATCATGGAAGGCTCGACCATCGGCGAAGACTGTGTGATCTACCCCGGCGTGACGCTTTACTCGCACACAAGAATCGAGGACCGAGTCACGATCCATGCGGGGACCGTCATCGGTGCCAATGGATTTGGTTACAAGCAAGACAATGGACGACATGTTCCCCTCGCCCAACTGGGATTTGTGCACATCGAGCGTGACGTCGAGATCGGGGCCTGCGTGACAATTGATCGCGGAGCTTACGGTGCAACGACGATCGGAGAAGGCACCAAAATCGACAACCAAGTCATGATCGCCCACAACTGCCAAATCGGACGACACAACTTGATCTGCAGCCAAGTCGGTATTGCAGGTTCTTGCACGACCGGTGACTACGTCATCCTGGCCGGACAGGTTGGATTGAAAGACCACATTCGCTTGGCCGACCACACCATTGTCGGTGCAAAAGCCGGCGTGATGGATGATTGCGAGGGAAATCAGGTGTACCTGGGAGCTCCCGCGATGCCCCAGCGTGAACAAATGCAAATTTTTGCCCTGCAGAGAAAGCTGCCGGACATGCGACGCGAACTCAAGTCGCTTCGCAAACAGGTCAACGCACTGCTGCGTGAATCCGGTGAGAATCAAACCCGGTCGGAGAAGGCGGCATGATTCAGCGGCGGGGTTACGGGCGCGAACTGTTGCGCACGCATTTGCCCTGGCTGGTCGGGCCCGGCGAAACTCACTCGGCGCCTCCCGTCGGCCTGATCGCCGGTTGGGGAAATTTCCCGATCGAGGTCGCCGAGCACTTGGTCGCCAGCGGCCGACGAGTTTGCTGCGTCGCGATCACGGATCATGCGTGCAAGACATTGGAAACGATCTGCGATCACGTGAAATGGTCGGGCGTTGGAAAAGTCGGCGGTCATGTGCGTTACTTTCGCAAACAAGGCGTGCGTGAAGTCACGATGGCTGGCAAACTCTTTAAGTCCGACTTGCTCTTTCAGGGCAGCGTTTGGATCAAACACTTTCCAGATTGGACGGCGATCCGCACGTTCGGCCCGTGTCTCATGGGACGTCAACGAGACTCGCGTGATGACAGCCTTTTAACCGCCGTTACGCAAACGTATGCGAGGAATGCGATGTCTGTTTGTCCGGCAACCGATTTTGCGCCCGACCTACTGGTTTCCGAAGGGCATCTCGCGGGCCAAACCCTGACCGCAAAACTCTCGCGTGATGCGGGGATGGGATGGGCGGTCGCCAAGCAAATGGGAGGAATGGACATCGGACAATCCGTCACCATCAAAGACGGAAGTGTCATTGCGGTCGAAGCCGTCGAAGGGACCGATGAATGCATCAATCGGACGGGAACCCTGTGTCGGAAAGGCGGCTGGACACTCGTGAAAGTCAGCAAGCCGAATCAGGACATGCGGTTTGATGTCCCAACGATTGGCCCCCAGACGATCGAAACGGTGGCCCGCAATGGCGGCCGGGCGATCGTCGTTGAAGCAGACAAGACCATCATGGTCGAAAGAGAACGAACACTTGCACTCGCGGCAAAACACGGTGTGTCCATCGTCGCGTTCCAAGGCGACTCGAGTGCCTTTTCAGGATAGCAGGCTCCTGCAATCCCCCTTATCGGTCCGGGTAGGGTGTCTCGTGTCGACTTTTGTCATCTGACCGCCGCGTGGTCCAACGGTTGTGGATAGACTATCGCGTCTTCGACACCCGAACGAGCCGTCCATCGCTGACGTTGTTTTCCGACCCGCTCTCGAGAACGCTTCGGACCCTTCATGAGCTTTCTTCTCTACTTGGCCCTTGTTCCCGCACTGGCATTCGCCTCACAGTGGCTGGCGTACAAGACCCGGCTGCCCGGGATCTTGGTCCTGCTGATGATGGGATTGATTTTAGGGCAGTTCGTAAACTTGGAAGACTTGCTCAGCGACCTGATCGGGCATCCAGCCGAGGAGGCGGGTGCCCGCTTTCTGTTTCCGTTGGTGTCGCTCGCCGTCGCGATTGTGATGTTTGAAGGCGGATTGTCGCTCAAACTTTCGGACCTCCGCGAAGCCGGCGGAGCAGCGCTCCGGCTATGCACCCTTGGTGCGATGATCACGATGGCAGGAAGCGCCGTCGCGGGACATTATGTTCTCGGTTTTGACTGGCGCGTGAGCCTGCTGCTGGGAGCCATCTTGGTCGTCACCGGTCCGACGGTCATCGGGCCATTACTTCGGCAGGTCCAGCCCAGTAGCCGAGTTTCCAATACGTTGAAGTGGGAAGGGATCGTGATCGATCCGATCGGCGCCGTGCTGGCGGTCTTGGTTTTCGAAATCGCCTTGAACAATCCCGGTCAAGACGGTTTTTACCAGGGTGCACTGCTGCTGATTAAGACCGTCGCGGTTGGGACGTTTGGCGGAATTGCATGCGGCATTTTGATGTCGTACACGATCAAACGTTTCTTAATGCCCGATCATCTGCACGGTGTGGGTGCCCTCGGATGTGCCGTTCTCTTGTTTGCCCTTTGTGATTCGTCAGCTCACGAATCGGGATTGATTGCCGTCACGATTTTTGGCGTTTGGCTTACCAATCAACGAGACCTCGATATTGAACACATCATCGAGTTCAAAGAGCATTTGACGACACTGTTGATCGGCTGTCTCTTTATCCTGCTGGCGTCGCGAATCGAGTTGTCGATTCTTGCGGAGATCGCGATTCCGGGCTCGCTTTTCCTACTCGTGCTGATTCTGCTCATCCGTCCCGTTTCGGTTTTTGTTTCGTTGCTCGGCAGCGGACTTAACTGGAATGAGCAAGCCTTCATCGCGGCACTTGCGCCACGTGGCATCGTTGCCGCGGCGGTGAGCAGCGTCTTTGCATTGGAGTTGGAACAAACCGGTGAAATTCAGGTTGCTGGCGCCGATCAATTGGCCACCGTGACTTTCCTCGTGATCATTGGAACGGTAACCGTCTACGGGCTGCTGGCTTCCCCCATCGCGAGGCTGCTCGGGCTTTCCGATCCCAATCGTAACGGGGTGCTCATTGCCGGCGCCGATGGCTGGGTGGTCCAGTTCGCGACCCAGCTTAAAAACGTGGGTTGCCGCGTCCTTTTGATTGACACGAACTATCGGAAAGTCACTCAGGCTCGACTGGCACATTTGGATGCGGTGTGCGCGAACATCATGAACGAACACGCTCGCGAAGAGCTCATGCTTTCTGGGATTGGGCACTTCGTCGCGATGACGCAGAATGACCACGTCAACAGTTTGGCAATCCGTGAGTGTCGGTCGATGTTCGGGCGGTCACACACTTATCAGCTAACCTTCAAAACGGACTCCCGTCGCGGGATGACGCGAAACATGATGGGGCGTGAGTTGTTTTCGAAAGATCTCAAGTACAGCCGAATCCTGGAGATGTTCGAAGAAGGAATGGAATTTAAAACCACACGGCTTTCGGACGAATTTCAGTTTGAAGATTTCCAAACGCAATACGAGCAGGTGTTTCCGCTTGCGGCCGTCGATTCGGATGGAAAACTCACGTTCGTCACCAGCGACAACGCTTTCAAGCCGAGCACCGACCAGACGGTGATCGCACTCGTGAAAGCAACCGAGAAAACCAACGCGGGTTAGCCTGGACTGCAAAAAGTTTGCTATCGCGGCTGGTTTTGCTCGCGCAGCTTTCCTTCCGTTTCACGACGCGATCATCGTCTTCCGATAGGGGCTTGCCCCACGGACAACGCTGCCGCACCATGACTTCCCCGTCGAGCCGGCCAGCTCAGCCCACCGGCAAGGTCCTCTCGCCCCAATTCCGGGCTAATGCGCCGAACAAAACGTGCGCAATCTGAAACGGCCACAAGCCCAAACTTTTAGCAGTCCAGGGTTAGCCCAAGGCGGTTCGACCGCCACGGCACCGAGTAGGGGGGTTCGTCTTGTGTCGCCGATCCCCCGTTTGATAGTTCCTTCGTTATGCATTGTTGTAGATCACCGTTTCTGCTGATCGCTTTGATCCTATTCCCCGGCGAAATCCTATTCCTTGGCGAAATCCAGGGCGGGGAGTTGGCGTCGGTTCGGTTGGAGGTCAGGGACCCCGATGCCAAGCCAGATTCCTCAGCCGAACCTCAGAAGAAACGAAAACGTGCTTCGCGATCACGTCATGACCACTGTGACGACGACGACGGAAGCCCGTGGCTGAGCCTGCTGTTCAGCAGTGGTGACGATGACGACGAAAACGATGGGGAGACCATAGGCCCTCTCACGTTCGCAGCAGCCATCGTCGCAGGTGTTGCGACAGCACCTTATTGGATGCCCCAGGGATTACTCAACGACGATAGTGAGGCAATGACATCGCTGCGTGCCTGCCCCTTTGAGGCCGAGCGATTCGGGTTCCTCATCATCGATCGCATTGATTGCGATACGGACGCGGTGTTAGCAGGCTCTTCCTGGGTGATCGACGGAAACGTGAGCTATGCGACCGACTTCGATTCACTGGATGGCTGGGGTGGCGAATTTTACTACGACCATCGCTCACGCCTTGGCTTACATAGCCGCGTGCGATTGCTGGAAGAGGATCTCGGAACCAGCGACGACCACATGTATCTCGGCTCCCTCAATGCGACCATTCGGTTTGCACAGAGCGAAACCGTTCAGATGCACTCGGGACTCGGGTTCGTCTGGCTGGACGATCCTGGAGGAAGCGAATTTGGAGTGAATTGGCTGTACCGAATGGACTGGGCTGTGTTCAATCCGCTAACACTCAATGCACACGTCGAATTGGGAAAGCTCGGTGATGCGGTCGCAAGTCGAATCGCAACTCAGGCACGCTTTCATTACCGAAACATGAGCATCTTCGTTGGCGGCGAACACTTCGGATTCGACGATCAATTCATCCACCTATTCACCAGCGGCGTCGCCATTCGTTATTAACACTTGATGGCTCAGGCCGCTTTGGAAGCGGACGTGGGTGCAACCTCGATTTCTTCCGTGATTGTGTTGTAGACCGCTTCTTTGGGGTCCACGATCTTCTCCAACCGCATGAGCTCCAACTCAATTCGGCGGACGGCATGCTCAACGGGCTCACCCTCGCGTGGGAAAATGGGCTCAGAGATTTGCCCCACAAGCTTCGAAAACGGCAGCGGGATTTGAATCCGATCCCATGCGGCGGTGATCACGATGCGCCAACGAGGCACCAAAGCCACCGCCAAGATTGGAGCTCCCGTGGCCTGTGATAGCTTGACCGCACCGGCGTGAACTTTCCCGCGAGGTCCCTTGGGGCCATCGACGGCGAGGTACGCCGGTGCACCCGTTTCGACATGCGAAACCAAGTTTCGAAACGCCGTGATACCGCCCTTGCGTCGCGGCCCACTACTGCCGCGAATCGGCAGCACCCGTTTTGCTCGCAAAATGTTAGCGATGAACTCGCCGTCCTTGCTACGCGAGACCAACGCCCCCGTGCCGGCTTCGGCTCGGGCAATGATCGCGATTTGGTGGGCGTGCAGGCCCGCGAAAATGTGGGTGATTCCCTGCTCATCCAGCTCGTCACGCGGGTCGTAATCGCACTCCAAGCGGCACGTGCGTTCCAGCAACTTGACGTAGAGAATCAGGAAAAACGATAAAAACTTGACCATTGCGGATTCCGTTCCGGGGCTGCCACGTCGCGGGGATCCGTACCCGCAGGGACTGAGACGCGAGCACGATGATTCGACCGCGCTTCACGACTGCCGTATTGGTATCGGACGCCGTGAAACAGGGCAAGATCGATTGTCGCTGAGTTTCACATGGTTCGTTTCACACATCACCCGCCGGATTCTCGATCCAAGTTTGGAAACAGGACGAACAGAGCAGCAGACGACGGCGACAATGAACCTGGTTTTCCGCGTCGACCTGTGAGATTGATTCCAGGTCGCGGATAGTCTCGCCCCACTGCCGATCGAGCTCTTCGCGACTTATCGGCGGGGAATCCAGAATCGGTGGGGATGCATCCACGCGAGCATCAATGTCGATCTCGTAGTATTCGCCGCGCCCGGCCACCAATTCGATCAAACAGCGATCACACAGGCTCGGCAGCTCATTGGAAAAGTCGTCCATCGTGGCCCCGTCCGGTAAGAGAAGAGAAGCCACCGTATTATAGCGAACGACGGAGCCACGCAAAGAAAAAGCCCGCGTGGCTCACCGAAGCAAACCACGCGGGCACACATTCTTATCCGGATCCGGCAGGACCTGGACTTACTTGAGCATCTTTTTGACGGCACCCATCACCGCGGCCACGTCAACATCGCTGGCCGACTTGAACTGATGAGAGGCGACGACCTGGCTGTCCATGGCAACGACCACCGTGACGGCTGCGTCTTCCGCAATTTTGTATTGGATCGGACCCGTTTCGTGTTCGGCAGCTACTGCGAACGGAATTGCCTTCGCACCCGTGGTCTCCGCAAATTTCGCGGCGGTCTTTTCGGCTCCCTCTTTGTCTCCACCAAGAACGGTCACCAGACCCTTCAGCTCAGCTTCTTCGTTGCTTTGAATTGCAGAATCCAGACCTTTGACAAGCTTACCCATCTTGCCATCGGTTGTTCGTGTGAACACCATCACCATGGGTTTTTGACCGTAACGACACCGGTAACAGAGTTCCTTACCCGCTTCGACACCATCGTTTTCGGCACCGGCAATTTTCGTCACGTAAAACGGAGCGATGCCATCTCCGGCCTTCAAGCATTCTCCGGCGCTTTCAGCAGCAGGGGCAGCGGGAGCAAGCAACAATCCGAGCAAAGCGAAGGACATCATCGAACGCAACATTAGCAATTCTCCAGTCAAGGAAGGAAAAACAGGGGGCAGTTATCGAACTCGGGAAACCAGTGATTCGTCGACTCGCAACCCGAAAGTTAAATCTGCATGAAGCACTGGTTGAGAGGCAATGGCGAACCAAGTCATCCGTCCGCCAGAACGCTCCCACAAGAAACTTGCCGCATTATCGCCGATGGGAAAGGGAAGGAAACCCATCCGACCCGATGCTAGCCGCGTTTTCGTTCCAGCAGGACCAACATCAGCAAAGCCAAAAGGGATCGCATCTCATCATCTTCGGGCATGTCATTCAGCTTTTCCAGAATGAACTTCCCCTCGAAAACAGCGGGTTTTTTCGTCAATTTCAGCAGCTGTGTCCCGTCCGGGCGAACAACGACATAGCTGGGGTTCAGTAGGTAAACCGCCAATAATCCGACCACCGGGATCTCGCCCAGAATGCTCTCCAGCAGTTTCTTCATGGGGCTTTCTTCCGAAATTTCCATGTCGATTTCGCCATCCTGCATGACTTGGTAGTGGGCGGCCCAAAGCGATCGCATTCCTTTTCGACGGACGCCACCCCAGTCGTTCCCCTCGGCGTCGGTGAACGAATAGTTCGCAGAGAAATCGATCATCCGATCTGCTCCCATGCGAAAAATCAACTGCGTTTGCCCGCTGTCGCTGTAGACCTCCACTTTTTCCTTTAGTTTGAACATCTTTTGCTTGATGAACATGACCGTATCTCCATTGGCATCCGTCGCGGTAATCCGCTGGCCGAAGGTCAGGAGCTTGAAGCTGAGTGTGAGTGGGTATTGCATCGTTGGGTCTCTCAACGTTGGTAATCAAAGTGTTCAGTGTCACAACGTCCATGTTTTACCCGATCGCGCAGCAAAAAACCGCATGTGGCGATGTGCCAGCATGCGGTTTTCAGTTGTGAGGGCGGACGGCAACCACACCCGACGGTGGTGATTCCCGTGGCGTCTCAATTACTCGGCAGCGGGAGCAGCCGGAGCAGCCTTCTGTTGGGCGGCAGCTTGCTGCTGCTGGATTCCGGGACGAACTCGTTTGTTGATGTCCGTTTCCAAAACGCCAAAGACCGCTTCGTGACGAGCGATCGACATTTGCAGTGCAGCCAGAAGTCGTTTCGCAGTGAAGAAATTCACAATGATGCGTTGTTTCACTTCGATCGGGTCCTTGGGAACACCGATCGGTTGAGGATTCAACCCAAAGTCAACGATCAACTCTTCAGGCGAGCCAGTCACGCGGCAGAAGTTTGCGTAGGTCGCGAGGGCCTTGTCGTCGTTCACTTGAACTTGAACCGGCTGCTGCGTCTGAGCTTGTTCGGCGGGTGGTGCAGCAGCTTCGGGTTTCTTGGATTCATCAGCCATCGATGAAATATCTCCAGAGGTAGTAGTCTGCGATCTTGATCCAAGAAAATGGGGTGGATCGCCGGGGGAAAGGAAACGTTGTGGCGTTCTTCTTCGCCGCGTTCCGACCGAAGGACGTCATCCTAACGGTCGGCATGAAAAGCGAAAGCCGAATGCCACCCAAATCAGTGGTTCGTCGGTCTTGCGGAGTTAACTTCAGGCAAGATGCGGCAACTAGGAAAAAGTCGTATGTGTTGTTTGGAAAGGGAAAGCCGTAACGCAACAATTAGCGCCACCAGACTAAAACTCAAAATTGAAGGTTTTCGCAATGACGCGCCAAAGCCGTTGACCGAGCGATTTCTTATCAACATGGATCTTGGCGCTGCCTCGGTAGCCGGACCGAAGCGGCAATCCATCGGGTAACGCATCGATGGGAACGCGAGCTTGATAGGTCACGCTTCTCGGCTTGACTTGACCGGTCGCCGGATCGATTTCCGTTTGCAAGTCGCCGCCGGTTTGACTGCTCATCGAAGTCGACGTCACTTGAAGTGGCTCGGTGGCTTTCTCGCTGATCACACCGGCGAACTCGCCAAGACGCTGCGAGTCTAGTTTCATGTCGACCGACTGGCCTTCGCGAACCAGCTGCACGTCACCTTGATCGATGGCAAGGATCGCTTCGAAGTCGTCTTTGTCGCTGATTTCGCAGATCAGATCGTCCGGCGTCAGCATCGCGCCTAAGTTTTGCTTCTCCAGCGGCGTCCCCGACCACATCGGCAGCTGCCCCTGCCCGGCGTCACGTACGGGCCGGCGTGGCGGCGGAATCACGATTCCCGCAATCGGTGCTTTGATCGTCAGCCGATCGACTTCCACCTGCGTCTTCTTCTTGAGTTCTAAAATCGACTCTAGGTTTTCCTGCAAAGGTGCCAGCTGTGCCGCCAACGACCGATCCGAAAACGCTTGTTTTCGGAGGTTGTCCAGCCGCTTGCGTGCAACCGATTCCTCAATCTCCAGATCCTGCATTCGCATCTCCAGGTCAGGGTTCTTGAGGATTGCGATCGTGTCGTTCGCTTCCACTTTGTCGCCAGGCTGCGCCGTCTGTACGATTTGCCCGGTCGTTCCCGCATAAACTCGCCCGGCCTCCGTCGGGCGAACTTCAAAGGCACAGTCGATATGATGCGGCAACGGGATGTAGCAGACCGCGGCGATCACCGCCGAAGCGATCGCGAGGCTGACCGTGACGTTGAACCGTTTCACTTTCGAGAGTCTCCCAGGAGTACGACAGAATTTCCAAGTTTGAATGAACGGCTGTGCGACCAAACCGGCGAAACCGATCACCGCGACCATTCGGCCGATCACTTCCAGACCGTAGGGCTCCAGCACTTTGATCACGAACCAGCAGATCGAGAACACGACCACCCAGCGATAAATCACACTCGCAATCGTGAACAGGGCGAAGAAGAACTTGCCACGCGTCGGCAAGAACGGATCGTCCTGCAGTTCCAGCCCCAAACACGTTTTCTGGAACCAGCGTTTGAGAACCTCCGTGCTCTTTTGCCGGAGGTTCGGTATCTCCAGCGTGTCCATCAAGATGTAGTAGCCGTCAAACCGAAGCAACGGGTTCCCGTTGACCAAAACCGTACTGACGACGTTCAAGAACATCATGTTCAGGCACAAGTCATTGAGCGTTGTTCCTGACTCGGTAAAGAACCAAACGAACGCCGCAAGGGACGCCAAGATCATCTCCACATAGATCCCGCCCGCACCGATCCAAACCCGTTTCCATTTGTTGGGCAACATCCATGAATCGGAAACATTGCAGTACAAACAGGGCGTGAACACGAGCAGCATGAAACCGATCTCGTGGCACTCGCCGCCGAACTTTTTGCAACTCAGACCGTGGCCGAATTCGTGAAGCACCTTCACGATGGCCATCGTCGCCGCCAAGATGATCCAACGGTCGGCGGCAAAGAACTGCTGGAACGTCGGTAATCGAGAGTAAACCGTGTCGTACTGCGTCGCCAGCAACATCGATGCCGCGCCGAGCAGAGCGATGAAGAACAACAGCGCAGGAACCGTAAAGATCCAACCGAGCCATGGCAAAATGGCGTTCAAAATCCGCTCGGGATCGAAGCCACGAAATCGCAGCGCGAAGACGTTGGCGAGCTTTCCCAACGTCTCTTTGTTTCGTTTCTTGCGTCCACGGTGACGCAGCGCCTTTCCTTGTCCCGGCGAGTTACTGATCACCAGGCCACTTCGGTGCAACATCCCGATGAACTGCTGCAAGTCACCGAAAGTAATTTTCTGGGGCGCGAATCGCTGCTCAAATCCGTCCTTGATGTGCTGCAGGCTGACATGCCCGTCCAACATGTTCAAGATGAAGTACTCTTCGTCGTGAAAACGAAAGTACTGCAGGCCCACGGGTTCTTTGATCACCCAATAGCCCGTGCCCTGATACCGATGCCGACTGGCCGTCAGGTCAGGGCGTTTACGGACCGTCAGCGGTCTGGAAGAACTACTGACGAGCGATTCGGCAAGCGTGGTCATCGAGGGGCGTCAAATTCGCGAAAGAGATCGAAAAGGGGAGAGAGGATCGCTAACTCGGTGACTCACCGAATGGGCAAGATTTCCATCGTTGCCGTCATCCCGGGTTTGATCAGCCAGTCTTCTCCAATGCGTTCGTTCTTAATCTCGGCCCAGATTCGATGTCGCCCGTTCAAGTCCACTTCCGTACTGACGTAGTCGATCGTGCCAGTGAGTTGTTTCTTCACCGGGTCCGCCAACGTTCCGCCAACGGTGATCTCGATGGCGACGGGCGTGCCCTTTCTTACTTGGCCCGCATAGCTGATCGCATCCACGAAACCTTCGACACGAACCTTGTCCATCTGAACGAGCTCGACGATCGGCGTTCCGGGCTGCACCCATTCGCCGAGTTGTGAGAAGCGATTTTCGACAAACGCGTCAAAGTCAGCCCGCACGGTCCGCATTTCGATTTCGTAGTTGGCCAGTCGCGACGCAAATTCTTTGACACGGAACTCGGCCATCGCAGACTTCTCATTCATCTGAGCGAGCTCGATTCGCAGCTTCGCCCGCTCCGCCTCGGCTTGCTTCTTACGCATTTCCCAGTAGGGCGCCGCGCCGCGTTCATGTAGCTCTTCCAACGTCTTCGCTTCCGCCGACGCGATCTCTTCGGTTGCGACGGCATCACGCAAGTTGATGTCGTTCTGCGCGGCGATCTTCGCGACCAACTCTTCCGCCTTCTTCAGCTCGAGGGCCAGTCCGGCTTGTTCGGCATCGATGACCGCAAGCACGTCGCCCTTTTTGACCGTCATGCCCTCTTCGATGTTCAGCTCAAGGAGCTTGCCCTGAGCCTGTGCGGGGACTTTTGTCTTGTTGACGAATCCCACCATACAGTTCTTGACCAGGATGCCTCCGCTGTCACCGCTGTCAGTTGACACGGGAGGTTGCTGAGCTCCCGCCGCAGCAACGAGAACGGCGATCGTGCAGGTTGCGGCCGCGAGCCCACCTAAGAACCGGGTGTGACGTTGAAACATGGGATTCCCTTGAGACGTTGTTGATTGATTTGTATGCGAAGGCGAGTAAACAATGAGCGGACAACAGTGGTCACGATCAGCTATTTCCCATCCGCTGCTTAAAAGAAGAACTTTCGAAGCCACTCATAGATTTCATGGAAGAACACAAACCCGCTGGCCGCACGGCCGACACGGACTTTCGCAATCACCGACGCGCCGGGCGCGGGAGAGAGCTCACGAAGCGACTTGCCGTCCGGGAGAGCTTCCATTTCAATCACCGCGCCGTGCTCTTCGTGCGGTTCCGCGCGACGCGAGATGGCATCGATCGGCAAAGTCGCACTGAGCGAATCCATCGTTGGATCCGTTTCGAGAATGTAAGTCACTTCCAACGACTCGGTCTCACCCGTCTCTTTGATGTAGTAGTCCAAGTGACCTTCTCGTTTCTCCGGCAGTTGCAGCTTGAGCGAGTAGGGCTTATCAAGGTTGGCGACTTCCAGCAAAACCTGACCGGTGGTAATCGGACGCGAACGAAGCGTGTCCTCGACATCCCACGTCGTCACCACACCATCGATGGGAGATCGGATGGTCAATTGCTTTTCACGCTCAAGCTGCAAATCAAGCTTTTTGTTGAGTGAAAAGATCTTCGTTTCGATCTCGGATTGCTGGCCTTGAAGGGCCAGCATTTCGGAGGGTTCGAGCTGCCGCTTGCCGAGTTGCCCGATGACCTTCCCGAGCTCCGCCCGTGCTCCACGAAGTTGCCCGCGCAGCTCTTCCAATTGAATGTCGATCTGCGGATTCTGAAGTTTGACCAGCACTTCGCCTTCTTTGACGACGCTGTTTCGCTGCACCAGCACGTCCACCACTTTGCCATCGATGGACGCAAACACTTGTCGCTTGACGGTCGGCTCAAGCGTGCCTTCGGCAGATAGATTAAAATCCTTCTCGATGAAAGTGAGGCCCAGAATGACGGCTAAAAGCAGCCCCGCAATGCCGAGCGTTTTTGGAAGGGTTCGAGCGCGTAGGATCCAGCTCGCTCGGCCGATCGCTCGCCAGACTGGCATCAAAAACAAGTTGGAATGCGACTGCGAATTCGCTATCGCCCGTGTTCCGTGCTCGTAAACCAAGTCACAACGTTGACGGAAAATCTCGCGTGGGATATCCGTCTCGACTTGCTCAATAATCAACGCGCCGATCACTTCGCCGCGGTGGGCATCGTCGCGATCGATTTCTCCGGCGGCACCGGTCTCTTCTTCGGAGCCGAGCTTTCGTTGCGGTTCGCGAAGCGGCAGGACGGCAATGTTCCGGCCATAAGATTCATCGACATAGTTCTCAAGCGCCTCTTCGATTTGAGGCGGCAGGTCTTCCGTGGCACCGTCGTGATACAGCGGCTCGCCCGCGGCACAGACTTTGGTCGCAAGTTGGTTCAGAGCGTTGACGATGTTGGATCGGTTCTCAAACGTGTCTTGCCCGCTGATCGACTCCACCTTGCATTTTCGGCCCTTCTTGATTGCAACACTGACTCGGTCGCATCCAATCAGTCGACGCCCTTCATTCGCGACGACGTAAGCAGTTTCTTTGAGGTCCAACGACTCATGAGCCGCGCGGGCGAACGAGTCGGCTTGTTGCCAAAGCGTCTGCCGATCACCAAGTGAACGCAGTTTCTGGCTCCGCAACCACTCCGCGGCGAGCGAACACATCTGCTCGACAAACCGCAGATAGCCGCGTTGTGTTTCCGGCGCCGTGTCGGGACGCTGAAAGACCTCGATCAGCCCATCTTTTTGTTCGTCGTGGGCAAGGGCCCCCAGGACCAACAGGTACCGGGTCGGATTTCCTTCGGCGTCTCCGTCGGTGGTCCCACTGTAAGGTGGCACGAGAAGTGACTGCCCCGCGTTCGCGGCGCGGCTGATCAGCCTCCGGTGACGAACCGAATCATCCGTGTCATCGGCCAGAATCGAAGGTTCTGCATTGATCTGGTATTGCAGCTTGAGCTGCTTGTCATCATCGAGCAGCCAAATCGCACCCCCGGCAGCGGCCAGTGCCGTAATGATCCGACTGAGCAGCTCCGGATAGAACTCCTCCGCCGTCGCCCCGCTTTTCGCGAGTGCCGCGATTTCGTTTACCAGGCCACGAATCTGCGCCTTGGTTTCTTCGACGGTTTGTTGGTTGACCGACATGGGATCAGTGATTGGGCAAAAGGAAAAGACGACGCAATGAGCAAACGTGCGGCGACCGTAGTAAATCCGCCCGCTTGTTTCCATGTCGACCGGCCGGGGAGGCGGACAATGGACGCTCCGACGGGCACCGTATGCCGATTTTGGCGATTCCGCTCGACATCTTATACAACTTGTATAAACTTGTCTACAACATTCTTCCACGCCGCGGCGGCGTCCAGTGTTTGGGCGTTCTTTTCCGGCACCGGACGCCCAACTCGGCATCGACGCCAGACGCCCATGGCCCCTTCCCGCGAAAACCCACTTGGTGAACCGCCTCCTGAAACGGGAGAACTCACCGCTATGGACGCCACCGCGGGGGAAGTCAACGCTGCCGAGGCAGCTCGAATGTTGGGAAATTTACGCCGCGACATGAGTCGGCTGCAGAGAGAAATCCGCCTTGCGATCCAAGAAAAGCTGGCTCAGATGACCGGGCGATCGCTTGGAACGATCGAATCGAATCGAGAATTGGCGATCGCCATCCACGAGATGCTGGATTCTCACGGACTGCGTGTCCGCTGCACGCAGTGCGGAAATCCCGCAATCCTTCGCGTCTCACCCCGAGCCAACGCGCCGTCGGGCGTCTTCGTTTTTGACCACACCATTGATGGTCGGCGGACATTCCATGGCGGACGGGGTGCGCTACCCGAACTTCAGCTGGTCGCGAAGCCCCAGCGGAAAACCCAGCAAAAAACGCCGCGAAAGGCACAGGCGGGCTAACAAAACCTGGCTGGGTGATTGGCCGACTGAACGACGATCGCCAAGCACACGACGCGGAATCGGGCGTTCCACTAGCTTCCGACCGGTGTTCCGAGCAAGTGAAAGTGGAGGTGAGGAACCTCTTGGCCTCCACCGGGACCACTGTTGGCTTGCATCTTGTATCCATTCGCCAAGCCTTCCTGCTCGGCGATTTTGGAAAGAGTGAGCACACAGTGGCCGACCAACTCGGCATCGCCATCATCAAGGTGTGCGAGCGACTCGATTTCCTTTTTGGGGATCACCAAAATGTGCACGGGAGCCTGGGGACGAATATCACGAAACGCCAAGCACACGTCATCTTCATAGACGATGTCTGCCGGGATTTCTCGCTCGATGATTTTCTTGAAGATCGTCGTCATCGCTGAAGCTTAATGACTGGGCCGTAGTCTTGGGAGGCCTATTACCCTAACGGATCATTCACCGTCGAGTTGTGCCCGGAGCGACTTCATCACCCAGCGAATCGGTAGACTTCGGCTATGATGCTGCGTCAGGTCCGGTGCTGACGGGTGATTTGCATTGGGACCTTTCCCCGTTTCGGCACCTCACTGTGATAATCAACATGAGTGGAATTCGTTGGTCGCTTAGATCCGCATGCGTTGCGTTTCTTTTTCTGACGAGTTGTCTTCTTGGCGTGCGGGATGCCAAGGCGCAGCGTCCAAATCGCTCCGAGTCTCAACCACCCAATGTGTTGCTCATTTGTGTGGATGATTTGCGACCGGAGCTTAATTGTTTTGGCAAATCGTACATCCATTCTCCCAACATTGATCGGTTGGCCGAGACCGGACGCGCGTTCCTCCGCCACTACGTGCAAGCCCCCACCTGCGGCGCGTCCCGCTACGCGTTGTTGACCGGTGAATATGGACCGGCGAGCAACGGAGCGCTGTTCAATCGGGCCAAACAACTGGCTCAGGAAGAGAGTCAAGTGGGACCAAGTCTACCGGCTTGGTTCCGAAAGAACGGTTACACCACGGTATCGGTCGGAAAGGTGTCGCATCATCCCGGCGGTCGAGGCGGCCCCGACTGGAACGATGACGCGCAGCCCGAGATGCCGAATTCATGGGACCGCCATCTCATGCCGGTCGGCTCCTGGCAGCATCCTCGCGGTGCGATGCATGGACTGGCAGCCGGCGAAATTCGCGTGCGAGCCGGTGAGATGGATCTGTATCAGTCAGCCGAAGGCGAGGACACAAATTATCCCGATGGTTTGATCACGAACAAAGCCATCGAGCAACTCGACCAGTTAAGTGCTGACGAATCCCAACCGTTTTTCCTTGCCGTTGGAATCATTCGCCCCCATCTACCATTTGGTGCGCCGGCAAAATACATGCAACCCTACAACGGTGTTTCACTGCCGCCCATTCCACATCCGGAGAAGCCCGCTGGCAAAACCACGTGGCACGGTTCGGGCGAATTCATGAAGTACAACCGTTGGGGACGCAATCCCAATCAAGACGCGGCGTTTGCCGAAGAGGTCCGCCGGCACTACGCCGCCTGTGTTTCCTACGCCGATGCGCAAGTCGGAAAACTGCTCGACCAATTGGATGCATCGGGACAAGCGGACAACACCATCGTCGTCCTTTGGGGAGACCACGGATGGCATCTCGGTGAACATGCGATTTGGGGAAAGCACGCTCTGTTCGAAGAGTCGTTGCATTCCCCCTTGATCGTTCGTCATCCGGGGATCAAGCGTGCCGGAACGCCCTCCCGCGCCGTCGTTGAAACGATCGACCTCTATCCGACCCTTTGTGAGTTGGCGGGGCTTCGCACGCCAAAGTCGCTTCACGGCACATCGCTTTCACCACTCTTGAAGGATCCTGAGACGGCGGGGGCATCGGCCATCAGCTACTTCCGATCCGCAAAGACGATCCGGACTGCCAAGCATCGTTTCGTGCTGCACAATAACGGAAACACCGAGCTTTACGACGAATCGGGCCAAGACCCGGCGGCATCGAACTTGGCAGCGGACGAGCCTGAACTGGTCGACGAACTGACCAAACAGCTCCAGGCACGGTTGGCGCAGCCCGCGAAAAAGAAACGCTACCCCGCCTCATTCGCCTGGGTGAATCCAATACCGAAGAAGTTCAAGGGCAAGCTGTCCCACCGCACCTTTGCGAGCAAGTTGGCGGGGACGGATGTCGGCTACTGCGTTCTGTTGCCGCCCGACTACGAAACCTCTCAGCAGCGTTACCCCGTGGTCTATTACTTGCATGGCGGTCGTCCCGGCAATGAAACCAAGAGTCTCGGCGTTGCAGAACATCTCATTCGATTGAGAAGCCAACATACAATCGCCCCGATGATCTATGTGTTCGTCAACGGAGGCCCGGTCAGTCACTACAACGTTCCCGACCGGATTGGAATCCCGGGCAAGCCGGATGCGGTCGGAGCGGACGTCTTTATCAACGAGTTGATCCCCCATATCGACAACACCTACCGGACCATTGCGGATCGAAACAGTCGCGGACTGGAAGGTTTCTCCCAAGGCGGTCGCGGCACCATGCGTCTGTCACTCCGCTACCCAAACCTCTTCCGCAGTGTTGCAGCCGGTGGCGGAGGATACGAGACGGAGCGAAAGATCAGTGAGTCGCCCGATTCCGCTGAGTCACCTTCGTTACGTTTTGCAAAAGGCGACAACACATGGGATCTCGCTCGTGCGTACGCGAAGAATCTTGGTGACGGTGATCCACTGAAACTGATGATTTACGTGGGTACCAAGGGTTTCAACTACGAAAACAACCTGGCCTACATGGAGTTTCTCGAAAGCCTTGGGATTCCCCATCAATCATTGATCGTCCCAGATGTGCCCCATTCGGGAACCGGGATCTACGAAAAGGAAGGCTTAAAGATCATGCGTTTCCACGAGACCAACTTCGCGCGTTAATCAAGCCACGTCTTCACGTCGCCGGCTTCCGGTTGATCCAACTGTCGGAACTTGCTGATTTTGCCCGCCGGTTCGTCGTACAACAACATCGTCGCGGCGGACAATTCGCTTGCGATCGGTGAATCGATCAGCAAGGAGGAATCCGATGCATTGAGTTGGCCGAGCACACGCAGTTCAACGTCATGTTGTGATTGACGAGGAAGCCACCGTGAAACTGTTTCAACGCCACCGCAAACGAGGATGCAGAACACGTTCGCTGGCGGGCCGTCCTTGAGGACTTCTCGAAGGGCTTGGCCGCCGCTCATGCTGCCCGTGGTCGCATCGAGCGAAAAATTGAACGCATCTTCGTTTCGAAAGTCACGAAATCGATCGAGCGGATCAACCACGATCACGACGGGGTGCACACCATCGGCTTCGTCGCCACGTTCTTTCACGAGCTCGACCAAACGCGCCATCTCGTCGACACTATCACGCGGTTTCACCTCACGACTCTTGATCCCCGTTTGCTGCAACCAGGGATAAAGCGACGGAGATTCACTCGGTCGGTTTCCATTGAAGTAAACGACTTCCAATTCCGGATTGGATTTCGCAAAACCAGACAGCACGGACGACAGGAGACTCGGACGTGCTTCCTGTGGAGGAATCATGAGCACGTTACGACCGGCGTTTCGTGACAGAGTCAGGGAGGTCGGAGGACCGATCTCGACAGATTCGCCGAGTAGCCCTTTCAGCTCCTCCTGCTCCAAGGTCTCGGACACGACGGCCGAGGCGAGTGCGGGCGACCAGCGGCCTGGTCGGTTGCCCTCGAAAATCACCGGTGGCGGAAGTTGATTAACAAACGCCGCATCCCGCGACGCCACCGTGGTCAGCAGCTCTTGATGATCCTCTTTTCCCAACCACGCGACCTGAAACGGTTGGTTTCCTTCGATCAGGCCACCCGCATCGTTGTAAATCGCTTCGCCCGGACGGGTAATCAAACGAGCGGCTGTGTTTTCATCCGACAGAATCAACGCCGCATCCGATTCGCTGCATTGCATGGCCACGCGCACGGCCATCTGGCCCAAAGTCGCCCTCGGCAAGGAATACGCACCGGCAAGCGATTGGCTGCTCAAGATGATATGGATACCGAATGAGCGACCTTGCCGCACCAGGCGGTCCAGCAGCATCGCACATTCACCGGCCACCTTATCGTCACGGACGAACAACTCTTGAAACTCGTCGATGACAAGAACGATGCGGGGCATGGTCTGCCCGCTCGCACGGCGATACTCCGCGATCTCTTGGGAAGAAGCCGAACGAAACAGCTCGCCTCGCGTTTGCAGTTCTTCGTCCAATCGCTGCAAAACGCTCCGTCCAAACTCACGTTCACTTTCGATTCCGATCACGCGAGCATGCGGCAGTTGGCTGTCCGCGTATGCCTTGAATTCGACTCCTTTCTTAAAGTCGAGCAAGTAATACTGCGGCTGATCAGGCGAATACTGGTACGCACCGGACGTGATGATGGAGTGCAAGAGCGTACTCTTCCCCGAGCCCGTTTTACCAGCGATTAAAACATGTTGCTTCACACCTTCCCCAAGGTCGAGCGCGAGTGTTCGTTGGCCGCCCTGGCTGCCGATCGTGATTTCGATTCCATCATCGGTTCGTCCTTCGCCACCGACCTCGGGCAAGAGACTCGGCAACGGAATCTCAACACGGGCCGCCTCGTTGGCCGCCGTGCCAATACGCTCGACCATCTCGCCTCGCAACTCGGCCGGTAAGTTCTCCGCGGGTTGAAACTCCAAGGTGTCGATGCCGGGATGATCGACCCGCCAACGCCCCTCCGCATCGCAGACGAGTTCCAACAGTCGCTGATCTTTCGGACACGGCAAATCGTTCGGCCATGTCGCGTCTTCGTCGCAGACCAGGAAAACAAACAGGCCACATCGGATGCCACTTTCGATCAAGGCTCGGAGGTGTTTGTGGCCGCTGCGGGTCAAGCCTTCGGGAAATCCGACCGCCGCGATGGCTTGATAGGGTTCCGCCATCGAGCCGGCAATTTCGTTGTAGTCCTCGATGCATTGAAACTGGTCGCGCAGCGATGCTTGCAGAACATCTTCCGCATGCTGGGCAAGCTCACCGAGTCTCGCTTCAATCTGTGTCTCAGTGGTCCAGACTCGATGGCCGATGAGCGCCGGATCATGGTCCGCCAAAGAAAGAAACGGCGTAAAGTTCTGTCCCCTTCCGATCGGGTCGATCAGCGTCAACCGCGTTCGCCCACCGGCGGTTCCCGCCATCAACTTCCAGAGCGCCGCATGCACCAGCTCGACGGCTTGCTGCCGTTTATCGGGTGCACACCGAATGATCACACCGCTGTGGAGACGTCGGTGCAGCGCGACCGGAATGGATGGCGGAAGGTCATCACTATCAAACACGGGCGCGATCGACTCGCTACTCGACACGAGCGACGCATTCGCAGCGGAACCGTTCTGATGATTGACGTTCGACTCCAAGTCCTCCGAACGAAGGTGTTTGGCCAATCGTGGCTGAACATTCAGTTGGCCAAGTAACGCCAAATCCAATGTCTTCGTTGGCGTGGACTCGCTTTCAAAGTTGGCAACAAATTTTGGAAA
>JBCBOO010000320.1:0-6596 GCA_039821235.1 Planctomycetota bacterium
AAAATGGACTGGCTTTGAGACGCCAGCGGTTATTCGCCGTACGTCACCGTCACGGTTCTCTCTTCGACGGACTGCACTTCGCCAAAATCGATTTTGTCCGCGAAAGCCTGTACATCGGTTACCGGCGACAAAGTAATCGACATGGAGTCTCCGGCGTAACTTGAAGTCATCACATGGCTGGAACCATCGACGAACTCTTTGAGTGTCTCCGAGACACTCTCACGATCGGTATCGGTTGAGATGCCCGAGATTTCGACCGTCACGCTTTTCTCTGGATCATGTCCGATACTGATGTTGCATCCGATGTTGATGCAAAGAAGTAGTGCAAGCATCGCCGGTAGAGCCGCGCGTGTCGTTGAAGTCATCATGCCAGGTCCTCGTCGAGAGTGGAAACGTTTTTGGCGCGCAGGTGTGTCGCCGAAAGAAATGGCCGCATTTGGTTGAAATGGGGGCGCGAGGGCGTCAGCGACCCAAATGTGATCAAGCGGATCGGGGCTCAAAGCCGAACTGCCTGCTTTTGGAAAAGAACTCGATCGGGTTGTCGTAGACGACTTTCTTGATTAGTGATTCAGCCAGTCCACGCCGCCGCATCTCGAAGATCAAATCAGGAACGGCCGTGGGCTTGCTTACGCCCCAGTCTCCCGCCGAGTTGGCCAGCAGGCGTTCGCCACCGGTTTGCTCGATCATGTCGGCGGCTCGTTCGGGAGTGCATTTGGTGATCGGATAGAGAGTCATGCCGGCCCAGAATCCGCGATCCAGGACTTCCTTGATGGTGTGTTCCTCAACATGGTCCACCAAAACGCGATCCCGAGCGACTCGTTGGTCATCACAAAGCATGTCCAGGATCATACGGGTTCCCTGAAACTTGTCTTCCAAGTGGGGCGTGTGGATCAGGATGGACTGTTCATGTTCGACGGCGAGGTCAACGTGCTCCAGAAAGACTGTCGCTTCGTTCTTGGTATTCTTGTTGAGACCAATCTCACCGATACCGAGCACGTTGGAACACTTGAGGAACTCGGGGATCATCGCAATCACCTCGCGGGAAAGCGAAACATTCTCGGCCTCTTTTGCATTGATACACAGCCACGTGAAGTGCTGAATACCGAATTGTGCCGCGCGTGCCGGTTCCGTCTCGGTGAGTTGTCGAAAGTAGTCTCGGAAACCATCAACGCTGCCGCGATCATAGCCCGCCCAGAACGCGGGCTCGCTCATCGCCACGCACCCCATACGTGCAAGGGTCGCGTAGTCGTCCGTCGTTCGAGAGACCATGTGAATGTGCGGGTCGATGTAATCCATGGTGTGACTTCGGCGTTGAGGATTGAGAGGGCGGGTGTGTACGGATTTTCCAGGAAAGGATTCTCCAGGAACGGTTTCACAGGAACAGTGTCAAGGTGTTCTTGGCGTGTCACTCAAGCCAAACTCTGATCGCCAGCCCGCTTCATACGGTCGGGAAAAAAGCTGCTGGAGCGACTCCGCCCGGTCCGGTTGTTCGCGGCGCAAGATTTCGACCGCCGCGAGTAGCAGCTTGTGTTTCTCGCTCCCCGTCTCCGCGAGTGATTGATGGTCAGTCGCCCGATCGATCCTGTCGAACGTTGCGGCGATCTCCAGTAATTTCGCGCGGACTTCAAGGTAGGATTCCGAAACGATCTCGTCACCCGTTCGTTCGTTGGACATGGCGTGATTCGGCATGGCGCAGATTAAAGAATGGAAGATTTAGGTCCGTGCTTGCGGCCCCGCGGAATTGTGACGTCGGGTACACCGTCAGTCTATCGGAGGCGTCCACGCGTCCTGTGATCCACACGCCAGTGGGATCGAAGTCACCTAGCGATTAGCGGCTGCGGCGCCCGGCCGGCAAAGTGATCACTGCTAGCTAGGTGACGTCGGTGCCACTGTAACGAGAGAGCAGCTGTCGCCTTAGCCGAGTGAATCGACGGATGCCAACGAGTGCCACCAGCCCACCGCACGCGATCAGCACCCACCCGATCACCAGAAAGTCAAAGGAGGGCTTCAGGAACTTGACCAACGAAACTCCCGTTGCAACCAGCATCAATGCCGTTCGGCCGTAGGCCAAAACCGTTCGCTCGTTGGCGAGTTCCGTTCGAATCGTGGCGAGATCCGGTTGTTGCTGTTTCGTGGAGCCCATTCTCCCATTGAACTCCATTCGTTGCCGCGAAGCATCCACCCGTCAACGAAAAGAGAGGTCCGTGCGTTCGCGACCAAGGATTGAAGACACACTAGGTGCCCCAGGGCCCTCAGGTCCCCAGGTTTCGCCAGCCTTTCCATTCGTAATTGCTTAAGCCGAAAAAGTTTTGTCACTGACAAATTTTCCACGGCGGTCACATCGCTCGTCGGAAACTTCACTAACCCTTAACGAGTAAGGAGTTTACGGTTTCCGGTCGACATTCGGCCAACCCCCTGTTGATCCAACGTCGAGATCGCAAGTCCAATGCTATCATAGGTTTGCGAGCACAGGCTGCAAATGTTTGACAGGTGATTCTCATTCCGTATGATTCCCCCCGTCACCCATATCTAGTGTTCCTCGCCGAGAATTCCACTACCGGTAGTGACAGCATTGCTGGTAGTTCCGGGGTTCGAGGCAAAACGCTTGCTAGGAAGGCTGCTTTCAGGGAAGGAACCCCACACGGGATCTCTTCGCCTTGACAGTAGGCGACTTATCTGGCTGGACGCTTCTTCGGTGTCTCTATTTCCCCTCAATTTACGGAAGACTAAACCCTCTGAAAGGTTGTGTGTGCATGGCCAGGCTGCGCTCCGCGTGAGCTTTGCAGGCTAGCCGGCGTCCACTGATTTCGGGTTGGTCCCACGGACGATTCACGGAGTTTGATCAAACGATGGCAACTGTACTTCCTCAAGCGTCCCGTCCCGCAACCGACGGGGACCAGCAGCTAGAGAAAGCAAACACTCAACACGGACCGGAATACGCCCAGCGTGTTTTTGGAACGGCACTCCGCAGCGAAGGCAGCGGACTGAAGGTCTCGCCAACCTTCTGCCCGGCGGACGGGAATTCACCCTTTGACACGACCGAGTGGGAACTTCGTTCGGCGGCGATCAAAGACGAGAACGGAAACGCATTGTTCGAGCAGAACAATTGCGAGGTGCCGGCCGACTGGAGCCAGTTGGCGACGAACGTTGTGGTGAGCAAGTATTTTTATGGCGATCCGAGCAACAAAGCGGAACGTGAGCGTTCGGTACGGCAGCTGATTCATCGCGTGACTCGCACGATCGCCGACTGGGGTTTGGCCGATGGATACTTTGATAGCGCCGAAGACGGCGAAAACTTCTATCGAGACTTGACCTGGCTCTGCCTGCACCAGCACGGAGCGTTCAACAGTCCGGTCTGGTTCAATGTCGGACTTCATCATCAGTACGGCGTGACCGGCGCGAAGTGCAATTGGGCTTGGGACCGCACGGCAGAAGAAACCTTCCAGCCCGAGAATCCTTACGAATTCCCGCAGGGTAGCGCGTGTTTCATCCAGTCGGTGGATGACAACATGGAAGACATTATGCGTCTGGCTTGTGCCGAAGCGATGTTGTTCAAGTTCGGGTCGGGAACAGGAACCGACCTGTCAACGATCCGCTCATCGCGCGAAGGTCTCTCCGGTGGCGGAACGCCTTCCGGGCCTCTTTCTTTCATGCGTGTCTATGATTCGATCGCCGGTGTCATCAAGAGTGGTGGCAAGACGCGTCGTGCGGCCAAGATGCAGTCCTTGAAAGTCTGGCATCCGGACATTTTGGAATTCATCGAGTGCAAATGGTCGGAAGAAAAGAAGGCACACGCACTGATCCGCGAGGGCTATGACTCCAACTTCAACGGTGAGGCGTACAGCAGCGTCTGCTTCCAGAACGCGAACCTGTCCGTCCGTCTGACCGACGACTTCATGGATTCGGTTCGCAACGGCAAACGATGGCAGACGCGTTGGATCAGCGAACGCAACTCCGGTGACGCTCCGTCCTACGATGCCAAAGAATTGCTCAACAAGATGTCGGAGTGTGCCTGGCACTGCGGCGATCCGGGCGTGCAATACGATACGATCATCAATCAGTGGCACACGTGTCCCAACAGCGGAGAAATCAACGCATCGAATCCCTGCTCGGAATACATGTTCCTGGATAACACCGCCTGTAACCTGGCGTCGATCAACCTGATGAAGTTTGCCGGAACCGACGGCAGTTTCGATGTGAAACGCTTCCGCGCCGCGGCACGGTTGTTCTTCATCGCACAGGAAATCTTGGTGGACCACGCGAGTTACCCCACCGAGCCGATTGCACGGAACAGCCACAAGTTCCGCCCACTTGGACTGGGTTACAGCAACTTGGGGTCGTTGATCATGTCACGCGGCATGGGCTACGACTCGGACGCGGCACGTGGCCTCTGCGGATCCATCACCGCACTGCTGCATGGCGAAGCGAATCGGACGAGCGCCGAGTTGGCCGGTGTGGTCGGACCGTTCGATGGCTATGCTGAGAACGAGAAGCCGATGCTGAATGTGATGCAGATGCACCGCAAGGCCGCGGATGACATCAATGATGCGGGTCCCGCGGATCTCAAAGAAGCGGCCCAGAAATTGTGGGACGATGTTCTCGAAATCGGTGGCAAGTATGGCTTCCGAAACGCCCAGGCGACAGTGCTGGCTCCAACAGGAACCATCAGCTTCATGATGGACTGTGACACGACCGGCATCGAGCCTGATATCGCGTTGGTGAAGTACAAACAGCTTGCCGGCGGCGGCATGTTGAAAATCGTCAACCAGACGGTCGCTCGTGCATTGACGCGGCTCGGCTATTCGACGGAACAGGTCGAAGCGATCTTGGCCTTCATCGATGTGAACGACACGATCGAAGGGGCTCCGGAGTTAAAGACGGAGCACCTGCCGATCTTTGACTGTGCGTTTACACCGGCAAACGGGGTTCGCAGTATTTCGTGGCGTGCTCACATCACGATGATGGCTGCCGCTCAGCCGTTCCTTTCCGGAGCGATCAGCAAGACCGTCAACATGCCATCGGACTCGACCCCGGCGGATATCGCGGATGCCTACTTCTGGGGTTGGGAACTGGGTTTGAAAGCGATCGCGATCTACCGCGATGGCAGCAAGCAATCACAGCCGCTGAATACGTCCAGTGACGAGGGTGCGGAATCAGCCGCCGAGCAGGAAGTCGTGACCAAGACGGTCGAAAAGATTATCTACAAGCCTCGACGTGAGCGACTGCCGGACACCCGCAGCAGCATCACGCACAAGTTCACCATCGCCGGTCACGAAGGCTACTTGTGTGTCGGGCAGTACCCGGATGGACGACCGGGTGAAGTCTTTATCACAATGGCCAAAGAAGGGTCGACCGTTGGCGGCATCATGGACAGTTTTGGAACGGCACTTTCGATCGCGCTGCAGTACGGCGTCCCACTGGAAGTGTTGGTCAATAAGTTCAGCCACACCCGGTTCGAGCCGATGGGGCACACCAGCAACAAGGACATTCGAATCGCCAAGAGTGTCGTTGATTATATCGCCCGATGGTTGGGGCTGACGTTCATGAGCCGAGACAACACGGTGACCGATTCACCGGCGAGTGGCTCCCCGAGTCACGGCTCCAATGGTGAGAGTCATGATTCGTTCGTCGGTGGTAACGGTGCCGAAGTCGTCTCGCCGGAGGTTTCGATTGCGGCTTCCGAGCGGGCAAGCTTGCTGGCGGGGCTCGGTGGCAATGCCAACGGAAACGGGGCTGCGAAAGAAAACGGACGTCCGGAGGCCAAGGACTCCGGGCGACAGGACCAGTTCGCGCGGTTCCAGATCGATGCTCCCAGTTGCGACAACTGCGGCAGCATCACGGTCCGCAACGGTAACTGCTACCTTTGCCACAACTGCGGTGCCAGCATGGGCTGCAGCTGATTTCCCAGCTTGATTGAATCGACGAACAGCGCCCGGGTCGAGCGACTCGGGCGTTGTTTGTTTGGCAATCGCTTGCGGGCGGGGCGATTGCGATACACAATCTGCGAATGATATTTGCAAGCGACAACTGGGCCGGCGCCGCGGATGAAATCGCGGCTTCACTCCAATCTCACTCCACCGGTTTTTCTCCCGCCTACGGAGAAAGTGCCCAGGACTCGGCACTGGAAAAACGGTTCAACGAGCTCTTCGAACGCGAGGTTGCGGTCTTCTTTGTCGGGACGGGCACGGCGGCAAATTCGCTCGCGCTCTCTTCCGTCAGTCGGCCCGGCGGTTTCGTGTTCTGCCATCGTGAAGCCCACTTGATCGAAGACGAGTGCGCCGCGCCCGAATTTTTCACTTCGGGAGCGCGGATGTCACCTATCGATGGTCCGGCCGGCAAGATGGACTTGGACGGGCTTCGCTCCGCGATCGAGCGTTTCGATCCTCAGTTTGTTCATCACGGGCAACCGATGGCAGTGAGCGTGACGCAGTCGACCGAGGCCGGCACCGTTTACTCACCCGAAGAGCTTCGTGCGATTGCCGACTGCACGCACGAAGCGGGGCTGACGCTCCACATGGATGGTGCCCGATTCGCCAACGCGATGGTCCATTTGGATCTTTCGCCCGCCGAAATGACTTGGAAAGCCGGTGTCGATG
>JBCBOO010000321.1:0-6536 GCA_039821235.1 Planctomycetota bacterium
CGGCCATGACATGGCCGGACGAGGCGAAATCACGGCGCTCTCAGCGGCCACGCCGCAGGTTCAGACCGCCGTTCGCAGTCTCAACGGATTGCTCAATTACACGGGCCTGAGCTCGACACAGCAAAACGAGGAACCACTGTTCGGTTTCCAGGTTGAAAAATCGGGAGTGGACCCGAAAACCGCCGAGGATCGCGACGAAGCAATTCGCAAGAACCTCCAGAAGGTCGAAGAGGACGGACTGCAACTCCAACTCGCCGACAAGCACAAAGATGGCGCTTACGAGGAATGGTCTTCGTCGCTGTCCTGGAACACCGAGTTCGATGGGGCAATTGACCTGCCCTTCATCACCGACCCCGAAGTCCTCGCGAAGATGTTGATGGGCGATGAAAACTCGGACTTCTTCACGTTTGACATTCAAGCCGGGCTGGATTTCACCCTGGAACTGAACTTCCCAATCGCGCCGCTGTGGAACATGGTGTCGATGAATGCGGGCGTGGACTTTGGCGGCGACATTCGCGTGGGAGGTGGATACGACGCGGCGGGGATCCAGCGTCTGACAGCCGAAGCGGATTTCTCCTCGGAAGAAGCTTTGCAGCAGAGTCTGTCTGATAACGCGTCGCTACTTCGCCAAGGCTTTTACCTCGATGATCACAACGCCGATGCGGGTACGCATCTGGAAGGTCACGATCTCAAGCGGGACCTACCCGAAATTGAACTCACCACCACCGTGAGAGGAGGCATCGAAGCGGGGCTCGATTTGGTGGTGCTGCAAGCTTCCGTCGGTGCGGATCTGTGGCTCGGAGGAACACTCTCCTATGACCTCAACGATTTGCCTGATCCCGAAAGCTGGTCAGGAACGCAACCGATTTGGTCCAACGTACGCGATGGGGAAACCAGTAACGAAGACTGGAACTACGACGGTCGCTTGCGACTACATGAGCTTACGACGATCTTCGATGCAAGCCCAGCGACGTTGATGAACACAACGGGCTCCCTGAAAGCGGGCATCGATGTCACGGTCCAGCTCGGCGTTCTCGGCATCACGGTAATTAACGAGAAGTTTGCGATTGCGAAATTCGACATCGTCGAAGAGCAGCTCAGTCGTGTTGCCGATGGAACAACCATTCACGCCAACGCACCCAAGCTAGGCAGCATCGACTCGGCGGGCAACTTGACGTTGTTCACAGGTGCCTTGGCGGGCAACCGAGTCAACGTCGGTTCGAACCAGAGTGTTGACGAAGACTTTATCGTCCAGTCACTCGGCCAATCGCGTTCCAGCACCGAGGCTGATCCGCGAGAAACGGTCTTGGTTTCGTACAAGAACGGCAACAAAACCTACACGCAGATTTTTGATGGAGTTAAACACATCCAAGCAAACCTTGGCAGCGGCGACGATCGCGTCACTGTACTCAACGAAACCAAAGCCACCGTCGATCTCAATGGCGGGGCAGGAAATGACACCCTGATCGTTCATGGACTCGGTACCGCCCGCCTCAATGGCGGCGATGGCAACGACATTCTGCGCGGCGGTGCTGGCGACGATGTCATCCGCGGCGGTGCTGGCGACGATCAAATGCACGGGGCCGCAGGACGCGATCACTTGATCGGGAATAGCGGCGACGATGAAATGCGAGGCGGAGACGGCATCGACATCCTTGATGGAGGTGCAGGCGAAGACAAGCTCTTTGGTGGGGCTGGAAATGACACGCTACTCGGCGGCTCGGATGGTGACACGCTTCGGGGCGGCGCCGGCTTGGACAATATCAACGGTCAAGGCGGAGACGACTACATCCAAATTGAAGTGGCATTGAGAGACTCCAATGTCGATGTCATCCGCGGAGGTTCGGGAGCGGACACGCTTGAGATTCTTGGCTCGCAAGCCCATGATGTAATGAGTGTCACGCAAGTCGACGACATTGTCGACGCGGAAGGCAAGTCGTGGGCACAGTTCGAAGTTACCAACACCGTGGATGGCGAGGACGGAAGCACGGTGTTTACCAATCGCTTCAGCTTGCCTGCCGCACAAGAAGACCGCGACATCGAACGATTGCAAATCAGCGGCGGTGAAGGCGACGACAAAATCACTGCGACGGGAACGTTCAACGTCCAGCAGCTTCACCTGAACGGCGGTGAAGGCGACGACACGCTCGTCGGAGCTGAAAGCCGGAACTGGATTTACGGCGGGGCGGGTAACGACCATCTCACCGGTGGGGCCGCCAATGACGAACTCTATGGCGAAGAAGGCGATGACAAGATCTTCGGAGCAGAAGGCGACGACCTTCTGTCGGGTGGATCAGGCGACGATGAGCTGAACGGCCAATCCGGTTCCGACGTTTCGCGTGGCGGCGAAGGAGACGACACGCTGTTGGCCGGTGAAGGCCTTGTCGGTGATGCCCTTTACGGTGACGGCGGAAACGACACGCTCTTCGGCGGCGATGGAGTTGACGTTCTCTTCGGTGGCGAAGGCGAAGACACTCTGTTCGGCGGTGATCTGAGTGACATGCTGCACGGTGGTGCCGGTGACGACCTGCTGTACGGAGGAGCGGGACGCGATGCACTGTACGGAGAGGGTGGAAACGACAGGCTTTACGCGTTCTCTGAGACGGAGTTCTCCGATTTGGAAGTCGTCGATCGGGACGACATGTATGATCGGTTGTTTGAACGCGAAGATGAATTGAGACAACGTCGACGTGTGCTGCAAGATGAGCAGGATGCACTGCCCGACGAAGAGACCCAACGATTCGATGAGCTCGAAGAGCAGCTCGTTTCCATTGAAAACCAGATGGCAGCGATCAATTCCGCTCAAACGGATCTTCTGCCTCGTAACGAAGTCGTCGTTGACACGCTCTTTGGCGGAGACGGAGATGATTTCTTGATCGGCAGCGATTACGTCGACCGACTTTACGGCGATGCCGGCAACGACATCATCCAGCACACTCGGGGAGCTGACAAAGTCTTCGGCGGAAACGACTCGTCGGTGCCAAGTGCAGGCGAACGAGATGAGTATCGTGTTTTAGGAACCGAAGGAGACGATCGAATTCGATTCGGCTTTGAGGAACCCGAGGACGGCGGGACTCCTGAAATCGTGATTCAAGTCGGTGACGAAACGGGAACGACCGTCAATCTGACCGGAATCGAAGTCGCCGGCCTGCAAGCACTGGGAGGAAACGACGACATCACGCTGGACTTTGGTGTCAACGCGGCGATGGCTGTCGCGATCGATGCCGGTTCAGGGAACGACCGAATCAACCTCAATCGATTCGAAAACAACTCAGTCATCAACGGAGGATTGGGCACCGACACGGTCGCTCTGCAGCTTAGCAACGATCTCGCGTCGAAAGATCAGTCCATTCGGCTGACCAACTCGAAGCTGAGCACGGCCGAGACCGAACATTTGATCAGCGGCGTTGAACGGGCTGAGCTGACCGGAAACGATTCCGCAAATACGATCGATACGCGAGGCTTCTCGGGGCATGCAACAATTCAGGCGATGGGCGGAAACGATGTAATCTATTCGTCCGTCGGCACGATCAATGTCGATGGGGGTTCGGGTACCGACAAGCTCTACCGCAGCGGTGATCGTTGGATGGTACTTGGCAACCATACGTTTGTGACCGGTTCGCGTACTAACAGAAATATCAACCCACATCGTGGTGTGGAGCAGATTGAGATTTCAGGAACGAACGGCGACGATCACCTCGAAGCCAGCACCTACAACCGGGGAGGCGTCGTTATCAAAGGTCTTGGTGGTGATGATGCACTCTTCGGAGGTCAAGGAAATGACGTGTTGATCGGAGGTGCCGGCAAAGACTCGCTCCAAGGTCGGGCCGGAGACGACACCCTTGACGGATCGACCGGCGAGCTCACGATGCCGTTTGGACTGAGTGCCGAGAACATGGTGGATCGACTCTACGGTCAAGATGGTAACGACCTCCTGATTGGACATTACGACCGTCTGTATGGAGGCAACGGCAACGACAAACTTCAGTCGGCTGACGATCGACCGTTTTCGTTCAACCACTATCTCTCGGGTGAAGCCGGGAATGACGTTATCTATGGTTCGTACCGCGCAGACACGATTCACGGCGGGACGGGCAACGACAGGCTCTATGGGTACGGAGGCAACGACAAGCTTTACGGAAACTCGGGCGACGACTACTTATCGGGAGGTTCCGGCAACGACCTGCTGTCCGGTAGTTCCGGCAATGACAGGATTCACGGTGGATCCGGCGACGACACGCTTTATGGAAGCAGCGGGAACGATCGACTTTACGGAAACGCCGGCAACGATTCGCTTTACGGACACTCGGGAACGGATTATCTCTACGGACATGACGGCAACGACTACCTGGATGGTGGACGTGATGGTCGACGCGACTATCTGTACGGCGGATCAGGGTTTGACTCAGCCGTTCAATATCGAAAGTGGATCAAGACATGGTCGATCTTTGGTTACTGGCAAACACAGGAAACCATGTCCGGTATTTGGTTTGTCACCAACCGTGCTTGGTAGGTACCCACTGTCTCCTTGACAGGACAGATCAATTAGGAAGCCGGCGCGGATCTGCGTCGGCTTCCTTTTTTTAGTTTGGCATGTCGTTTGCTTTTGTGAAGGTCGGCTCGGAGAGTCCCTGAGAGGTTCGTTTTTCGTCGATCACACAGAATGGAGCACGAAAGGCAATGGAGAATTCGTGGCAGCGACTACAAAATGAGGTGGTGAGCGACCACCGTGAGATCATTCGCGGGTACCTCAAGCTAATTGAATTGCTGAAACATGGTGAGTTTGCCGAGGCGGCGAGTTTCGCGGGCGAACCTTCTGGCATGGTTTAGCCCAAACACGAATCGAGTTGGCTGTGCGATTACGGCCTGTGTGTGCGATAGTGCACCTTGGTTCAACGAGCGATCGAACCGAGTTTCTTGAACCATATTTTTTTACGAATCGAGCCACGATGCCCAACTTACCCATCAAACTCCTGCTTGTCGAAGATGAAGACGATTTTCGAGAAACCAGTGCGCGTTGGATGGAACGCAAGGGGCACGAAGTGGTCGCAGCCTCCAGTGGAGCGGAAGCGCTTGAGCGTTGCAGCAGCCAGAGTTTTGACGTCGCGGTTTTTGACATGAATATGCCGGGCATGTCCGGCATGGAACTGCTGCAACGTGTGCAGCAGGACAAGCTGGAGATGGAGGTCATTATCCTGACGGGGCAGGGAACCATTGAATCCGCTGTGGCGGCGATGAAGCTCGGCGCCTGCGATTTCCTAACCAAGCCCTGTTCGTTGGGTGATCTGGAACATCACTGTCGACTGGCGCGAGATCGAGGACGCCTGCGCCGCGAAAACAACCAATTGAAGGCGTTGATCTCGCGCAATCGTCCTGCCATGGAACTGATTGGCGAGTCGGCTTCGATGCAACAGGTCGTCAAGATGGTGCAGAAGGTTGCCCCCACCACCAAACCGGTCTTGATCCAAGGCGAAAGCGGTTCGGGAAAGGAAGTCGTTGCCCGGGCCGTCCAGCAGAGAAGCCAGTTAGGTGATCGCCCCTTCGTCACCATCAACTGTGCGGCCTTGCCGGAGCAGCTGGTGGAGAGCGAGTTGTTTGGTCACGTCAAAGGTTCTTTCACGGGTGCCACCGCGGACAAGCCGGGGCTCTTTGAAATCGCCGATGGCGGCACGCTTTTCATCGACGAGGTCGGTGAGCTGCCGCTCTCTCTCCAGCCCAAGTTATTGCGTGTCTTGGAAGACGGCTCGATGCGCCGCATTGGTTCTCACAAAGAACGCTTCGTGGATGTTCGGATCATTGCGGCAACCAATCGTGATTTGAGCAAGGAAGTCGAAGCCGGAAACTTTCGAGAAGACCTGTTTTATCGCATCAATGTGCTTTCCCTGGACCTACCGCCGCTGCGGAAACGCGAAGGTGATATCGATCGCTTGATCGACCATTTTCTGCCGATCCCCTGGCACATCGACCCTTCGGCGAGGTTGGCAATGAACCAATACCATTGGCCGGGCAATGTCCGCCAATTGAACAATGTCATTCAGCGCGCGACGATCCTTGCCGATGGCAACGATATCACACTCGACGACTTGCCTTCAGAAATCGCCGATGGTGTTGCCGGGCACGAATCTGATTCTCCCAGGGAGCTTTCGACGGCACCCACAATCCCCCACGCTGAGATCCAATGCGACTCGCTCAAATTAGATGACATCGCAAAAACACATGTGTTGCGTGTCCTCGAGATGCACGGCGGGAACAAAGCCAAAACGGCGCGAGTATTGGGCATTCACCGGAGGAAACTCTATCGGTTGCTGGAACGATTCGAGACTCCAGACACGGATGCGGAAACCGGATCGATCGCGATCGTTGATTGACTCGATCGCGGTCGTTGAAAGAGCCAAGATGCGACAACCTGGAGCGAATGAGACTCGTTACGATAAGAGTGAGAGCCCTTTTCGCCTTTCCTGCGCAACGAGAAAAACATGGGATTGCTTTCCGGATTGATGGGTTCGGCTTCCGAAGCCAACCTCTACAAAGTTGAG
>JBCBOO010000322.1:0-6525 GCA_039821235.1 Planctomycetota bacterium
AGCGACGGCGGCAAGCAAACGCTGCAGTGAGCTTGGTTCGCTCATTCACTCGCTCGTTTCGGCAAGAATCGCGTCAGCAGGAACAGTCCTGCGAAAGCGGCCAAGAACACAAGCACGATCTGGTAAAGCGGTCGAATGTAGTCGTCAGAAATCTTGCCGAGCGCTTCTCCGCCCACTTTCATCGTCCGTCCCGCCAGGCCAGCCTTGGTGACAACGACCGGATTGCCGTCGGCATCAAAGACAATTTCATCGCCACCAAGAATGCGTTCGGACTCCGCCAAGAGAACCGTGGTCGTTGCGACGGTGAAAAGCGTCTTGCCTGGATTGTCGGCGGCAAAGCGTCCGAGAAAGGAGACGACCCGTTCTGTATCATTGCGAATCAGGGCAAGCACACTTTTTCGTTGCGATGCCGGTAGAGCGACCAAGTCATCGGCGTGTCGTGCGACCATCACCGCCTGATCGGTCGTCAAGCGGGTTGCCATCTCGGCCCCTTCTTGCCCGAGTGTTTTGGCCAAGAGGTTTCCGACTCCGGGATGCAGCAATTCACTCCGCAACGCGGCGGCTCCATTCTTGACGACGGATTCGGCCAACTCGCGGCCTCCCGTTCCGGCCGCCAGCCGAACCATTGCGGCTCGTGCTTGTGCTTCCGGCAGTTCACGGAGTGCCGCCATGATGGGCGCCACTTGAGGCGCATTGTCGAGCGCTCGCAATAACTCTGGGCCGTGTTTGGCCGCCAACTTGGAGAGCTCCTCCACGGCTTCTTCGCCACCTTCACGCAGCGCGGCGGCGGAGAGTCGCTCCGCCATCTCGCGGCCGCCCTGCTTCGCCAGGTACTCGGTGCCTTCCTCGATGCCTTCTTTGCCAAAGTACTTCATGACCGCACGAGTAATCGCGGTGCCCGAAGCGAGCGGCGCGGCGCTCGCCGACAAGCCGGAGGTGGCAAGAACAAGACAAAGGAGAAAGCAAACACGTGAATTCATCCCTTTTTCTAATCTCATCGCTGGCCCTCCACGACCTGTTCGAAAAATCGGTTGCGATACGCTTGTTCGAGTTCGTCACACACCGCAGGCAAGGCCTGCACCAAACCACCGCTCGGTCGCGACGGATCCATTTCATCCGACGGTGAACCATGCAAGAGTGCCGACCCTAAGTCATCCAAGTAGACGTGCATCTTTTGCCGGAGCTTCGCTTCGAATCGCTCGGTCATCCACCAATCAATGACGAGACCGACGACCAAGCCGGCGCCGAACCCGACCACCGTACCGACCGGTCCGGCCAACGATCCTCCGCCAGCTCCCGTCGCACTAGCCCCCACGGTTGCCGATGTCCCTGCGGCAACGGACAACGCCGCACTCGGTGCGAACCGACTGAGCAAACCGGCAATGATCGATCGCGCGGCAAACGCCCCCGCCTCACCGAGCACAAACGCGCCCAACATGTTCTCGACGCTTGCCATGCCCTGATCGGCGGAGTACCGAGTCAGCTGTTTGGAAATCGGTGCAAAGAACTCATCCGCTGCCGCGAGTGTCACGTCTGGCAAGTCCGCCGACGTCATGGCAACTTGGACACGGACCAGCATTTGATTCTGGTTGGCTTGAATATCATGATGCAGGTCCAGCATCACACGTGACAAATCGTCGGCGAGTTGTTCTTCGGTAAAGAGGTGCTTGGCGAACTTGTCTTGGACGTAGCGTTGGACGCGTTCGTCTTCCTTCCACCAGTCACCGGGCATCCGCTTAAGAATCCCCAGGCGAGTGCGCATGCTGGTCATCTCACCGACAAATGGATTGACGCCCGCATGATAACCGGCGAGCAACTCATGAATCCGGGCGACGCAACGCTCCGCCGCCGCGATGTTCTCGCGCTCGGTGGCCTGAATGACCGGCACAATGGCCTCGTCAAAAAAGCGAGCACGTTCGAATCGCTTACGGACCTCTTCGTCGAGCGTAACGGCCGCCGGATTTCGATCGGCCTCTTCGGTTCCACTGACTCGCTGAGGACTTCTCGTCGCACGCATCACGAACATCGTCGATGACGCAATGACAAGGGCTCCAAGAAAGGCGAATCGAAGTGGTTTCATCACGAAGCCCAGAACTTCCATTTGAATCGCTTTGGCGGTGGCGTCGTCTGCACGCCGAGAACGCCCCAGTGGACCTCATCGCCGTGCTTGATTTCGACGACCCGCAGCAGCGACGCGGCTTTCAATTTCATCAACAGCCGAGTGTTATTGTCGGTCGGTACGATTTGGATTCGTTCCTGAAACTGTTTTATTGCCGACAGGATTGCCGAGAGTGCCTGGCGGGCGTTGGTTTGGCCGCCAAAATCCTCAATAACGAACACGGATTCGTTCTTCGGACGCCCCACGACATCCGCAAACCTCCAGTGATCGCCTTCTTGATCCCAACCGTGATATTCGCCACTCATCGTAAACTCTCCCAAACCGCGTCAAACCACTGTTCGGAAGTGTACCTGACTTGACGGCCCACTACCAATCAAGCCAGCGATGCAGGCATTCATCCATCCACTGTTGACCACCCCGGCCGACGTAGCCCGCGTGCCCCCCGCCGCGAGAAATCACGACTCGGGTTGAATCCGGCCAGTCTTTTCGTGCGAAACAGTCGACCGGCACGATCGGGTCGTCCTCCGCCGCGACGACCAGCGTCGGGAGTGGATTGTGCCCGGCGACCGTGCCGGCACCACACTCGGCGTAGTACTCGTTGGCGTTCCCAAATCCACTCAGTGGTGCCGTCAACCGATCATCCAGCTCAAACAGCGTGGTCGGCATGCGATCGGCGATCACTTGCCGAAACGCGTCGCGATCACGCAGCCGGTTCGGCGCCCGCCGGATCAAGGCACGAATGAAGTAACGGTTGTAGAGCCGTCGCCCCCAGCGACTCATGTTCTGGCTGCAGCGAAGCAGATCGATCGGCGGCGCGACGACGGCGACTTTTTGCATCCGCGACCACCAAGTCGGCTTTGATTCCAACCCCGCCCCAATGCGGCCACAGCAACGCAGCAATTGATTGCCGCCCAGAGAAACACCGATGGCCGACAGCAAGGTCTGCCCGTGACGATCCGCAATCGATGCGAGCGCCGCCCCGACGTCTTCGCTGCGGCCGGCATGGGAAATCCCTTCGGCCAGCTCTCGTGCATCGCCGCAACCACGCATGTCGACTCGGCAGACCCGATAGCCCAACTGGCAAAACCGGCGCACCAATCGAATCATGTACGGCGAGCCATGGCACCCGCTCAACCCGTGAAACAGCACCAAGGTTTGCTCCGCCTCCTCCGTTGCCGACTTGGCGGGATCGTTCTCATGAACGACGATGGCGTCGCCGTCTTCCAACTCGACCACGTGCTTTCGATCGGCCGCGACGTTTGCAACCGTTGCGCGAACCGACGCCAGTGTTTGCAAGTGCCCTCCGGGGAATCGTCGACTGGGCAAGAAACTTGGCGGCTCAAATAAGTTCATAAGGGCTCTCGATTGATCCGCCAATTCCATGCAAACCATTCGCACGTTCATCGCCGTTCCACTTTCGCCCGCTATTGAATCGGCTACACGGAAACTGATCAAGCTGTTCAAGCCACTCGATGAGGGAATCAAGTGGGTGCCGGTCGACAATCTTCACCTGACCCTGAAATTCCTGGGCGAAGTCGACAACGTTGAAATCCCACACGTCTGCCGAGCCATCCGCCGAGTCACGGACTCACTCCAGCCCTTCGAATTGAGATTCCAAGGCGCCGGCGGATTCCCCGAAGTCACACGCCCTCGCGTGCTGTGGGCGGGTGTCGAAGACGCCTCGGGGACGCTTGTGCGAATGGTCAGCGACCTGGAAAAAGAACTCGCCGACTTGGGTTTCAAGCCCGAACCGCGCGACTACCGCCCGCACCTGACGATCGGACGAGCCCGCAGCCGTTCCCACCGCGCCAGTGACACGCTCTTGGATGCCATCGAGCGAAAGTCGGATGCCGAGCTGGGTAAAATGATGGTCGACGAACTTCAACTCGTCGCCAGCTTTCTCGACAAGGAAGGCCCCACGTACCAAGTCATGGACACCATCGAACTCAACGAGCCCGGCGAAGCGGACTCGGAGGATGGAGCGGACGAACCATCGATACCCGAATGATGCGTCGTGATGGCAGCCTCGCAGAATGTTAGCTTGAGCCGCATCGTTGCTAGCGGGCTGTTGATGGATTCGTTGAGAAGGAGGGGTGTCCACGAATCAGTCGAATAGGCCGAATCCGGGCAGTTCAGCTCCGAGTAGCAATCCACCGCGAAGCCCGAAAGGCCTCGTTATTCGTTCGATTCGAGCTATTCGTGGACCAACTTCTTCACAGCTTTGAGCTGACGAGCGATCGCCTTGGTTTCTGCGGACAACCGAGGCTATCGCTGGGCGTGCTATGAAAACAACACCGCCCGCGGAGCGTGCGGCGACGGTAGGGCAGCGCATCGGCTGACGCACGCTAACATCTTCCTGTTATAATCTTGGCTTGGACTTCTGTCGTAAGTCTCTTTGCCAAGATGTGGTTGAATGAGCTCCACCCTTCCGTATCAGCCGCACTACACGGTAGCCGACTATCAGCAGTGGGACGGTGATTGGGAGCTTTGGAACGGAGTCGCGGTCGCGAGGTCGCCAAGTCCGTTTGGTCGCCACGGAATGATGCTAATGCGTCTTGGTACGGCGCTAACCAATGCGATCGACCGGGGACAGTGTCGTGCGACGGTGCTTGCTGAGATCGATTGGATTATTTCCGATGACACGGTCGTTCGGCCCGACATTTCTGTCGTTTGCGGGCCGCCTCCTGAAGGACATATCGAGTCGTACCCCGCAGTTGTTGTCGAGGTGCTTTCTGAATCGACACGCGAACGAGACCTAACGCACAAACGGAAGCTCTATCAACAGCATTTGGTGCCCTGGTACATCATTGGCGATCCTTTCAAACAATCGGTCACTATTTTGCGCCGGAAGCCGTCGGGCGAATATGAAACCGTCAACGCCGCCGATGAATTCGAAATCACGCTCTGCGGCCACTGCAAGGCCCTGCTCGACCTTCGCTGGTTGCACCGCTAGAAACCCCTCGTTCAGCTGCCCAATCTCAAGCGTTTCAACGCGGCGCTCGTTGCGTCTTTGGTCCGCCTCGTCCCTCGGCTTCCCGTGACGCACTCGCCTCTTGTTCATGGCTGAACCCCAACGCAGCGGAAGCCAAGGTAGGAGTCCCGGTAGCCGGGACGGTACGCGCTCCGGTAGGCGGCACGCGCGCCCTGGGCGTGATCGCCCCAGCTACCACCCCGAAAGACCCGATCCGCGTTTGCATCCGTCGAGCCCATCGGATCGAGCACCGCTTCGTTTGTGTAGCGTCTCTTGCCATCGTGACACCATTCCCAAACGTTTCCGAGCATGTCGAACAAACCCCAGTCGTTGGGCTGTTTTTGCCCGACGATGCGCGTCCCCGCTAACTGATGTTCGTACTGCTTCTCTGGCCAACCCGATGAGTCGTGGCCATCCTCAAGATCAAAATCCACTCCCGAGTTGCCGCCGTACCAAGCAATCGGATCGAGTACCGGCCCATTTCGCTCTCCTCGGATTTGGAGTTCGCCGGCGTAAGTGGCAGCTTGATTGCCGGCGCGACACGCGTATTCCCATTGCGCTTCGCTCGGAAGTTCAAACGATCCGCCTAGCATTGTCCCGAGCTTCTCACAAAACGACGCGCACGCGTTCCAATCCACCAGCTCGACGGGGCGGTGTGGATGAAAGAATCGACTTGGATTCTCGCCCATCACGTGTTCCCAAAGCTCCTGTGTGACGGGCGTGTCCATCATCCAGAATCCGCGGCTGAGCGTTACTTCATGCGCTGGCCCCTCGCGGTCAAAGCGTCCGGCCTCCGATTCTGGCGATCCCATTACAAAGTCGCCGGCGGGTATCCATCGCAGCCGCTGGTCGATGAATTCCCAGTACCGATCACCCGTGGACAAAGAAAACTCCACGAACACACTCAGTTCATCGTGACCCCAACCGGAAATCCATGTGGGAAAACGGCCGGACTCGAACGTCGATTGGTTGGTGCTAGCGGTCGCCATAGTGATCCTAAAAAGAAAGCCTGTCGGAACGGTTTCGCAAGGCATCCGCTCTGCTACTAACGCGCCGCAGGCCACTTCGTTTTCGCCGATGGAAATCGGACCGGATGACCTTCTGTTCAGCCGCAATTCATCCGAAGTTGCCCCGAATTCAACGCAGCGGAAGCCAAGGTTGTTGTTCCGGTTGCCGGGATCGTTCGCGTTCCGGTAGGCGGCACGCACGTTCTGGGCGTGATCGTTCCAGCTACCACCTCGAATGACCCGATTCGCGTTTGCGAAGGTCACCGCCGGGAGTATCTCACAAATCAGTAACCCGCTCCAGTTCTTTCACCGGACGGCGTTTGATTTCCTCGCGACGCCACTGTGTCGCGTCCGCGTGAATCGTGAGCGAGAGCGCCGTCGCATACCTCGCCTGTCGCCCGAATTCATCGATCGTACCGCGGCGAAAG
>JBCBOO010000323.1:0-6514 GCA_039821235.1 Planctomycetota bacterium
CAAGAGCACCGGCGATCTGCATCCCCAAATGGCGCGTCTGTTCCGGAGTCATCTTCCCTTCATCGAGCCGCGTCGCACGGCGTCTCTTCGCCGGCCACGGTGTCAGGCAGAGTGAACTCAATCGCCGGTTCGATCGTGAGCCAGCTGATTTTCGACCAGACGATCTCCCCATTGACCTGAACGCGTTGACGAAACCACCAACCGTTGTAGATCAACGTCATTTCGAAGGGATGCTCCACTTCGATCACCCGGTAGAGGAACGTACCGGCTGCCCTTGACGCAAAATCGCCAAAATAGCCCTCCGCTTCCGGCGTGGTCGCTGTCGGAGCGTAGGGATTGGGCTTCATGAAGGGAACCTTAAGCTTTCTCGGAACATCTCAGTTGCGGTCGCTAATATTCCAGTGACTGCTACCATCGTCAAACCTGTGTGCTTCCGTCCGGGGGGCGGGATCATTCGGGTGACCCGAGAGGGCTCGCTGACCGCAACATCTTTCCTAAATTGCCAATTCCGGTGTTAAGAGCGTTGAATTCGGCATTTATGGCTTCTATATTTTGCACGAGGGTACGTCTACCCTCACCTAGACCGAACAACATTGAGTGGAAATCGCGGAAATGAAACGTCTGATTCACGCTGCCGCAGCGTTTGCTTTGCTTTTTGCGGGATCGTTTGCATCAGCGGCTGATGTATCTGAGCACCAGTGGGTGCGTTTATCTGAAGATGGCAAGATTAGTGGTCGAGTCGTTGTCCCACGTAGCGAAGGCATCTCTGCCGCGCGTGGCGCAAAGGTTTCACTGATCAGCCAGGACGGAAAGTACGCCGCGTCTCCGGTCATGTCTGACAAGACTGGGCGCTTCGAGCTTTCGAGCATTCAACCTGGTGTTTACACCTTGATGATCCAAGGCGACAGTGCTTTCGCATGCTGTGCGATGCACGTCGTTAACTCCAACGTGCCGATCCGCAGCGAAATCGAAATCGCCGCCGGTGCCGTTGAAGCGTCTGTCGCACAAAGTGCCATGGTTCGCTACCTGACGAAGACGGACGTGAGTGGGATCGAATTCGACCCCGCCGTGAACCCGCTTGCGACCGACCGTGCGATGAGCGGTGAACTGCTGCGAGTCAGTCAGTTCGAGGGTGGTCTTCGAGGCCGACTCACCAAGGCTGGCTTCGGCGAATCACTTGGTTCGGCCAACTCGAACGTCATCGTCTACGCCGACGGCGTCGAAGTTTCACGAACGGTTACCGACGAGAATGGTGACTTCGTGGTCAGCGAACTGATGCCCGGCAGCTACTCGGTGATGGGCTCCGGTGCCGATGGCTTTGGCTTGATGGGTCTTGAGTTGATCGACCCCTTGACCCTCCAAACGGTCTCGAGCGACGCTCCAAAATCGGAAACGCTGGTCGCCATGCAACCGCCTGCGACCCCAGACTCTTTCGTCATGCAAGTTGCACCACTGCCCGGCCCGATCAATGTGATCGATGACCGATTGATTGAAGAGCGAGTGGTAGGCATTCCATTGGACGGTGGTCCCGGAACGTTCATTGACGGTGGTGTTGCCGGCCCGATGGGTGGCGGCGGATTCGGCGGCGGCGGCGGTGCGATCGGTGGAGGCGGTAGCCTCCGCGGGATCGGACTCCTCGGCGGAGCCGGTGCAGCGATCGCAATCGCGTTGGCCGATGACGATGACAATCTCATCGCTCCCCCGCCAGCTAGCCCAATCATCCCTGCCAACAACTAAGGTTGGCGGTCGAGTTCGGTCAAAACGAAATCAGAAACGCCACGCGGCTCCGCGTGGCGTTTTTTTATGCGCATCACGAGCTTGCACGCACGCCCGAAGACATCCCCCGGGTGTTGTGTTCTTTCGTCGCACTTTCCGTTACGCAACAATAGCAGGAATTCGAAACGCCGAGAGCGTTTCAACCATCCAACCAAGATTCCTTCCCTCCCACTCATTCGGTTCTTTATGAGCGCTGCCGATACGATGATCCCTGAAGACGTTTCTCAACAAGCTTCGCAGGCGCTCGACCGCCTGAATGAGCACACTCTGAAAACCGTCCATTGGCACTTCAGCGAGGACACAGGGAGTCCTTTTTGGTTGGAGAAGAAGTCGGAGCTGAACTTCGATCCTCTCAAGGACGTGCAGTCATTTGCGGACCTCAAGAAGTTTCCGAACTTCGAAGACGAGTGGCTTCGAGGTGGTCCCGTTAATCGATGGATTCCCAAAGGTCACGCCGGCAAGCCGACCTACGTGTTTGAAACCGGTGGGACGACCGGAATCCCGAAGAGCCGCGTGGTGATTGAAGATCACTGGAAAGACTACGAGTTGTTCAGTGAAACGCTGCCCGATGAATACTTCCCGAAGGGTGCGAACTGGCTGATGCTTGGTCCCAGTGGGCCACGCCGACTTCGCTTGGCCGTTGAACACTTGGCCCAACACCGCGGGGGCATTTGCTTCTGCATCGACTTGGATCCGCGCTGGGTCGTCAAGCTGATTAAGAAGGGCTGGATGGAGCACTTGGAGGAGTATAAGAAGCACTGCATCGACCAAGCGGTCACTGTGCTAACGGCCGGACATGACGTTCAGTGCATGTTCGCAACGCCAAAACTTTTGGAGTCACTCGGCGAAGCTCTGGAGGATCGCGGAACGAGTCTTCAAGAGGTTGGCATCAAAGGGATCTTCTCGGGCGGAACAGAATTCACGCCTCAGTGGACGCGTTTCTGCGTCGAAGAAATGCTGGGCGGCCCGGTCGAAGAAGGAGGCGTCTACATGACACCGACTTATGGAAACACGTTGATGGGTTTGGCGTGCAGTAAGCCCATCACGGCGGCGGATGGCTACAAAATCAGCTACTACGCGCCGCAGCCACGTGCCGTCACGGAAGTTGTCCAGTTCGAAGATTACAACCAAGTCGTTGGCTATGGCGAAACAGGACGGGTGAAGCTGTACACGCTGACGGACGAGTTCTTTGTTCCCGGGTTTATGGAACGCGATGAAGGCGAACGCGAAGCACCGTTTGACATGTATCCTTGGGATGGTGTGAGTGGAGTTCGTCCTTTCCACGAACTTGCCAGTGCGACCACCGTCGGCGTCTATTGATCCCTCCGCATCTATCTCAAAGCTCAAATCTGAAATGATCACACTACAACCACTCCGCTGGGGAAAGCCGTACGAGTCCATCGAAATGAAGGACGTTGTCCATTTCGATACCGGTGAACCCATTGCACGATTCGGATCCGTCGGTGGCGGCATCGTCGCCCGCGATATGAAAAAGGCCGGCAAAGCACGCGAGGCGTTGCTCAAGTACACGCCGGCTGAACTGATTGAAATGTCCAAGAAGGCCGCCGATCTGTTTGAAAACGCAGACCTTCCGGTCGGTGATTCCATCCAGTCCGTCGATCAATTTGTGCACCAGCAATCGGCCAGTACTGGTTTGCCCGAGCACATGTGTCGCTCGAACATGAAGAAGAACAGCTTCGTGCTCAGCAACATTGATGAGATCCTGGGCTGCCTCACCCGGGGCTTGGACTTGGATATCCTCAGCAAGGGTTATGGAGAGGAAGGTCGTGGCGTGATTGTGAGATATCAAGCTCAGACGCCGATCCTGGGTGCGGTCCTGCCGAACAACTCGCCGGGCGTCCACACGCTTTGGTTACCCGCCGTTCCACTTCAGATCGGTCTCGCGCTCAAACCCGGATCGCAAGAACCATGGACTCCGTACCGGATGGTGGCGGCGTTTATGGAAGCCGGTGTTCCTGGTGAGGCCTTTGGCCTCTACCCCGGCGGTCACGACGCCGGAGGTTCGATCATGACGAAGGCACCTCGCAGCATGATCTTTGGTAGTGCGCAGACGGTTGCCCAGCACGAGGGCAACCCGCGCGTCCAAGCGCACGGGCCCGGCTGGTCAAAGATCCTGATCGGCGACGATGTCATCGATGACTGGGAACTGTACTTGGATGTGATGGTCGAAAGTGTGTTGAGCAACTCGGGTCGTTCCTGCATCAACTGCAGTGGGATCTGGGCCAGCCGCCACACCCGCGAAATCGCCCAAGCGATCGCCGAGCGAATTGGATCCGTCGACGTTTTGCCACCCTCCGACGAGAACGCCCAGTTGGCCGCCTTCACGGTTCCGGCGATGGCGACCGGAACGTACGCGATGGTTCAGCAAGACTTGGCTGAGGGTGGAGTCACTGACATGACGGCCGACTTTGGTGACAAGTTGATCGAGCGCGAGCACTGTGCGTACTTGCGGCCAATGGTGGTGCATGCCGATTCTCCGGATCGCGCAGTGGCGATGAAGGAATACATGTTCCCATTTGTTAGCGTTGTCGAATGCCCGCAAGCGGAAATGCTGCGACGCATCGGCCCCACGTTGGTCGGCACGGTCCTCACGCGGGACCCACAACTGATCCAGGCAGCTGGTAGTTGCACGGAGATTGACCGAGTCAATTTCGGTCCAATTCCGACCAACCGACTGAACTGGCTTCAGCCGCACGAAGGGAACATTATCGATTTCTTGTTCCGTTCGCGAGCGTACCAGGTCGCGGACCTGCCGGTTCCAGCTGGCGTCTAGACGCAGCCAACGTTCTCATCCGTCAAGCATCTCACCTTCAAGTCTGGGGTGAGGTGTGGCGGAGGAAAACCAGCGTAAACTGTTGACGGGCACCGAGCGGGTGTCTGCCGGAGGTCGCCAGTGCAAGGCGGCCTTGTCGAAACCTTGTCCGACCAAGTCGTCTTCGTAGAAGGCGACGATGGCAGTCGAACCAACGGGAAGATTCGGACCGAAACGCAGCGTGTCGCTACCAGGCGATTCTGCATTCCACCCGGATGCGGATCGAACCATCGTCCACGTGACGATCGGTGAAATCCCCAACAGCGCTGCGACGCCAAGTGTAACCGGACATTGACGGAGGTCTTTCGGTGAGTCGACTTGCACGACCCTCCCCCCTCCGATCACGCCGATCCGATCGGCCAGTCGAAAGGCTTCGCCGGAATCATGCGTGACGTGCAAGGTAATTCCACCGATCTGTTGGTGGACTTGTTTCAAATCGCGTTCCAATGAATGCCGAAGGTGGGCGTCGATGGCGCTCAGCGGCTCATCAAAGAGTCGGATCCTGGCTCCGCTGGCCAGAGCCTTTGCTAGACAGGCACGCTTTGCCTGTCCTCCACTGATTTGATCAGGCGTTCGGTGCAGAATCGATTCGATGCCAACGGCACGCGCCGCTTGGAGAGCACGTTCGGCCTTTTCGGCTCGCGAGATTCGCTGGCGAATTCCTGCCGAAATCGATTTCTGGACAGAGAGCTGCGGATAGAGCCCTTCGGATTGCGGGACGAGTGCGATGGGTCGTTTCCTGGGGGCGGACCGGACGACGTTTTGCCCATTGAGCAAGATATCACCCTGTTGCGGCCGCAATAGGCCGGCGATGGCTCGCAAAATCGATGTTTTTCCACAGCCACTCGCGCCGAGGATCGCGAAATATTCGCCATCATCGACCCTTAAATCAATGTCGCGCAGGAAACATTGCCCCGCGTAAGCGAGCGAAAGTTTAGAAAGCTGGACGCTCGTCATATAATCAGGTGCTGGCTGTCTGGCCATCCCTCCGCTTCGTCATCGAGTCCGTATCGTAATCGAAATCGAGTCCCGCCATGAGTATTCATTCGTCTGCCCGACCGAGCTTCCGCACCCTTCGCCGGACGTGCGTGGCGTCCCTATTGATTTGCTTTGCCGGAGTCAGCCTTCCCCCTTCCGGATTACTGGCTGCAGATCGCGGCGCGGACTCCGGGGAAGAGGACTCGGAGATTGTAGAACCCGACTACAAGCCAAAGACGAAAGCGGAATTAAAACGCTCGCTGACGTCCATTCAGTTCAAAGTCACACAAAACGAAGGAACCGAACCCGCGTTTCGTAACAAGTACTGGGACAACAAGAAAGAAGGTCTCTATCGATGCGTTGTCTGCGGACTCTCCCTCTTCTCAAGCGAAACCAAATTCAAGTCGGGTACCGGATGGCCTAGTTTTTGGGCTCCCATCAAAGACGAACACGTCGGCTACAAGAAAGACTTCCATCTCTTCTACCCGCGACAGGAAGTTCACTGTAGCCGCTGCAATGCACACCTCGGTCACGTTTTCAATGATGGCCCGCGCAACAAAACCGGCAAGCGTTATTGCATGAATAGTGCTTCGCTGCGATTCGAGGAACCGAAGTCAACGCCCAAAGCACCCAAAACAACAAAGAAGCCGAACGAAACGGACGCCGAGAAGAAGGAAAAGAAGTAGAGCAGCCGTGCAACCAGTGTCGCGCACTTGGCCGAGAACCTACGTCTCGGCGATCACGTGAGCGACCGCATGGGTTCGGCACGCCGAAACGCTTAGGTGCAGCTTTCCGATGTCGTGTTCGGTCGCACAGTGTAGCGCGTTTCCACTCAATGAAATCTCGGGTCGGCTGCCCGCGCGAATGACAATTTCGATTTCATGCCATCGAACGCCGACGCGCCCGGTCACTTCGCGACTCGTTGGG
>JBCBOO010000324.1:0-6506 GCA_039821235.1 Planctomycetota bacterium
GCAATCAACTGTCCGATCGCGGTCTCATCAAATGTCGCCAGGCCCTGCTAGGTTCGAGAGAAGTCTTGGACCCACCTCCCCTGATCACCGGCAAGACGCTTCAGGAAGCGGGGCTAAAACCCGGGCCCAATTTCAAGCATTGGATTCAAGCCGTTCGAGATCGACAGCTCGATGGCGAGTTGCACGACCAGGCAGCCGCACTCGAATTTATACGGCAACTCGCTGCGAATCCCTAAAAGATCGTTTCGGGATCCATATGACTGTCCTCGTGATCGAGTTTGGTCCAGTCAAACTCGTGGATCAGATCGGCTGCGGTGCTGGGTTCCTGTCGATCGATCAGCCCGATGCTGTGTGCCGCCCATCCGACGATTTGCTCGGGAGCGACACCTGATTCGCGGTAGAAACTCAGTCGCGTGTCGCCGTGGCGTTTTGCCAGTCGTCGCCCATCCGGTCCTCGCACTAACGCAACATGCGCGTATTGAGGGGGCGTCATCCCGAGCCGTTCTTGTAGTTCGAGTTGCCGAAACGTGCTCGCGATCAAGTCGTTGCCGCGCACCACTTGATCGACCCCCTGAATGCAATCGTCGACAACGACGGCGAGTTGGTAAGACGCTTGGCCGGACTTCGTCGTGATCGGGAAATCACCCAAGTCCTTTGCCGGGGCGCATGTGATCGATCCCATGACTTGGTCATCGACCGACCATTGCCGCTGGGAAACACGGAATCGCCAGCAGTGGTCACGATCGTCCACGCGGTCGCCCTGGCGAAAGTTCCGGCAGGTCCCCGGGTAAGGTGGCAACTCGCCACGGAATCGAGACTCATGAGGCGCCGATCGAGCTTCCTCGGCTTCCTTTCGTGAGCAATAGCACGGGTAGGCCGGATCGTCGGCGCTGTTTTTGAGTCTCTCGAGGGCTTCTTCGTACTGATCCAAATGATCGGACTGTCGGGCAATGGGTCCGTCCCAGTCGATGCCCAGCCAGCGCAAGTCCTCAATGGCTTGATCGACCGCCCATGATTTGACGCGGGGTGAATCGAGGTCATCGATGCGGAGCACCAATTCGCCACCGGCCTGTCGTGCCGCCCAATAAGCCAACAGATGCGTTCGTGCATTCCCGAGATGCTGAGCTCCCGTCGGAGAGGGCGCGAGCCTGCCGCGCGTCACGACTGGGCCGCAAGCATGTTTTCCATGCTACCTTGCACCAGCGTCTCCACTCCAGGCGAGTAATCAAAGACTTCCACGCTGACCCAGCCGTCGTACCGGATCTCTTGGAGAGTCTGAAAGATGGGCCGGAAGGGAACGTCACCCATGCCGGGGCCTTTCAGATTGGGATCGTTGGCGTGAAAGTGCAGGACCGCGTCCGCGTTGGCGCGAATGATCGTCTCAATTGCAGTTGGCTCGTCCGACATCGCTTTCACGTCGAGGTGCAGACCAACGTTCGGTGAGTCGATTCGTTCCATCAAGTCTCGGGCTTCTGCAGCGGTGTTCAAGAAGTTTCCTTCACCTCGACCGAGAGGTTCCAGAGCAATTTTCACACCCGTTTCGGCCAAAGTCGGTGCGACACCACGCAGGCATTCCGCCGCGGCGTCCATTGCTTGCTCACTTGTTTGCGATTCGGGAAAATTCCGCTGCCGCGGCGATCCGAGCACCATGACGTCGCCGCCCAAGTCTCGGCATAGTCGCGCAAGTTGGCTCAAATAGTCGCTCGTCCGTCCACGGATCGACGCGTCCAGGGTCGTAAGATGGTAGCCTTCGGTCTTTGCCAACAGCCAATGCAAGCCGATGATCTCCAGACCGGCGGCTTCGACCTGTCGCCGATAGTGGCTTCGGTCGTCCGCCGAGTAAGCACCGAGGTCTTCGGTCAACATGAATGGAGCGACCTCCCATCCTCGGTATCCCGCTTCGAAGGCCAACGCGAGGGCGTCGTCTAACGGCATCTCGCCGAAGGTTTCGTTGCAAATTGCGTACTTCATTTTCACGCTCGAGACTTGGACGGGGATTGCTAGGTCGCAATGATATCGTCAAACGCTTCCTCCGATACACGCCACTGTGCCGATGATGTTGACTGCTTCCCTCCAAAGAAAACTTGCCCCTTCCGCAGTTGTGCTGCAAGTCTCTTGCCAACGTTTCGTTTTGGGATTGAGCCGCAAGGCGCTGAACGCGGTTTTCCGAAGAAAATCGGGGCTAGCGCGGGACTGTAAAAAGTCTGGAGTTGAGGATGATCCTGCTCGCACAACTTTCCTTCCGAAAGGCCCGGAGGGCCGAAAGCCCTTTGCCGTGGGGCTTGCCCCACGGACAACCCTGCCGCGCCATGATTTCCCCGTTCGGTCGGCCAGCGGCAAAGCCGCCGGCCGACTGAACGGGGACGAGATTCGGGTCGATTCGAAACCGGTGGGCAAGCCCACCGGCAAGGTGCTGTCGCCCCATTCGAGGCTCATGCGCGGACTCGTTGCAGCGTATGGATTCGTAGCTGCGCTCTCAGTCGCTTTGACCGGTTGCAGCGGTTCGGCAGAACCGGATCTGATTCGAGTCCAACTCAATTGGTATCCGGAATCGGAGCATGGCGGCCTTTACCAAGCTCAAGCGTCGGACATTTATAAAGAGGCTGGCCTGAACGTGGAAATCCAGCCCGGCGGCCGAGCCACGCCGATCGGACCGGAACTGGAAATCGGACGGAGCCAGTTCGCCATCGCGAACGCGGACGACGTCGTGCTCTTCCGCGAGCAGGGTCTGGACGTGGTGGCCGTGATGGCTGCGATGCAGAACCACCCTCGTTGTTTGCTCGCCCGCGCCGATAGCGGAGTCGCGTCGTTTGAAGACTTGGCTGGCAAGACACTCCAACGTCAGGCCGGTCGCGCGTTTGTCGAGTTCATTCGCTCGAAAGGGTTTTTGGAGGACGTTCAAGAAGTCCCCTATCATGGCAGCATCGCCTCGATGATCGGCGATCCGAACATCGTGATCCAAGCCTACAGTTGTGCCGAACCCCTGCTTGCGAAACAGCAGGGCGTCGACGTCAACGTGCTAATGGTCAGCGATCTGGGTTTCAATCCCTACTCGAGCGTCTTGGTCACCAGCGGCGCCATGATTCGTGAGCAGCCCGAAGTCGTCCAGCAATTTGTCTCCGCGACACGGCAGGGCTGGCGCGACTATTTGGCCGACGGCGATGCAGGAAACAAGGCCATTCTTGCGGCAAACGAAGAGGGAATGACTGCAGAGGCGTTGGACTTTGGCGCCCAACAAATGAGAACGTTGGCGATGCCCGACGAAGCGTCGAGCGAATCGATCGGCATGATGACGGACGATCGCTGGCAAAAACTCTTTGAACAATTGACGGAATTGAATCTCGTCGATGCGGAAAAGGTGGATGTCGCGGACTGTTACACACTCGAGTTTCTGAAATAGAAGACTCGGCGGATTAGGTCTTCGCAGGCGACGATGAACACGCGTTGTTTCCAAAGTTCGCCGGCGCCCCTAAACTAACGAAGTTTGAGCGAATCCATTGAGCGGCCGCCGCGTTTTCCCCGTGGCTGAGGTCGATCGCTCACTGCTCACTTGCTTGGGATGATCGATCGATGATGACGCCGCGATACCTGATTCCTTTTGACACCCGTCACGCGCTGCATCGATTTACCGACGTCTTGATCATCGGGGGTGGTCTGGCGGGGCTTCGCGCCGCCAATGCCGTCGAGCCTCATCAACGTGTTTTGGTCGTCACCAAGGACGAACTCAAGGAATCGAACAGCAATTACGCTCAAGGCGGGATCGCCGGCGTGCTCGGGCCGGATGATCGATTTGAAAATCATGTCCGCGACACACTTGTTGCGGGTGCGAATTTATGTGACGCCGATGTCGTCAACATGGTCATTCGCGAAGGACCACGGCGAATCGAGGAATTGGTCCGCTGGGGAACTCAGTTTGACAAAGAGGCCGGCGAACTGGAACTCGGTCGAGAGGGCGGGCACTCACACGAGCGAATCGTGCACGCTCAAGGTGACGCGACGGGCGCCGAAATCATGCGTGCGGTGATTCAGCGGACTCGATCGCTGAACAACGTCACGATTCTCGAAAACACCTTCACCATCGACTTGTTGACACATGGTGGACAGTGCCGTGGGGCCATCATTTCAGTTGGTGGCGGAGAACCGATCATGGTCTGGGCCAAGGAAACGATCCTCTGCACCGGTGGAGCGGGGCAGGTCTTTCGAGAGTCCACCAACCCGCCCGTTGCCACGGCGGACGGGTCTTCGTTGGCCTTTCGTGCCGGCGTTGAACTGAGCGACATGGAATTCATGCAGTTCCACCCAACAGTGCTTTACATCGCCGGTTCGTCACGATCATTGATTACCGAAGCCGTTCGCGGCGAAGGAGCCTATTTGTTGGATTCATCCGGCGACCGATTCATGCCGGAGTACGACGAACGCGCCGAGCTCGCGCCGCGCGATGTCGTCAGCCAGTCCATCATTCGGCAGATGGCTGTCACGTCGCATCCATGCGTCTACCTGGACTTGTCGCATTTGGATAGCGATCACGTTCGGGCGAGGTTCCCAGGGATTGCCAAGGTCTGCCGGAAGTTCGGTCTGGACATTGCCACGGATCGAATTCCTGTCCGGCCCGGAGCCCACTACATGCTGGGCGGTGTCACGGTGGATCGCCAAGGACGAACAAGTTTGCCCGGGCTTTGGGCGGCCGGTGAAGTGACCAGCAGCGGTCTGCACGGAGCGAATCGACTGGCCAGCAATAGCTTGCTCGAAGGTCTCGTCTACGGCGCGGCGGCCGGAGCATCCGCCTCACGATCAGCTGGAGAAGGCGACCGTGAGATGAAGGCCATTCCCATTCGCCAGTCCGCATCGGCGACGATTGAAGCGTTTGACATCGATGATGTCAGGATCTCACTGCGAAGTTCGATGGGTCGGCTTTGCGGGGTGGAACGCAGCGGCGATGGCTTGCAAAAAGCCGCTGACGCCGTTCGCTCCTATGCCGCTTACGTGATGAACCATCAGTTTCAAAACGAAGCGGGCTGGGAGCTGCAGAACTTGATCACAACGGCAGGGATCATGGTTCACACGGCGCTCGTGCGAACGGAGTCACGCGGCGTCCACTTTCGGAGCGACCACCCAACCGCCGACGATGAAAACTGGCGAAGAAGGCTGACGGTGCAAATCAACGTCGATGGAGGCTATCCACAAAAGACCGAGATGCTTCCGCCAAGTCCGATCGAGCTCGGAACTTAGTCCATGCCGCATCGCAGGGAAGCGGGCCTAGGAAAGGCTTCCAGCCTGTCACAGTCCTACTGAGGCACTTCCGTGGTCCCGTGGTGACGGCGGTTGAAGATCGCCGGGTCGAAGGGGTTTTCGATTTCGGGCATGCGACGCGCGCGACCGGCGGTCGTTGGCTGTTCTGCAGCTGGAATGGGAGCTGAGTCAAACGTTGGATCACCGGATGGGGCGGCATCCAAGATTCGATCGATACGTGTCTTGTCCGACTTGGCAGCAATCACCTGGTCCAGCCACTGATCCAATTGACGGATCATTGGCGAGCGTTCCGGACCCAGCGAGCTCTTTCGTCCGCCATGATCATCCAGCGCGCGTTCGCGAATCGGACTGCTCGCGGGGGATTCGAAATCGATTTGGTCCAAAACGGATCGCAAGTTGTCTTGGGCCACGGACTTGGGAGCCCACCGCTGAGTGACGGCGGAGTGGAGTACGAATGAATTGGCTTGCTGGCCTTGCATGTTCGGGTTTTCGAGTGAATGGCAGCTTGCGCAGCGATTGGCCAGGATGGGCTGCACGCGCTTCGCGAATTGGATTTGCGTCGCCCGTGGAATCCAATCCAGATCTTCGGTGGTGTTTCCGTTGTTGCTGGTAACGGGGCTCATTTCGGGTTTGCGAGCACTTTCGGCGGCGACTTCGTGCGAGACGGTCCTGACGGTTGGTAGCCGAGTCGGACCGGTTGAATCAGCGGCTTTCGGTTTACCCATTCGTGCGGCGACTTGTTTCAGCAGTTGCACCGTCGTCGGGTGGCTCGGGTCGAGCGAGCTTGCTTGCAGTGAGTCCTGGGCCGCGGCGCGCAGGAGCCCGTTTCGCAGGCACCAGCGGATGTCGTTGTGAATCGCGCGCAAGTCGCCCGTGATCCGATTCCCTTTTCGATACTCATAAAGGCCCGATTTGCTCGCGGCAACGTGCGCGATCTGTGAGGCGGGGACGCGGAGGGTCGATTCGTCATCACGAGTGATCGAGAAGACTTTTCCGGTTCGACTGATTCGGCCATCGATAACGTTGCCGTTCTGCAGGAGCATGTATCCGTAAACGGCCGTTTCCTGCGCGAAGGATGGATCCTGGGCAAACGTTGGGTTGGCAAGACAGCCCATCAGGCTGACCAGGAAGCACAAGATCAACCAACGGCGCGGGCTGGCGACGATGTGCGGGCGAATTACGGTTGGAAAGCTCTCGTTGCAGTTTGGCATGGAAGGGGCAGTATCAAATCGTCTCGTCCTGGGTCAAGATCGCGA
>JBCBOO010000325.1:0-6395 GCA_039821235.1 Planctomycetota bacterium
GAGGGAGTGGATTGACTGTTCGGAGGGAGTGATGTTCCAGAACTGAAACAGCGAGACATCCGCAAGATCGTGATCACCTCGCTCCAACAGGTCACTGATAAATGGTCTGCCGGCAACGTCGAGAGCCACACCAAGCCGAGGGATGCGACCGTTCTGCAACGCTTTGCCGATCCATTGGGTTCGTTCACCCAACTGCGCCGGCATGACTGGTTTGTCAGATTGCGTAGCACTCCAGTTGTTATAGAACGACGTGTCAGTTTCTTCGCCAGGGATGACCCACAGTCCACCGCCGTCTTCTACAAAACGGGCAAGCCGCTTGGCCGCATCGATGGGCAGACGCGGAACGTCGCACAGCATGACCAACTGAAAGTTCTCCAGCGAGTCGGTCTCTTCCAAGCGGGTGGCCTCGATCGTTGTCGCGATGATTGGGCGGCTGGCGTTACCCACCTCGTCACCGTTTTGCGACTCACGAAGACTCTTCGGATCAAGTGCGAGCTGCGCGTATGTCGCGGACTGCTGCGCGGGATCAGAATCGGTGCTGCCATTGACGACCAGAACCGACAAATGCGGAATCACGTCAACTACTGAGTCGATCCGGTTGTCTTCCGGCAATTGATCCGCGACATCGATGGAGCCCGAAACGACGTGTTGCCCCGACTTAGAAAACGAATGCAAAAATCGAACGATCGAATTCACTCCTGGCTCGATTTGCATCAGCGAGTCAGAAGCGACTTCCCTGCCGTCAACCATCAGCTTCACGCCCACGTTTTGAATCGTGGTTGATCCACCGTTTCGAATTTCGATCTCGATCGGGACCGGGCGACTGGCGGTCACCAGCGACGACTTGATGTTTAGACGATCGACAGAGAGGTTCGTTGTCTTATTCGGCATGTGCGACACAATCGCGGCACAAGCAATCTCAGCGTTAGAGACTCTTTCCAAACCCATTTCACCCTCCCTCCGGGCCCTCCGGGAGGGTCGCGAGGAACGAGCGGGGAGGGAGGCGTCACTGTTTGACAAGCTTTTCGGGAGCGATCTTCCCTCCCCGGCCGCCACCACGTCCGACCCTCCCGCAAGCGGGAGGGTGTTTTCAAGAGACTCCCACGCGCAGAGCTGATCGTCGGTCAGCAGCAAGACTTGCTTGCGAGTATTCGGAGCTCTCTTGAGCAGAGACGTTGCCTGTTGCAAAGCCGACTCCAAATCCGCACCACCCGCAACTGGCGCAAGCGTGTCGAGTACCTGTTCGGCCTTACGAAGGTTGCGAAAGGGCGAACCATCAACGGTTTCAGTGATCGGGCCGGCCAGCACGATCGAGACCGTCGAGTTGCCTGCGAGCGTTCCAACCAACGATCGTGCCTCTGTAATCGCTTTATCAAAATGAGAGGTCTGACCATCGCCCAGCGTCATCGTTAAAGAACTGTCGATCACCAAGGCGATGTCGCGGTCCATCTCGGAGTCGACAAGGGACTCGGGACCGACCGAGAGCGTCGCACCTGCAACTCCAAACAGAATGGTCGCTGCCACGACGCCAATGAACCGGTTGCGGCGTTGCCATCGGCTGACAATCGCAGCGGTCAAAAGCAGCAGTCCACATCCGCCAAGCAGAATGAACGTCAACCAAGAAGGGTACCGGCCTGATTCGATCACCGGACGTGCCATGGCGAGTACAAATAGCAACACCAATAAGCAACGAAGCAGCAACAGCAGCAGGTTTTCCAGCGTTACCCCGCGACGTCGGCTGGTCACCGTCCGTGTCAAGAACTGCATCGCGGGCCAGTCGACGACTTTTGATTTGCGCCGCTTTCGCAGATGGATCAGAATTGGGACGATCACCGCGAAAGCAGCGAACATCGCCACAGCGTTCAAGAGCGTCATCTCCGGCCTCCATTGCGATGGCCAAGATAATCGCTCAACGCACTGACGTAGGAGTCCTTTGTATTCAACCGGACATAGTCAACTGGAATGCTCCGGCAACTTTGTTCCAGGTCATTCAGAAAGCCGGTAAATTGACGCAGATACTCCGCGCGAATCGCCGCCGGGTCCAAGTCGATGTCATCTACGGTCCCTTCCAAATCACGAAATTGAGTGGCATTGTTGTAAGGAAACGTCAGTTCCTCATCAGACAAAATCTGAAAGACGATGACTTCATGTTTTCGATAGCGCAGATGATGCAGTGCCTGCATCAGCTTCTGGGTATCCGACAGCAGGTCGCTGAGCAGAATCACAATGCCTCGACGCGGAATGCGTTCGGCAGCCTCATGCAACGCTGACGGTGCATCGGACGCATTCTCCGGAACCGCCGCATCCAACAGTTGCAGTACTCTGCGGAAATGGCTGTTGCTTCCACGAGCCGGCAACTGAGTCCGTACTTTGGAATCGAACTGAACGAAGCCCACTGCGTCGCCTTGCCGAACAAAAAGGAACGACAGCATGGCAGCGATGTGCTTTGCATAACCGAACTTTGAAAGCTGGGCCCCGTCGAAGGAGCTTGCCGCATTCCCTTGAAATCGCATCGAGGCTGATGAATCGAGCAGAATGGTGGCACGCAGATTCGTCTCTTCCACGTACTGCTTCACATAGTACCGGTCCTGTTTGGCAAACACGCGCCAGTCCAGATCACGCGGGTCATCTCCCGGACTGTACTCGCGATGCTCGGCAAACTCCGTTGACGATCCCAGATACGGACTGCGATGATTCCCTGCCTTGAATCCCGCCACTCGACCGCGCGCAGAAACCGTACAACGCGCAAGCTGAGCTTGCGCATCGGCGGGTAGCAGTTTCATGTACGCAGGTACTTGCAGTGACGACACTTGTGATTCCCTCGCGGGTGACTGACAACTTACAGTTTGGCGTCGATGATGAATTTTCCGGCGTAGTGGACGAGGCCACGAGTCCCTTCACACGTCCGCCTCATCCTGACTCATGGCCTCGCCCACTACAGTCGAAACTCATTCGCCGTTGGGTCGATTCATCGCAACTTTCATTTCCGGGGAGGCTTTGGGCGGATCACTTCAATCAGCTTTCGAATCACGTCATCGCGCTGTACGCCGGCTGCTTCCGCATGGAAGGTGGTCACGATCCGGTGTCGCAGCACAGGCAGCGCCACGGAGGCAACATCCCCCGTGGTCGCATGCAGCCGCCCGTGCAGAATGGCGCGTGCCTTGGCGGCGATGATCAACGCAATCCCAGCGCGAGGACCTGCGCCCCAACCGATCATCTCTTTGACGAATCCAGGCGCGCCGCCTCCGTTGGGACGAGTTGCCTGAACGAGGTCTCGCGCGTAGGCGATGACATGATCAGCCGCAGGAACATTTCTGACAGCCTCTTGCAGCTTCTGAATTTGCTCGGCATCGAGTAACTTTTTCAACGTTGACTGTTGCCCGGACGTCGCCTGCTTGATGATACGAAACTCGTCCGCAGACTCTGGATAGTCGACCACACAATTGAATAGAAACCGGTCGAGCTGGGCCTCTGGCAGCGGATACGTTCCTTCCTGTTCGATCGGATTTTGGGTGGCCATCACAAAGAACGGGGACGGCAACTCCATTGTCTGCCCAGCAATGGTGACGTGCCGCTCCTGCATCGCCTCCAGCAGGGCTGCTTGCGTCTTGGGCGGAGCGCGGTTGATTTCGTCTGCCAGGACCATGTTGCTGAAAACGGGACCTTCGACAAACTGAAAGTTCCGCGTTCCCGTCGTTCGGTCCTCCTGCAGCACCTCCGTTCCCGTGATGTCAGCCGGCATCAGGTCGGGGGTAAACTGAATGCGTCGAAAATCGAGATCCAGAACCTTCGAGATACTGTCAATCAACAGCGTCTTTGCCAGACCGGGAACTCCCGTGAGCAAGACATGACCGCGACAAAAGATCGAAATCAGCACCTCTTCGATGACATCTTGCTGCCCCACGATGACGGTGGACAACTGCGTCGTGATGTTGTGAAACGAATCACGAAGCGATTCGATTACGGCCAGTTGATCCTCCGGAAGTGGAGCGTGTTGACTTCCCATTCGTGGCGGTGGCAGCGTTGTCGCGGACGGTCGGGAATTCTTGGGCGGAAGAGGAATCAATGCCTGCTCGTCGATGACAGCGATATTGCCGCAGTTGCATTTCAGGCGGCGACCGAGATGCTCATCGCTCACACGTCTGATACGCCCACAGGCGATGCACTGCATTCCGGTCTCGGGAGAAGTCGCAGTATTGTTCACGGGCATTCGCTCGCAATGGTTTGGATCTTTCGAATGAGTCTTTGCTTCCGTGATGTGTTGTTTCCTCCCGAATGAAAACGTCACTCAGATTTTAAAAAAACGAAAAGATTTAAAAATCTAATGGAAAGTCAGTGACACTCTTTGCTGCCGAGTAACGAATACACTGCCACGTCCATCACTTCGAAAACAGGAATGGGAATGCCACGGATTTGACAGCGGACAGCAACGCGATTGAAACAGAACTCGCCGAAAAGGCTCGGGAAAATCCCCGCGAAGCCTTCGAAGCAGTGCTGCGCCGCTACCAAGCCGATGTTCGCATCCTGATGCGGCGGCATTTCGGCAATTCCTCCGAAGCAGATGAGGTGGCTCAGGAGGTGTTCGTGCAGGTCTATCAAAGCATGGAAAAGTTCCGACAGGACGGCAGCCTTCGTGCCTGGGTGATGGCAATTGCGCGGAATCAGATCCTTTTGCATCTCCGGAACGAGACAAGGCGCCGACGCCGGACGGGCGTGATCATTCCACCCGAGATACTTGAAATCGAAGCCACAACGACGGATGTCGATCCGCTCCAAACTGAAACGGCAGAAGCAGAACTCCATGCACTCCAAGACTGCTTGCACCGCCTGGGCGACCATCCTCGCGCACTGGTCGAAGCCTTTTACTTTCAGGGAGCGTCTGCCGAGTCGCTTGCTGACGGAGCGGGAAAAAATGCCGGAGCTATCCGAATGATGTTATTGAGGATCAGAAAACAATTGGGCAAGTGCATCCGGACGAAGCTCCGAATTGAAAAGGGGGAAAGCCATGAGTGACCCTCGGAGGACCGCCCTCAATCTATGGAACCGCTTGATCTCAGGTGAAACGCTCGATGAAGTCGATCGACAGCGGCTGGCCGACCTTTTGCAACAGGATTCCGCGCTGCGCGACGAGATCGAAGCGGATGCAACTTTGAATGCTCTGCTTCGGTTCATGAGCGATGGAGAGCAAACGGACGACCAATTTGTCCAGGAGGTACTCGATCAATGCAGTGCGATGCCGCCGATCGGCTTGCCAAACGCTAAAGTGGATTCGATTGAAAGGCAAGTCGCTGGCCTTTCGAACAAGCCCGGTCCCCACAGTAGCGTTCTCGAACCGGTGCCATTGAACGGCGTGCAGATTACCGTCGCCTCGAAGCACCAAGGAAGACAAAAGGAGGCGCATTCAAAGCGTCGCCGCCGATCAAGCCGGACAGCCTTCACTTTGGCTGCTGCCATTCTTGCTTGCCTGAGCCTGGCATTTTGGTCCTTGCTGGATCAGTCGATGCCGGTCGCAAGGAACCATCCAACGGACAGAGCTGTTCGAGGAGCGGATAAGGCAACGGCCCAACCGAGTTCGATCGCCGAAGGTAACAATGTTCCCGATCGACAAAATGATCCGATCGTTCCGAGGAATGATCGACCACATGTTGAACCTTTGCCTTTGGAGCCTTCAAGACAGAACGAAGCGATCGCGCAACGTTCCGATACAGAATCACAGCAGCAGTTCGTTACCTTCACCGAGATCGACGATCCTGTCTGGGAACGAAAAAGCTTGGTCGGCGATCGATTGGGAAACGAGATTGTTCGACTGTTTGCAGGCTCGGTCGAGCTGACCTTTGACAAAGGTGCTGTTGTCACGGTCGACGGTCCGATTGAATTCCGCCCCTTGTCGACAGGCCAACTCGAACTCAGACGCGGTCGAATGCTCGCCAGTGTCCCGCAAAAGGCGATCGGTTTTACCGTCTCGACACCCACGTCAAAAATCGTTGACCTCGGGACAGAATTCGAAGTGGCCGTCAACGAAGCTGGAGAGTCGAACGTCCAGGTTCTGAGAGGAGAGGTTGAGGTTGCGGCGCTCACTTCCGACGAAGACAACGTTCAAAAGTGGCGACTGCTGCCCGACGATTTCCATCGTGCTTCCTTTTTTGCGCTGCCGCAAATTCAGGGACCGGTTCCCGTCTCGGCCTCGCTTCAGGGGCGAGGCGGCCAGTTTCAGGGATTCGTTAGCCTGAACGGAAAAACTGCCGAGTTCAATTCCCCGGAAACCTTCGACCAGGTCCGTCGCCGCGCCGCAGCCGAACTGGTCCGGTCTCAGGAGAACGCACTAAGGCAATGGATTCAGTTTGTGGATTCGATGCAGGACAACATGCAGGGGACCATGAAGCTGAACGGACAGG
>JBCBOO010000326.1:0-6338 GCA_039821235.1 Planctomycetota bacterium
ATCGACGATCATGCCGTTGAGACCTCGGAAGTAGCTTGAGTAATTCGCGAACGTCGACGACTCTCCTGGCAGCAAGACCGACTTGCTCGTGTCGATTGCTGCTTCCGCATCACCGGCATCCGAGATATCGGCACCCGTGGAGCCCGCATAGAAAATCGCTCGACGTGCGATCAAGGCATTGGCGGGTTCCGGTCGCAGTCCAAAACGCATGTTCGTCTGAGGCGTGCCATCACCGGTCATGGTCATCAAACCAGTCGGTGGCACCGTGAACTCGAGCCCATCGATCGGGATCACACCGATGGTGGCGCTCGCACCATTTTCCAGCGGCGCGGCATGCCAGCCGTGCTCGTCGGTTGACATGGTCGGCTCACTGATTTGGGTAACGACGGTGAGAGACCAATCGAGTAGCGTTCCCTGGTCACCCCCAGCGTTATCGGTCACTTCCAAAGTCCATGTCCCGTCAGTTGCCAATCCATCGAATGTTGAGAGCAGTTCCTCTGGGCGGAAGGTGCCCGTAAAGGGAGCGACACCCGAGGATATGTCGGTATCAGCCGCATCGTCAAAGCGAGTGCCGAGAAGGTCATTGCCGCTGCCGCCGCGACGATTGAACAGATTCACTCGCGTGGAACCATCAGGCGCGACTAAGTCAATTCCCAAGTCCGCGGTGAACGTGTGGGTGAGATTGAGTTCGACCTGCAAATCGGCAACGGTCTCACCGGTATCCGGGACGTTGATTTCGGACGAAAAGGTCGCGTTGTCACCAATCGCCAGATCGTCGGTGTTTTCATAGGTCTCGGACGCAATGGGATCGAATAGCCCATTCTCATTACTATCGACGAACAAGCCCGTTGCCGGCATGACCGTCTCGCCTGGATCGATGATGCCGTCAGCGTTCTCATCCATGAAGGTCACCACGTAAGCGTGATCATTCTGTGCGATTCCAAAGTGAAGGTCAGAGAACGAAGGGTTGGTGCCATTGACGGTTCTCGTGTAGGAGGTCGCACCGGTTCCGGACCAGTCCGCCGGCATCAGCATTGCGACGTTGTATTCTCCGTCGTCCAAGTTGAAGAACCCAAAGTCTCCCTGCGAGTCCGTCGTGATACTCGGCTCATCGGAGCCCATCACGAGTGACCACCCCAGCAGCGTACCACTGTCGCGAGCGCTGTCCGTTGTCACTTCGAGCGTCCACGTCCCATTCGGATCCAAGCCATCGAAAGTTGAAAGCGGCTCGATCGGGCGGAAGGTGCCGTTAAATGGGGCGGTGCCATCGATAATCGAGGTTTCCGCGTTGTCATCGAAGAACGTCCCCGTGAAGTCGTCATCCGTGCCACCCACATCATTAACCAAGGTGATGCGAGTTCCACCTGGGGCGATCAAGTCTACTTGCAGCGAGCCTGCGGCGCTGTAGTCGATGTCCAGTGAGACTCTTAGGTCCCCGTCGATGACGGGTCGGCCGCTTACGCCCAGCATTGATGTGGTGGGGAAGAACGTGTCGATCAGAACATCGGCATCTTGAATGAACTCACTGGCGAAATCTTGAACGCCGTTGCCGTTCCCGTCCAGAAAGACGATCGCGTTATCAACGCCCGGTTCGGTCGGATGAACCGCATTGTCACCATCTCGGTCGACGAATACTTTTCCTCCCAGTGCAGGTGGCTTGCGTCGGGCTCCGTAAAGCAGTCCAAGTTGTGGCGTCCCGTCGGGAGTGAGCTCGCGAATCCCCGATACCGGAACGGTGTACTCAAAGGCTTCTTCGATCGCTAAACCGACCGCTGCGCCCCCGTCACTAATGGGCCACTCGGTCCATCCATCGGCGCCAATCTCAATCTGCCCGTCGTTGAGCAGACGTAGTTCCCAGTTCTCCAGCACGCCCGTATCGCCCCCGGCCGAATCTTGGACGCTCAGGGTCCAATCCCCGTTCGGGTTCACGCCGGCAAATACACTGAGCGGCGTCTCTGGCATGAATCGGCCGGTGAACGGTGCACCCGCCGAAGCAATCGCCGTCGGCGCCTCATCGTCGAAGACGGTTTGAATGAAGTCGTTGCCGCCACCGCCTCGACGCTCCACAAGTGTTGCGGTTTCCCCACCCGGTCCGGTCAGCGTGATCGTCACGTCGCCGGTAAACGTGTGCGAAGCATTCACGACCACATCAATGTCGGCTGGGGTTCCGACAAATCCGGACACCGATTGAACGGACGTGATTGTGTTGTTGTCCGTGATGGCGAGGTTGGGGTCGATTGAAAGGACCGCACCGGGATCAAAGACTCCGTTGGAATTGGAGTCGATGAATAGAAACGGATCGTCGAGAAATCCGTCGCCCTCACTCAGCGCACCATCGCCGTCGTTGTCGCGAAAGGTCTGGATGTACGCGACATCATTCTTCGCGATTCCAAAATCGATGACCTGCAGTGGAGCTCCGTCAACGATGTCGATCGATATTGGACCCGAAGGTGAGACTGCCGACCAAACTGCATCATCGGCGAACCCGAAATCATAAGTGCCATCGGGAATGTTCCGGAACTCATAGAGTCCCGTGTCATCGGTCGACGCGCTCGGTTCGGCGGCACCAATGATTAACGACCATCGCTCGATGGCTCCCTCATCGCCATTGAAGGCATCGAAGACACGCAGGTTCCAGGTTCCATTCGCATCGAGATCAAGTAGATTCGAGAGAGGTTCCTCCGGCCGGAAAACCCCAGTAAAAGGAGCCGAGCCTTCGTTGATGCTGGTCGTCGCGCTGTCATCAAACGTTGTGTCGACAAAATTGTCGCCAAAGCCGCCAACACCATCGGCCAACGTGACGGCCGTTCCATCCGGGGCGACCAATTCGATGGTCAAGTCCGATACGAAGGTGTGGGTGATATCAAGATTGACCTCGATACGATCGTAGGCCGTGATCCCGGCGACATCGATCGGCGAAAGGACGGTGCTGAGGTCCACGATGTTAACGGGCGTCGTGGCTTCAAACGTGGTTCCCAGGTCGAGCACGCCATTCTGATTCAAGTCTAAGAAGACTCTCGTCCCGGGCACCACCTCGTTGACTGGGTCCTGAATCCCGTCCCCTTCGCGATCCTCAAAGACGGTTCCCTGGACGATGATCACAGTTCCCAAGCCACGCAACTCGACTTCAAAGTCGGGCTCATCCGGATCAGCAGACGCAATGGTCAGTGTCTCGACCGACTCGCCCGCAGAGGATGGATTGAATACCAACGGGACCGAAAGTCGTTGCCCCGGCCCCAAGGTAGCGGGCGTCCCATCCGTTTGAACGCTGAAATCACCACCGGGCAACGTCAACGAAGTGATGTCCAGGTCGCTGGTGCCTTGGTTGCGAATCAGAATGTGAGACTCAACGGGCACACCGACATCTGTCGAGCCAAAATCGACTTGCCCCGCGCCATCGAGCAACTCTTCGGTTGAAGAGAGCACCGAAATCTCGGCGGATCCGATGTTTCGAAGCAGGGAATGCGCATCGATCATTCCATAACCCGCGTCAAGGTTGTGCCCTTCGGCATCATGCTCTAAATCCGCAATCAAGCGGGTGTTGGCACGCATCAAATCACGGAACTGGCCGGGTGTTAAATCAATTGCCTGGGCCTCCAGTTCCGCGAGCGCGAGCGCTGCGATTCCCGTCGATATCGGCGTTGCTGCCGACGTTCCACCAAAACCCGTCGCTCCAGCACCCGTGTAATTGCCATCGGCATAGCCGATCGTTCCCATCAAGTCGGTGGTCTCAATCGTCACCGTCCCGGCCGCAAAGTTGGCGTTGCTGGGCGCAACGATATCGACGGGGGCTCCTCCCTGACTGAATGTCGAAATATCTCCCGTGTTTCCGGTCGCACCAACGGCGATGACACCTTCAATGGTGGTTGAATAACGAGCTGGAAACGAAGCCAAAAAGCCTCGGCCCGAATTGCCGGTTGCAAAGAGGAATGGGATCCCACTACCGTCACCGCCCAACGTTGTTCCATAGACCAACGCATCGGAGATCGCGACGCTATCCGGCCCGCCACCCCAGGAGTTGTTGACGACATCTGCAGACGCCCAAGTGCCGGTACCGTCCTCCGTGCGCCCGGCCATGTAATAGATCGAGGCAGCGATGTTTGCCGTGCTGGCAACGGAGGAACCATCAAAAATTCGAGCCGAAATCACGGGCGAATTGTAAGCCCCACCGACAACGCCAATCCCATTGTCGCCGTCGGCCGCCGCTAACCCGGCAACGGACGTGCCGTGGTTGTCGCCGTCTGCGGTGTAGCTCGAATTGTTATTGTTGTTGACGAAGTTCCATCCATTAACATCGTTCGTCCATCCATTGTTGTCTTCATCAGCTCCGTTCTCACCGGGGTTGACCCAAACGGTGAGGTCTTCGTGATCATTGGCCACGCCATCGTCGATGACTCCAACAACGATGTCGGCCGAACCACCAGCGTTGATATCCCACGCCTCGGGAAGATTCACATCGTGGTCGACTAGGCTGCCGAACTGACCCGTGTTGTCAGCGTGCCATTGGTTGCCGAACAAAGGATCGTTGGGAACCGCAAACTTCTCGATTTGGTGGTACCAGTCCGGGATCGCCCACTGCAGATTAGGATCTGCATCAAATGCGTTCGCAGCGGAAAGGGTCTGGAACGCATCATCATCATTCAGCGTTACAACAAACTGGTCCGGTGTGCCTGAGAGTCGTCGGACGGATTCGACGCCTACTAGGTCGGACAAGTATTGCTGCGCCTCACCATTGAACAGAGCAGGATCGTCACTGTTGGCCCATCGAACGTGGAGATCCTTCGTGGCAACCGACACTCCCGTTGTAGGATCGATTTTGTCTTTACTTCCGGGCTTCACGGATTCGGACGAATCGATGTGTGCAAACACCGGGTAGATCGAGAGCTCGGTTGATTGCAACAACTCCCGCACCATCGGAGTCAACGAGGGACCGATGAGTGGATCGACTGGGAGTTGGTAAACCGCAATGGAACTTCCGTAGTGCTGCGCCGTACGGAGTCCCAGGTTTTCCCATTGTGGAAATGAAACACCTCCGTCCACCGCGATCATGTCGCTACGGACCGAAAAAACTTGTTCGACCTTGCCGTTCGGGACAGAAACGGATTTGGATGCTTCAAGCCACGGAAGGGTGTCAGCAAGCTGACTGGCGGAATAAATGGCCGAGTCAGCTGAGGTAGATGGTTCCGTCTCAAACTCAGACGCTGGAAAAAATTCCGGTCCACAGAGATCGCCGGCGAGCAAATGGCGTGATTCGAGTGCTTCACGAGAAAGACGACGAGAGTGAGCACGCTGGCCCCGGCGAGTTGCCAGTTTTCTATGCTGAACTCGCTGAGATGGATTCCAAATCAACCATTTTCCATTCCGACGACTCGATTTCATCACAGCATCCGCGGGACTATCAAACCGGCACAATCGTGCCGAAATAGGAAGACGTCACAGGGCGGTCAGGCAGCCAACGGTCGTGGGGCAAACCCGCAAAATCCCTGCGGTCGCCAATACCGTATCGGTGTCTCGGGAGAGATGCAAATTTTGAGAGTCGGTTAAACCGCTGGTTCTACAGCGGTTTTCGTCCGTTTTCGCGGGGCATGGGGTCTGAACATTGCGTTAACGGCCTGTTACGGAGCGGCTAAGTCCGGAAAGGATGGCCGGTGGCGTCGCACCGGGGTGCGACGCTTTGCCTCAATGTCGTTTCGCCAGACGACTAGGAGTTGGCAACCTCCTCACTCGTCGTTTCGGCGTCCAGTTCGGAAGGGTCTCCTGTGAGTGGAGCCTCATCGATCGGGGCCGCGAAACCTCCCTCGATCATCACCTTTTGCTGAATTTCGGCTGCAACATCGGTGTTCTCGATCAAGAAGTTGCGTGCCTTTTCCTTGCCTTGCCCAAGGTAGGTTTCGCCGTACTTGAACCAAGCACCACTGCGGGAAACCACCTTGTGCGTCGTTCCGAGGTCGAGCAGATCGCCTTCGAAACTGATGCCGTTGTTGTGCATCATGTCAAACTCGGCGATACGGAACGGTGGCGCGACCTTGTTCTTGACGACTTTTGCCTTCACGCGTTGACCGACTTGTTCTTCACCGTCCTTCAGAGCCCCGATGCGGCGGACATCGATGCGGCAGGAACTGTAGAACTTCAGCGCCCTTCCGCCCGGTGTCGTTTCCGGACTTCCGAACATTACCCCGACTTTCTCACGGATTTGGTTGATGAAGATCACGGCGCACTTGCTCTTCGCGATCGCACCGGTCAATTTTCTCATCGACTGACTCATCAGTCGGGCCTGCAGTCCGACGTGGCTGTCACCGATCTCACCTTCGAGTTCTTTCTTTGGAACCAAGGCTGCA
>JBCBOO010000327.1:0-6314 GCA_039821235.1 Planctomycetota bacterium
GTCAGATTGCGCGGCAGCAGTATTATGACCTGTGGCAGAGCGATGTGAATGGGGTGTGGGGGCAGTTCGCGGCGCGTCACCTCGAACAAGTTGCCGCTCGAAACGAACCACCCTTTGCTCGATCTGACGATTATCTAACAAATCGGAGGCCCCGTGGGGTGACGGCCATTATCGGACCTCGATGAGCACCCCTTCCGGGTGTTCCTCCGGCAAGTCCTCCCGCGCCGCATCATGCAGAATATTCGTCTGAAGCTCTGTTTCACTCGCCCGCTCAAGTAAACGCGTCAAAACAGGTTTCCGGCCGCACGTGGCAATGCAACGGCCACCCGGTGTGAGTCGATTCGGCAACTCATCGATGAATGCAACGGCGACATCCTCGGGGGAGTTTCGTCCTCGAAAATCGACGAGAATCAAATCAAATTTCTTCTTGGGATCCACACCCGCAAAGGGGTTGCTTCGGTTCTTTGAGGCATCCACCACTTCAAAATTGAGTTCCATTTCCATCCTTGCGGCGTTGTACTTTGCATTCGCAATCGCTGCCGGGTTGGTGTCGGAGGCCACGACCTTTGTCGCGCCCTGTTGGAGACACAGCAATGCAATCAGACCAGTCTCGGTTTCAATCTCCAAGACCTTCCGGCCCTGGGCGATGCCGTCATCAACGATCATCCGGCGCAGTTGCTCGGAACGTGTGATGCCCCACTCAACCGATTCGAACTGAGAGAGAGGTGCTCCCTGCAAATCCTCGTCCTCGATCGTCTGCAGCACACCGTAGGAATAGTCGAGGTCGTCCCGGCTGCCGGGACCGCACCCGATCAGCATCGCGAAGGCAATGAAGTACGTTCCAAATGCGAGTGGCATCGGCCGCACGCGGTTCGGCTGGGATCGGCGGAGAAGCTTCATTGCGGCATCACCTCAGAACGAAGAGCGGTTTCAATCGCGGTTTGATACTCGCGATTCGTCAACTCCAGGATATCACGCATCTGCGTCAGTGCGACTGAGCGGGAAGGTGTTAAGAACCCATCCGGAGTGGCGGCAAGAAACATGGCCTGAAGAGCCATGAGTCGCTGCTCGTGGCTCCATCGCCTCGACACGGTCAAAACGTAATTCGAGGTCTTGATTCGGTTGTGCTGGACGATCGAGCAGAGTTCACCAAGCTCCTCGCGATCCAGAGGCAAATCAAAAAGGCGAAACGCAAGTTCCCGCAGCGCCTTGATTTCACTTTCACGGATGATCCTGTCTTCAATGACAACCAGCACAGCACTTCGAAGCGCTTCCTGACGAAACTGATCTTCTTGAACCGCTTGGTGCTTCTGCCGATTCATCTCCAGAACGCTAGGATCCCATTTTTCGCGGCACGCAGCGCACTCGACAAAGGGCTCCGCGGCACCGATTGGAACCACGGGAACGAAATAGACGGTTAGAAACGGGCGGCGAGCTCGCAGTCGATAGTCTTGCTCCGACCCACACGTGGGACAGTAAAAACGCCCCGTCTGGCGAGTTCGACTGAGGTTCAGCGTTCCAACAAGAATCATCGATGGATACGCCTGAAGCAAACGGCGAAGGTTTTTTGCACGATTTTATCGATTCTGGCGATCAATTCGACGATAACGATGAAGTCATTGTTCTCTCCCAACATCCAGATGCGACTGAGCCCAGAAAATGCGGATCAACACGCAGCGTTTCGGCACCCTCCAACTCGATCAAGAACAAGTCTTCTTGTTCCCCGCGGGACTGGTCGGCATGGAGTCCCTTCGCGACTGGGCCTTGCTACCAGATCTCGAGAATCCATCCGTAGCCTGGTTACAGAACTGCTCGCGTGGCGATCGCGCCATTCCGATGATCAGCCCACGAGCCTTTTTCCCGGACTATCGTGTCCAAGTTCCCCGCCGGGAGTTGTCGAGTCTCCAGCTAAAACCCAACGCGGAACTCTACGTGTTCACCACACTTGCGGGACACTCCTCTGAAATGAGCGCCAATCTGCGAGCTCCGATCTTGGTCAACTTGAGTCGGCGACTCGGATGCCAAGTGGTGATCGACGAGAATCTGCCGCTCCGCCAGTCCGTCCCGACGACTCATTCTCTGCAGCCGGCAAGCGTTTCGGCTAGCACGCTGGTTCGTCCGGCGTCCGACAGTCCGGCCCAGGGTCACGCGAAACGCTGTCTACCCACCCGGAAAGCGGCGTAGAAGCTGGCGACAGTGATCGTTGGAGTCTCGCCTTCAGGCGATTCTGCTGAAGCGAAGAAAGGCTAACGCCTGGACTCGCAACCATGTTCGCCGTTTGCCCGATTTGAGCAATGACTAGCTAACCTGGACGACTCGCATTTTACCCTTTCCATAGCGTTGGACGTCGAGCTCAAAGTCATCACATTGTTCGACGTCACCGAGCGCCGGCATACAAGTGTCGTCGCAAAAGCAAACGTCCTTTAGAACGTAACGACGCGTTTCGTGATTGGGCAGCAGGTTAACGGCAATGTTGAACACCTCCGCGGCGTTCTCCTGGAGGTTGTCTGCAAGCTTACCCTCCTTGATGCTGTCATTCACACGTCCCATCGGAATTTGCGTGAGTGCCGCACCGAGTATCGCGGCACTCGGTAGGTCGCAGATGATGTGAGCCCGAACAACTTCATCACTGTCAACATACGTCGCCGAAACTGCCGCCGATTCGGGAGCATCGGACTCAGTCGTTGAAACTTGAAGTCCCAATAGGTTGGAGAGAAAGCTGCCAGCTTCGGCAGCGACATTTTCAGAGTTCGAAGTAGTCATCGTGATCAGTAGCCTGGAATTAAAGAGGAAGTCAGTGAACTCGAGCGCCAGATGGCTTAATTGAGAATTGGATCGAGCGCGATCTGAATTGAGTCCGCGGTAAACGGTTTGGTCACAAGAAAATTGGCCCCTGTTTCCAGGGCCAACTGTCGCGTTTCGGAACTGCTCTCCGAGGTAATGAATCCGAATCGGACGTTGTTGCCAGACTCACGGACTTTCTGCAACAACTCAATGCCTTTCATTTCAGGCATGTTCCAATCAGAGAGCACAAGATCAGGCGACTCGGTTTTCAATTTTTCAAGCGCCTCGACCCCGTTGGAAGCTTCAATCGCTGTGAAGCTTCCCAGTTCGGTTTTCTTGAGCGTGCGCATAATAATCATCCGCATCGCCTTGCTATCGTCAACGATCATTACTTTCATGGCAAATCCCTTATTTGTGTGGAGGTCAATTGTTGGTGTTGTCAGATCAATCGGCTGTCACGCACATGCACAGTGCCCCGCGCCGCGGTCCGACGGAAACGGGGATACTAGGAGCGGTCCTGAACGATGACCGTGATCGACTGTCCTTCATGAGCGAATGCAACGCACAGGTCACCCTCGGGACAGATTCCCTCCGAATTACCGACACAAGGCAGTGAAAGCGAACACTCTTGATTAAGAATGCCTTTCACATTCCCGCCAATGACGTTGACGACTTCGCCAAGTGCATCAAGAACATCCGACTGCTCAAGTTCCTCAAGTTCCTGTCCGAACATTGAAGCGGCAATGCAACTGGCGAGCTCAGGTGAGGTGTAGATAAACACGCTGGCAGAACGGTCACCATCGATTCGGACACTCGCAAGTAGATCCGATTCGTTGATTTTGCAGGCTTCTTGCGGCGTGGCGTCGAAATCCATGGCAAGCATGGTCGTGAAGAGATCCTCCACCATTTCCGCGACGCAATCTACCGTAATGGCATTCTGATCGGCCGGCTCAGCGAGTTGTTGGTCGATAGCAGACTGTGGCATCGAGTGTTTCCCTTTGGTATGGAGCGCCCAAGCCGATCATCGTTTCAGCTGAGCCGATAAAAAGAAATCCGTCCGGTCGCAACAAGCGATGGACACGTTGAAGAATGTCGCTCTTCGTTTTCTGATCGAAATAGATCAAAACGTTTCGAATAAAGACGACGTCAAACGTTCCCAGGAGTGACCAACTTTGGGTCAAGTTCAAACGTTGGCACTCGATAATATTTCGAAGCTCGGGCTTGGCTTGCCATTGATTGCCCTTGCGGTCGAAGAAACGAACGAGTTGTTTGACAGGTAGCCCGCGATTGACTTCCAGTTGGCTATACAGTCCAGACCTGGACTTTTTGAGCATTTCTTCGGAGAGATCGGTGGCGGTGATCTTGATTTTCCAGTTTTCCAGTTGCGGAAATCGGTCGCGAAGGACCATCGCAATGGTGTAAGGCTCCTGCCCGCTGGAACACGCTGCGGACCAAATTCGAATCGTCTTTTCCGCAGCACGACTCTCAATCAGCTTTGGAATCACATGGTTTGCGAGACTATCAAAAACGTGTGCGTCCCGGTAGAAACTTGTTTCATTGACCGTGACGGCTTCGGCGACCTCGGTGGATAGCTTCTTGCTAGAAGACCTTCGTAGTTCGGCAACGAGAGACGAAACGTCTTCCAGCCCGTGTGTCCCGGCAACTGGAGTCAGTCGCTGCTCCAGCATGTAGACTTGCCGCGGCGCGATCACATTTCCACTGTGATGCGCGACAAGGTCACGAAGAAAGTCGATATCGGCTGATGCGAGTGGCATAGTTTTTGTCGGCCGTGGTTAAACGTGAGCTACTGAGACAATACGGGTCGGCGGGGCGACTTCGCTCCGCAGATCATTCGCGAGACTTCGATGCCAATTTGATCAATTGGCAGAACACAATCGGCCAGTCCACGCTTGGCGACTTCACCGGGCATTCCCCAAACGACACTGCTTTCTTGATCCTGCACGATGACGGCTCCTCCCGCGTCGCGGAGACGTTTTGCACCATCGGCGCCGTCTTGTCCCATTCCCGTCAAGACGATTCCAAGTGCCTGTTTGCCGAAAAACTTCGCGACGGAAAAGAACAGCGGATCCACGGAGGGGCGGCACGAGTTGACCGCAGCCTCCTGATCGAGCTTGGCCTGAACTTGTGCTCGATGACGGAGGACCGAAAGGTGAAAATCGCCCGGTGCAATCAGAATGCTACCCGCCACGAGCTCTTCCCCATCTTTGGCTTCACGCACATCGCATTTGCACTGAGCCGAAAGTCGTTGTGCCAACAACCCCGTGAAGACCGGAGGCATATGCTGGGTGATTACCATGGGAACAGGCAGCGGCTTCGGCAAAGCGCCAATCATGGTGGCAAGTGCCTGAGGACCTCCGGTCGACACACCCACCGCGATCATCGACACCCGCCGCGAATCAAGAAGGCTGTTGGAGAGCGATGTTGGAGAATCAACGCATGGACGAGAACTTGATTGCGCCGCGTTTTTCGGAAGAGTCGAGCTTCGCGGTGGAGTCGTCGACGAATCCGATGTCGGCGGTCGCTTCGCCAGGAGCTGCGGTTGCCTAAAACTCGAGTTCTGTTTTTTATCAGCCCACAGCACCAACTTGGGGATCAAGTCCCGTTGCAGTGACTTCATTGCGATCGCGATGTGCCCTGATCCGACGGGCTTGGTCGCGAAATCCGTCGCGCCGGCAGCAATGGCATCCAGAGACGCTTCCGCACCACGGGACGTCAACGAACTGAACATGATGATCGGCGTTTTGCAGCCGCGCCGGCGCAACTCGCGAACCGCCTCGACCCCATCCAAGACGGGCATCTCGACGTCCATGATAATGACGTCGGGCTTCGCCTGAGGAAACTTTTCAACGGCGTCTCCGCCGTGCTTTGCTTCACAGACGACCTTTAGTCGCGGTTCGATTTGGAGTGATGACTTGATCAAACGCCGCATGATTGCGGAGTCGTCACAGAGCATGACTCGAATTTCGGTGTTCATGAATCAACGTGTACTGTGGGAAGGTTTGGTTCTGGCCGAAGCGATTTCCTAGCCTTGATGATGGTTTGCATCTTCGCAGAGGGTCTCATCGAGTAGCTTTTCAACCATCCCGTTACGATTGTCGAGCAGCCCGGGAAAGCCGGACTTCGCGAGCGTGTGTGCGCCCCGATTCACCTGAATGTCATAGCCCTCAAACTGCTCGAATCGCTGATAGTGATTCGCGATGTGATCCGCCGCTGCGACCAAGGCAATGAGCTTGGAATCCGGATGATGCATTTCGGGAAGATGATGGAACTGAATCGCGGCCACCAAAGCTCGTGGAAGGCGGTTGTGCTTGGCGAACCATGCTCCGAACTGACAATGGTCGATTCCCAAGACCCCGACTTCACCCGACAGGAACTCCCCTTCTTCCTCAAACGTGAGCGCATCCGCTTCGCGAAACAAATCTGGTGTCGCGATTGCGAGTAGAAGCCGGCCGAAGTCATGCAGCAAACCGGCGGTAAATTCCTCGCCGTCGAATCCCATCCGCAAGGTC
>JBCBOO010000328.1:0-6299 GCA_039821235.1 Planctomycetota bacterium
CGCCGAAGGGGGTGCCGATGCGGTGTGCTTGATCAACACCGTGCTTGCAATGGCAATTGATTGGAGACGACGCAAGCCGATGCTCGGCAACGGCATGGGAGGTATGAGTGGTCCCGCGATCAAGCCGATCGCACTGCGTTGTGTGCATCAAGTCGCCTCGTCGGTTGACGTTCCGATCATTGGCATTGGCGGCATTGAATGTATTGATGACGTCATGCAGTTCCTTGTCGCGGGCGCCTCGGCGGTGCAAATTGGGACCGCGAACTACTACGACCCGACCGTCTCGACCCGGCTGATCGACGAGCTTCCGTCCGCGCTCGCGGAACTGAACGCGACGTCGGTTCGTGAAGTCGTCGCCACGCTGAATGTCTCATAAGGATTGATCGAATGGCGCTTGTAACGCTCACCGACGTGAGCATTCGATTCAACGGCCCAACCCTGCTCGACGAGATTAGCGCCCGAATCGAAACCAGACAACGGATCGGACTGCTGGGTCGAAATGGTGCCGGCAAGACGACGTTGCTGAAAATGCTCGCCGGGGACAACGAGCCGGATCACGGGTCGATCTCCCTTGCTCCCGGGGTTCGGATTGCACGACTGGTTCAAGACGTTCCCCACGACATGACGGGGTCGGTCGCTGAAGTCGTCATGCAGGGTGTCGACGCGACCAAGCGGGACGATCCCAGCACGCAGTGGGAATGCGAGCACGAAGTCGAAGTCGTGTTGACCCGGATGCAGCTTGATGGCGACGCCGCCTTCGAAACTCTTTCCAGTGGAATGAAGCGTCGAACGTTGCTTGCCCGAGCGATCGTCTCGCGGCCGGAAGTTCTCTTATTGGATGAACCCACCAACCACCTCGACATATCATCGATCCTTTGGCTCGAAGATTTCTTGGCGCGGTGGGAAAACACATTGGTTTTCATCACCCACGATCGATCCTTCCTGCAAAAACTGGCAACCCGAATCTGGGAAATTGATCGCGGCAGGCTCTTCGATTGGAGCTGCGATTATCCAACGTTTCTCAAGCGGAAAGAACAAGCTCTTGAAGCGGAAGAAAAGCAAAACGCTTTGTTCGACAAAAAGCTGGCGGAGGAAGAGGCCTGGATTCGCAAAGGCATCAAAGCACGTCGCACGCGCAACGAGGGTCGCGTGCGTGCGTTGAAAGCACTTCGTGTCGAGCGGCAACAGCGTGTCGATAAACTCGGAACCGCGTCCATGCGTGTCATCGATGGCGAGAAAAGCGGTCAGCTGGTCGCCGAACTCGAAGACGTTTCGTTTTCGTACGGATCGCGAACGCTGTTGTCCGATTTTTCTGCGATGTTACTGCGCGGCGACAAGATCGGAATCATTGGTCCCAACGGCGCCGGTAAGTCGACATTGCTCAAGCTTATGCTCGGTCAATTGCAACCGGACTCCGGCACTGTGCGACTCGGCACTCGATTGCAGATCGCTTACTTCGACCAACTCCGTGACACACTGGATCCCGAACAGTCGGTCCAAGACAACGTCGGAGAGGGTACCGAGCAACTGAAGATCGGTGGCAAGTCGAAACACATCCTCGGTTACCTGCAGGATTTTCTTTTCACTCCTGAAAGGGCGCGCACGAAGGTCAAATTCCTGTCCGGCGGGGAACGCAATCGCGCGCTGCTTGCCAAGCTGATGACGAAGCCGGCCAACGTCATGGTGATGGACGAACCGACCAACGATCTCGATGCGGAGACGCTGGAATTACTCGAAGAGCTGTTGATGCAATTCGATGGAACATTGCTCTTGGTCAGCCACGACCGGACGTTCCTGAACAACGTCGTCACCAGCACGATCGTTTTCGAAAGCGATGGCGTGCGTCAGTACGCCGGCGGATACGACGACTGGCAAAACACTGCATCGGCGCGGCAGAAGACCAACGACGGCAAAGACAAGTCGCAGGGTGCCGGACGGCCGATCGCCAAACAGGCACCGGAGCCACCCCCGGAATCGAAACGAAAGCTGTCCTACAAGGAGACACGCGAACTGGCCGACTTGCCGGCTCGTATCGAGACCCTGGAAAAGTCAATCGCTCAGCTACACGAGACAATGGCTGAGCTGGATTACTACCAAAGGGGGAGTGAAGTCTTGGCCGAGGACGCCACGAAGTTGAAATCGTTGGAAGCGGATCTCGAGCAGGCTTTCGCTCGATGGGAAGAGCTGGAGCAATAAAAAACCGCCATCATCGAATCATTTTCACTCGATGATGGCGGCAATTGGAGGGCCTCTGCCCCGAGGACCCCATCTGTACACGAAATGTATCGTCGTACAGTGAAGCGCGAAGTGCTTTCTTGTCGGCGTGCCGCCATTTTTTAGAGGAGAAACGAGTCTTCGGGTGGCACGAGATCCACTGGTGAGCGAGCGCCCACCCACACGGCCACTGGCGATCGGCCACTGGCGATCGAGCGCCGCGGCAGCTGCGTGGATCAGCCATGAGCGTCAATGGCCGCGTGATCGTTAAACCAAATGCTTTCAAAAAGTTGGCAGGCTTCGCGCTCCGAAACCAGAAAGGAGAAGCCTCCTACTGAATCCACTGAGACGCAATTCGCGGATCACTCCCATGCCAACACTTCGCTACAAGCTCGCAGCACTGATTGCCGCCGCCGGGATATCTCCCTACGTGGCGTACGAGACAGAATTCGGACAGAACTTGACAAACGGCTCCATTTTCGGAGAGACCGGCAGCGTCTCGGACGTCTTCGGAGGACTCGCGCACGGGGTCTCGGCCGACCCCGAGAAACGGCGGCAGGGTTATGCGAATCACTCTCACTACGAGGTCGAGCGGCTTCGGGAAGTCGACACCGATCGCTACCGCTATGAGAAAGACCTGGCGCGAAAGCTCGGCGGGATGCCCGGTGATCCGCAAGCCGAGCCGACGTTAGCGGGCAACCAGATTCGCGACTTACGCGAAGTGATTCGATTCGACATCACACCCGACTGGGTGATCTCACGATTTTCCCGCGTCAGCACGGTGCTTGCGAATTTGAATTTAAAGGGGCTTCGGGTGCCCGTCGTCACCGGGATCCACGCGACCGATGTGGCAGGCACGTTGACGTATTACTTTGACAGCTCCGACCGGCTGCAGCGACTGACGATCCATGGGTTCACCGGCGACGCAAGCCGATTCTCACAAATCATGACCACGCAGTTCGGGCTTGCCCGCGAGGCCGCGCTTGAGGCGGGTGCCTTTACCAAACGATGGAACGGCCGGCCCGTCCATTTCATGCGTTTGACCCATGCCCCGGTTGTCTACAGCGATGCCGTCCATCACAAATACACCGTCTTCGTGGAACTCAATCAGCCGAACTTGGCCTACGGCATCAGCGAAGAGGCGAGAAAGATCGTTGAGTCGGATCACCACACGGGACGTTGGTAAGCCGAAGTCTGATTGCGATGACCGACACAGGATCGAGCTGCCGTGAAAAAAAAGTCGTCCAAACGCAAACGCAAATCCACACCGGAATCCTCTCAAGTGCCGGAGGAATCGGTGAAGCGGCAGGATTCCGCGGCAACGCCGAAAGCGGATCCGCCGTCCGCGACGGACCCGCCTGCGACCAGCCAGGTCGCGCCGGCAAGTAGCACGTCGCAGCCCACGCCCGCGTCGTCACCGCTGGAGCCTCTCGGTGGCAAGATGCCATCGCTTTCGAGGATCACTTCCGTCGCGATGCTCCTGCTGGGCATCCTTCTGGTGGGCGTGCTGTTCTACAAAGTCATGGCGGGATTCTTCATCCCACTTTTTATGGCTGCGGCATTGGTGGTGATTTTCCGACCGGTCAATGAATGGCTGCTCGAGCGATTGCGTGGTCGTCGATCGCTCGCCGCAATCGCAACCAGTTCCATCATTCTGGCGATCGTGCTGCTACCTCTCTTCCTGGTTCTCTTCGTTGCGGTGGGACAGCTGACAAGCGTCGTGAGCCGGACGGACTTGGATGACGTCAAGGATGCACTGCACCGAGGACGGCAGCGCGTCGGCCTGGAAGTGGAACACGCCGACCGATTCCGACGATTGCAAGAACTGTCCGGACTGCTGGATCAAATCGATCGGCCGGCGCTTGTGATCCAAGAGGTTGAAGAGGCGACGGAGCTGATCCGGTTCCTCGAAGTCGAAGTGAGCGGCGAATCACCCACCGGTGAAACGGGTGACATCGCGATGGAACGCCTGGCCTCACTCTCGGAAACGGCCGGCAAATTAGTCGGCCCGACCGAAATCTCGGATCCCGCGGAACGAATCGCCGTCCAAGAGAGCTTCCATCGGCAATCACTCGTTGCGTCGGCCGCCATCAGTTCTTGGGTCAATGCCAAGCTGGGCGGGGCGTTCAAGACCCAGGTCAAGATGTGGACCAACCCCAGCGAGCGAGATCTCTCGATGGGCATTCGCGCGGCGCGGGAATACATTCAGCCGCGATTCTTCAAACTGTCCGGCTTCACTGGCAAGGTTTTTCTACAAGTCGTGATCGGACTGCTGATCATGGTGATTGCGACCTACTTCTTTTTCGTCGATGGCCCCGGAATGGTCCACACGCTCATGCGTCTCAGTCCGCTGGACGATGAGTACGAGCGGCGTTTACTGGGCGAGTTTGAGCGCACCAGCCGTGCGGTGGTGCTGGCAAGTGTGCTGAGTGCGGTGGTCCAAGGTCTACTGGCTGCCATCGCGTTCTTCTTTTGCGGGTTTGAGTCCTTCATCTTGCTCTTTCTGATCACCAGCATCATGGCGCTCGTCCCCTTTCTCGGTGCCGCCAGTGTGTGGCTGCCGTGCGCGATCTACTTGGCGGCCGTCGATCAACGCTACATTCCAGCCGTTCTATTGATGATCTACGGCGCCTTGGTCGTCTCAACGATCGACAATGTCATCAAAGCATTCGTGCTTCATGGCCATTCTGAACTGCATCCTTTGGTGGCACTTCTGAGTGTGCTGGGCGGAGTCCCCGTTTTTGGCCCGATTGGGATCCTGGTGGGACCGATGGTTGTCGTCTTTTTGCAGACACTTCTCGAAATCTTGAATCACGAACTCGAACTGCGTGATGTAGTTGAGGGGGACGAGGTGGCTGAGGGGGGCAAAGATGGCCGTAACGTAGCTTCTACGCAAACTTGAGCAGGGAATTGGCGGATTCCCAAAGACTTATGCCGTGCGTCGCGGGCTCGCAATCGATAAATTCGATACCCCCCAACGAGCGATTTCTGTTCTGACAGATAATCTTCATCGTTCTTTGGCAGCAGAGTGACATACAAATGAATACAGCCTCGTGTGACCGGGATGCGGAACGGTTGCTAAGCTGAGGTGCGTTGGAATTCGGGACGTGGTCAGGGCGTCGAGGTTTCCAGTAAGACTCTACTCCCTGCCAAACTTACACAGCACGAGGCGCAGATTCGCATGGAACCGGTCCAGGAGCCCGAGGCAACGTCCCATCAGCGGGCCGTTGTGTACTTACTCGATTCCGATCGTTCTTGGCAGGAGCGGCTACTCGGCGAGCTTGCCGCGGCGGGAATCTCTGCTCGTGGCTTTGGTGACCTGAGCCGATTGGCGGATCAATTGGAAGATCACGCGCCCGGATGCATCGTCACCGAGCTTCGCATGCCCTCCGGAAGCGTTTTCGACGTGCTCAAGATGCTGCGAGAGCGTGGCAGTGAGCTTGAAATCCTCGTCGCTACCTCGTTCGCCAGCGTGACGACGACGGTCCAGGCAATGAAGCGAGGCGTTTTCTCAGTCGTGGAGAAGACGCACGAACTCGGCTCACTGATTGCGGAAATTCGCGAGGCCACCGAGAAGAGCCACCAAAAGCTGGCGGCACGCAAACGCTTTGATGACGGGAAGCGAATTTTCGAAGCTCTCTCGGCGGAAGAGCATCTCGTCATGGAGTTGGCAATCGAAGGACATCCCAATCGTCAGATTTCCGAAAGCCTTTCCATCAGCCCACGGACCGTTGATCGCCGCCGCCATTCCGCACTGCGAAAAATGTCTGCCGAATCGGTTGCTCAATACGCCGTGTTGAGAACGCGTCTCGAGGAGCTAGGCCCGATGCTCGGAGAACACTTTGAAGTGCCGAAGAGAGAGCCTCGGCAGAACAGCCCGCACGCGCTGGCTGATGGGGCCATGGCTGATGGGGCCCTGGCTGATGGATCAGATCTCAGTTCGGATCAGCTTTCGTCGTAGAGCAACTGATCGTCAATCCAAACGCGGAAACGTCGTATCATCAGCCCGCGTGAAAACGTAATTTCGATCCGCCCCGGCGTCTCTTCGCCGGCCACGGTGTCAGGCAGAGTGAACTCAATCGCCG
>JBCBOO010000329.1:0-6293 GCA_039821235.1 Planctomycetota bacterium
CCTTCAGGGTTGGGCGTTGATATCGGCGGGATCGATGACGATGGAGTGGTCTGACGAGCGGCCCTGACCTTGCATCACGCCTGCGGTTACGATCGCCGCCAACAAGGCGGCCGCGACGATGCCGCTGCCCCATCCGATTTGACGGTGGAAAGCGGACCGCGAAATTTTGGCGGTCAGTGCGTTCAAACGCATCCGGTAAATTCGCGTCAATTCATCCTTGGTCCAGTTCCAACGTTTTTGGTTCTCAGCGCTCTGGTGAATTTGCTCGTGGCGATCGTGGAACAGAATCAATTCCTCATCGATGCTGTGCTCCCCGCTCAACAATCCGTTGATCAGAGATTCAACCGCTTGCTTTCGCTGTCCGAACTTGTCCTGCAATTCTTCATTCATTGAAGCCCGGATTTGTTTGACTCGCGCCGCGCTCGACTTTCGCACGTGTGACACGACCATGAAGGCAATCAAAATGCCGGAAGCAATGACTGCACTTGCAATGAAAAAGGGCATGGCGGTTCTCGGATTGAAACGGCGTTCTGCAACGGTTTCCCGTCAACGCCAACGGCCGTGGGTCGGGTCTTTAACAGGTGTTGTTATCCGCATCCAATACCTTTGGAGCCGCCGAATTGACCCGGTCGGGTGTTCAGCGTCTCGCGGTATTGTTTGCGTTCACCTACTAGACTCCGCGATCTTGAAAACGTTACAGCCGACCGAAAAAGTTTTTTGACGGCACTACCAATCGAGGTCGTCCGGCGGATCGAACAGATCGGTGTCGTGCTCGGCCGCGCCGTGTTCGCTTTGATCTTCGAACAATTCCGGTTGATATTCCGACGGTGGTGCGGTCGTCGTTTCCGTATCAGATGAGTCGCCCGTACCGTTGTCGGAATCTGTATCAAGGAAATTCTGGTCGAACCGATCGACAGGCTCTTGAACGGGACGATCGGGGATGGGCAATTCACGACCGGCGAGAGCTTCCCAGGCCGGCGCCAACAATGCCTGGAACGGTTGACGATGACCGAGAAAGAATGTGGCGGGACGCCCCGAAGCCGGATGCTCGGGCGGGCGGACAATTTCTTCCGGCAGCAACAACGGACGAACAATCGGTGAACCGGCGTTGATTATCGCGCCGTCGGCTTGATGAGTCTCCACGGTGATCAAACCGGATTCGCCGGACGCCAATTCGGCATCGCTGTACGAGCAGGGAGAGAGAAACACCTTGTTTTTGAATGCCGCCAACACGTCGCTTGCCTCCACACCATAGCGGCTGTGCAATTGAGACAGTGATTGCTGCGCAGCGATGATGGTGGTGTTGCGTTCCCGAAACGTGTTCAGCCGAATCGGCAGGTCGGTCACCGTCCCCATCAAATTCAGTTCATCGATCACACGTACCATCGGCACTCGGTGGTTGTCGGGTTTTAATCGATACTCGGTTATCAGATCGTTGACGATATTGGTCAGCGGTTCCAGACGTTTGGCGTCCGTTTCAGGGGTTTCGAATAGAAATACACCTCCGGGCCGGCTCACCATTTGTTCGATACTCAAATCGCGCCGACCGGTCAATTGGGCGATGGCGTTATCAAGAAAAATGATGAATGCGTTGGCAGCGGTTTGCATGATCGTTTCGGCATTGTGCGAACCGCCGCTGAGAAAGTCGGCAAAGCGTTTGACCGAACCGGTCGGGTCGAGTTCGTGGTGCTGTTGCGCCCACTTTTTGAACTCCCCAACTCCCAATTTCAAGATACGGCGTACTTCGGCCATCGTAGCCACCGAATCCAAGCGTCGGCAGATCATGAACAATCCGCTAAGCAAGTCCTCACTGCTGAGACGCCAGAAAGGGTTATCTTCGTTCAGTCCGATCGACTTGCAGATCTCCGTTGAGAATCGCATTGCCGACTGAATATCATTGACTTCGCACAGCAGACTAATCGCGCGGCTGCGACGAATATCGGTAAAGTTTAGGTATCCGAATTGTTCCCAGGGACGATAGTGATTCACCAAAAAATTCAGCCGCGGTCCCAGCGATTGTTTGAAGTCGACCACATGAATGATCGTCTCCGGCGAGTGCTTCAGGATGCTGATGATCGCCGGCATGATAAAGCGTTCGCTCTTTCCGCTTCCTGTCGATCCGGTAACGATCGTATGGTCTTCCAAGCTCAGGTGAATATCACCGATCGTCGGCTGGAAACGGGTTCCACGACTGTCCGGATCCTCCAGCAGCAACGTCGCGCCTTCCAGACGTACCGGTGAGTCACCGTGCAATACATCCTTCAGATCGGATTCGCGGGCGACTCGAGTTTCGCCGGAATAGATGACTTGCTCAGTCCGCTTGGGACGGCGGTATTGTTCCCGTACATATTGTTCAGAGTCTGTTTGCCAGAATTGCATTGGATTACCTGGGTCGGAATGGTTATTGAAATGAAGAAGGAAGCGATCAAGTTCTTTTCACCCGACAGTCACAAATGCTCCGTCGGATGCGGGGTAAATGTGCCGGCCGAAGCGGACACGGTAGAGTTGCCGACGTTTTTTCAGTCGGCGAAGAATCGGCTAATCTCAGGTTGCGTCTTGCACCACTGACGAAAACGCTTCAGTCTCTGTCGCAGGGTACCGGCGGAGATGTCGGAACGCGCTGCTGCTGCGGCGGCGGTCGATTCCAATTCGTAGTAGTGCCGGACGGCCGAAGCATCCCCCCCGGTTTCCTGCTCGTAGCGATCAATCAGTTCGTCGCGCTTGTCGAAGGGGCAAAAGGTTTCGATCTGATCGATCGGATCACGATGCGCCGCCGCGACGAATTCGGGATCAGCCACCGATGTCGGATGGCGTTGTTCGCGTCGGACTGCCGTCTTTGCTGTGGTGTACGTGATTCGCCTAATCCAGGCCTGCAGGTTGTTCACCTGCTTAATCTCTTCCCTGTTCAGGAAGATCTTGATCAACGTTTCCTGCATCACGTCGTCGGCATCGGCCAGCCCGCTGAAATGACGCGCCCAGCGGGATACCCGCGGCTGCCAGTCATTCCACCATCCGTTGGATAGCGGCGATCTGCATCGACCGCCCGCGTCGGGTCGAGCCGGTTGCTGCATAGAGTCATCGGCGGAGCCGGCTTGAATTGCTTTGTACATCATCGGGATATCCCCCTGTAAAAAGAAAAAAACAGATGGGAGCCGTGTAAATGCAAAGGCCGGGCTGTGGGAAAGTTGTTTGGCCTACAGGAGCCGCTAAGCGGTTTTCCGGTAGGGCTTTAAGAAAATTCTGAATTTCCTGAAATTTGGGCAATCGAGCTCGCCGGATTCAACTTTCCCAGGCCCTGGCGGGTTGATCAGCTGATTTTCCCGGATGTCATCAGCGCCACCGGGAATGATGCAACCGCTACGAATGCAGCGATTGTCCAAAGCATCAACAGGTCATCGGGGTTTTCCGCCCCAGCCAACGTGCCCGTAATCACAGACGCAGCCACCACGTTGCCGATTCCTTGAGCGAGTGTCAGGATCAGCTGCGTTCGACGCGATTCTTCAAGCGTGCTTTCTTTGTGTACTGCAGATCGAACTGCTTGCGCTTGAAATACGCAGTTGAGCGCCTGCATCACAATGGCAGGAATGCCGATGGCAACAACGCCGCTAAACTCGGCGATTGCCAATGCGCTGTAGATGATGCACCACGCGATCGGAGTGAAGCACCAAAGTCGCTTGCGGCCTCTCGTTGAGAGTTTATCAAAGAGCATACCAAGCAAGAAAAGTTCGCCGATCAGCCCAACTGCGGGAACGGCTTCACCGCCGCGCCATTCGTTTGAAAAGAATACCGATGCCATGCTTTGATAGGGCAGAGCGACGATTGCCATCACCATCGATGCGATCGCAAATGGTACGCAGTTTACAGGAGAAACGGCGTTGAATTTCGGAAAACGAGTCAATCGAATTCGTACGCTTTCTTGGCGATAGCCCAGTGCGAGGCAGCAGGTCGATATTGCCAAATATGCCGGCCAACCGGCGGCTGCGACGACGGTTCCCAGCATCGCGCCCAGCGAACCATAGGCGCGAATCGCGCCCCAACGTCCCGGCCAAGAGTGTAGCGCTCGTGCAGTTTCGACCGCCATCAAACTGCTATGGCAAAGGCCGAACAGTGCTTGGCCGATCAGTACCGGTATCAGCGACAAGACGGGGGAATCGGGTACCAACGGGTTGGAGATCCCAAGCCCGATCAGCGGCGCCAACAGTGCCGCTCCCCAACAGAACCCCCGTAATCCCGAGCTTTGAATCAACAACGCTGCCAAGGCTCCGATGGTTCCGGCCGCCAAGATCAGCGGCGGCCCCCAGGGTCCAAAGACTTCGTCGGCGTCAACGAACATGCGGGTGTTGGCCAATGCGATGATCGCAAACGCCAAGGCCAATCGAAGGCCTGCAACATGAATCATTTTTTTCTCCCAACCAAGAAAATCCCAAGAACATTTCTAGAGGGAGGTCAAAAGCTAGCCCCGTGCCGGCGGGAAATTTGGAACGTAAGATTGGAGCCGCAAATCGTTTGTTCAGAATGCGTTATGAAAATCCAAGAAATGCGAAGGGTTGCTGGATTTTTCGCTTCTAGCTTACTTTCCCATCTGAATCCTGGATTTCATCCTTCTTCCCCAGCTCAGGCGGCTTGGTGCCCGTGAGCAACATAAACGCCATCTCAAGTGATGCGGCGGCCACTGAAGGACGGACTGAATGTGTTTCTGCTTTCCATCGTCCGGAACATTGATTGTGCTTTCCGTAGCTTTCTTCCATCGCCGCGCTTAAGCGATCCAACAGATTCGTTTCAGCAAGCGGATAGCTGCCGTATTTTGTGATCAAGGAAAAAAGTTCTGTTGCATGCTCCTGATGGGAGTAGCTAGTCGAAGTTTTTTTTAAGTTCGGATTGTCCGCTCGTTCGTTGAAAGCTCGGTAGGCGGCTTCTCCTAGTTTTAGGCAAAACTGTGTTGATTCGGATAGATCCGACAAGCATTGTGCTTCATCCCACAGCCGGTTAGCCCTTGCTCTGCCTAACCACTGTTCCCATAACTCCATGCAGCTAGTCCTCTGATCCCATCTCATAACCGGCGTTTCAACATCGCTCCTTTCCCAGTGCAATTGTATCGTCACAACTCTCGAATCCGCGTCGTCCCTTGCTGCCTGAAAACCATCCGGCTGGGTTTCACTGGTCACCAGCCCGGCGGCCACAAGATCCCTGACTTCGATATGTTCTCCTTTTCGAAACACCAGGTTTCGATAGATCGCATCAGCCACCCGAGCCAGCCGTCGGAAATTCCCCTCGAAAGAATTTGAAAGTAAGACCTCTAGCGCCGTTTCTGTAATCTTTAGCTCATGCTCTCGCAGTTGTCGTTCATTCCCATTTTGTGAAGACTCCGCGCTGTCGTGGTCCCCATCGTCGTTCGGTCGTCGGCTCTCGTGATGCGCAAAGATTGCAATCAATGCCGGCACGATTTCTTCCGGGCGGTCGCGAAGTGCCGGCAAGCAGCAGCGATGCGAAAAGCGTTCCATCAAGTCCAAGGGGACTTCTCCGAACTTCTGAAGTTGTTCAAGCTCCGTTTCATTGGTTGCGCGATTTGTCGCTGCAATAACAGGGCAGGCAAATGTCGTCGGCTTGTCTCCACCAATGGGTTGGATCAGACCGGATGAAAGCGCTGTCAATTGCAGCTTCTGTAGGTGGCCCGGGATGGCTAAGTACTCGTCGATCAGGAGCGTGCCCGTACCCGCTTTGCTGAACAGTCCGATCTCGCCTTCGCCGCCGGTGAAACTTCCGTAGATATGGCCGAACAGAGTGCTGGGTGCCAGTGACTTGCTGATCGCTGCGAGACTACCGATCGTTAACGAAGATTTTTCTTTTGCGCGGGGAGCAGACTCCTTTTCCGTACTGGTCTCCTCTTTCGGGTTGATCAACTCTCGCAGGTGCTTCTCCATTTCCTTGAACCCGCCTCCGGTGATTCTGCCGTTCGTGCGATAGTTTTTTTCCAGGCAAGTTCCTCCCCAAATCTCCGCGACGAATTCTGCGATCGTCTGCTTGCCAACGCCCGACTCCCCCAACGCCAACACCGTCAAACGCGAAACATCTTCGATGTTGCGTGGGTTTCGCGGTTTGCTGGGATGGAGAAACTCGGCGACGTGGTGCTTGTCAATTTTCCATTGTTCTTTCTTGTCCAATACCACGGACCGCAGCCGGCGAAACACTTCATGCATTTCGCGGCTCAAGAAATAGTACCTCTCGCCGACCTTCAACACGTATCGGGATCGAATCGTGATCCGGTTGCCCTCGCGTTGCCATTTGAATGCCGG
>JBCBOO010000032.1:0-34929 GCA_039821235.1 Planctomycetota bacterium
CGGTTGATCACCCCAAGCTCAAGCAAGCTCATCTCGTGGACGGAGTCCATTTATGAGAAGGTTCTTCAAACGTCATATTCGTCATCGACCGGCGATCAACTAAAACGACTGGCCGGGGTCTGACAGGATGAACACGATCAACAGGATCTCTGTCAATGAGTCGACTTGTAGGAGCTTGTTCAATTGCGTGCAATGACTCCGCCATCTTGTTCATCCTGTCAATCCTGTACACTAAAACGCCGGGCCGGGTGCGTCGAGGTACTCTGGTTCGGGCAAGGTCTCCGGAGTCAGAAAAGGGGAATGGGGTAGTTTTAGCGGACGACAATTTCGGTGGTGGATGCACAACTGGAGCTTTCGGCTTCTTTCTTGGCCTTCCCCTCGATCGCATCGATCACCAGAGGTACTATTTCGTCCGCACGAATCCGACAAATCCCCCCCCTCCCCTTTTCTTGTCCCAGGGACTGCTTTGATTCAAACCTCGGCGGTGTTGTGCGAGTGCTCGGCGTGGTTGGAGGATGACGGGACAAGGGAGCCCAGCGAGGATAATCCAACCCCCGTCCCCTTTTCTCTTCCGTCACAGCCCACGTAACGACGATGCTTTTGACCCTCAGTACCTCCATCGGACTTCGACGGTTCGTGGCACATGCCAGTGCCTTCAAAATTTGGATTGTTCGTCATGGACGATCCAAAAGACGTGCCCACTCCAAGTCAAAATCCGCCGACCGATCTTCCATCTCCAAAACCAGATCGATTCCCGCAATAGAGTCGGATCGGCCGTCTTGTTCGGTTTTGCTAGTCGAATTCTCTGTTGAATGAGATTCAAGGGCCTTTACGTTGGTTTCGGATTGCCATTCGCCCTGACCGCCGCGGACGATTGGCTCATCGAATTCGTTTGCTTGGAGCGAGACACGCTCGAATTGAGTTCGCACGGCCCGTCGGACCGAGGGTCCCGGCAACGCTCCTTGCAAGACTGCGAAACCGCCGTGTGCAACAGTGCTCGGCTCATTTGCGACGATCTTCAAGCTTGCTTTGCCATAGTCGATTCGATGAAGCGGAATAACGTCATCCAACCCATAAAGCAGTACCTCATTGAATAGGTTGTCTGCCGGATTCGTACTTACCTCGAATGTCCCTGTTTCAAGAGCCTTCAATTGGACGGAAGCAATTTGAAATTGCGATTGATTCTTTGAGGAAAAGCCTGAATAACCCCTCAGTTCATCGATACCATCTTCGGTCACCATTCCACCCTTGAGCCATTGCACATCCGAATGGAACGCCAACCGACTTGATTCGATGTGGACGGCATGCGGAGTGTCGAACGACACGTCCGCGGGCGCCCCAAAAACACCCTTCCTATTACAAGCACGTTCGTCGTAGGCCACGATCAGCAATTGAAATTCCTGGCCCACCCGGACTTCATCGATTTCGTCACCAGCCAAATCGACGAACGTGAGTCGCACACTCACTTGTGTCTCTTCGGAAACGAACTCAGTTTCCGAGCCAACGGACGGTTCCGCTTCTTCGGGATTGATTCCGATGAGAGCTTGATCGATCGCCTTTTCTTCAACCGGCTCGAGCATCGGCGGAGATGGGAGCGTTGGTAAATTGATTTCGATATTCGGCAGCGGGTGTGAATCGCTTGACACGGGCCAGTCGATCTGTTGGTCCCTGCCGAATGACCCCGCCTCTCGCCAATCGCTCGTCTCAGATAACGCAGTGGAAGACTCCTTCGAGGGAACAAATTCGGCGGAAAAACCATCCGCGGCCATCAGCTGCCTTGCACAAAGACGTTCAAGTTTTAGGCGTCTCCGACTGCGTCGACTACTCATTTTCAGGTCCGTTGTTCGCGTTGCCCTTTGAAAGGATGTCCTGCGGCCTTTTCAACTTTTATCATCACAGAACGCTCGGTCGACCGACGCGTCCTCAATGCAACGATTGCGGAGCAATCGGCGAGTCTCTTGGCTGCCACAACACCCTTTAAGGCTGAAACGCTTCGGGGTGACAGGGAATCCGCGTCGAAATCGAGAATTTGGTGTTTCGCGACTTGATCCAGTCCGACATCACCCAAATTGGAGGTTGATCTCCCCTGTTGCAACCCATTCGATTTCTAAGGCGACGAAATAGGCTCCCTGCTTGAATCCGACAAATCCTCCCTTTCCCCTTTTCTTGTCCGACAAATCCCCCCTTCCCCTTTTCTTGCCCGAACAAGACAACCTTCATCGCTACACGGAAGTTCAGTATAGCGACAAATTTGGCAACGGGAGATCAATAACTGACTGGCCCGACGGTCTCTCCCCGCTTCCCGGTTGATCACCCCAAGCTCAAGCAAGCTCATCTCGTCGACGGAGTCCATTTATGAGAAGGTTCTTCAAACGTCGTATTCGTCATCGACCGGCGATCAACTAAAACGACGGGCCGGGGTCTGACAGGATGAACACGATCGACAGGATCTCTGTCAATGAGTCGACTTGTGGGAGCTTGTTCAATTGCGTGCAATGACTCCGCCATCTTGTTCATCCTGTCAATCCTGTCCACTAAAACGCCGGGCCGGGTGCGTCGAGGTACTCTGGTTCGGGCAAGGTCTCCGGAGTCAGAAAAGGGGAAGAGCCAGAAAAGGAATTCGGAAAAACAAATTCCGAATCTGCATTGACCAAAAGAAAGACCGTCGCTGACCGCGTTGATTCGCCCGAGCACAAGGAACTCGTCCCTACCGATCGAAGCCACGTAGGATCGCATCTTCCATAAGAGACCCTTCTCGCCGAAGCTCTTCAAATTTTTTGTGGAAAATAATCCCTCTGTCTTCCCAATTGCACTTGAGCTTGAGCAATAAATCGAGCCGGTCATCCACAGCTTGAGGAATCGCCTCGAACCCTGTGAGCATGCTTCGCTCCCACGTGCGAGTTGAGTCACTAACTGCAGCTACTGTCGCCATAATAGCTGTGTAATCATCTGACTTCAGTATTCTAGCCATAAAGAGCTCAAGTAGGTGCCTTCGCTTCCACGTTCTGCCAGGATCAGCCCTTGTCGCGCGGCTAAAATAAGAAACAACATCTCGCACAAGATTAAGGAACCTCATCCTTGCTGCTGTCGTCAAATAGCCTTTTCTGAATCGATTAAAAAGGCATTTCTCAGTCACCTTGAGATCCGCTTCACCAACCAAAATGTCGAATTCGTCGAGGCCGCCTGCAGGAACACTGAACGGATAGATAAAATGATGCACATTGGCTCGCTCAAGCGCGCCAGCGAAAACCTCAAACTCTTGGCAGTCGGCACTTACGTCACGCCTAGCTATTAGCCCTGCCTCAACAATCGAAGTAAAAGCGACAAAATCTCGTTCTTCCCTAAGAGCCTGGATTGTTTTCTCTTGCAGCGCCGCAAACCCTTTGAGGTAGTCTCCTTGAAATCTGTTTGTTGGTTTTTCGATATTCCTAACATCGCAAACGACTGCAAAAGCGAGCGATTGGGCATCTTGAATTGACCCAAGAGCGATCGTTACCCCGTGCAACTCCTGAGGCACATCTCCCGGAGAGACGTTTTTCAACAGGTTTGTGACATCACGCCAGATCCCTTCACTTCTCCCAAATGTAAAACCATCATAGATTTCATCCCCTTTGAAATCACTTCCGACGCGAGGAATAAGGGCGGCACTACTGTAATCCTTAATCATTTCGACCACACGCCTTTCGCCATTCCACCCATTCTCATAGGCATCAACTAACGCAGACTGATCTTCACTGATCGTGAGATTAGCCATGGCCAACAACAGCAGGCCTATTCCCGAGGAAATTAAGTGCATTTGAATTACCTTTCGCTTTTGTTTGCTGCTTTGCGGTCAGCATAATAAATTTCAACATACTCTGGCTCCACAACGTGATGACGGGTGGGTAAATCCGATCGCGAAAACGGTGGCCAAACTTCTCGCACACTTCGAGGACTTCGGTCGCAGGAAGGAACCGTTCAAAGATGGTCCATCCGGGTTTTTCGTTGGTGCGATCGTTCGAGGTAGCCAAACCGCCGCTCGGGCTCGGCAAAGGAGGGCCGTCTCCATTCGCATCGACCCACTTCGCACCAGTGCTGGGCCAATGCGATGGCAACGCGAAGGGGTCAAAGAACCAAAAGGGGTCAATCCCGGATCAGGCTTCTTTGAGAAGGCTTCGCCGGGTGGTAGGCGTTCGGGTTTGGAGGACCGCTTTGATGCTGATGTCTTGCAGGAGTGTTTTTAGAGCTCATTTGTCAGCATTTCAATCGCCTGATCGGTCAACCACGTTTCTATGCTTGAATCGTCGTCCTCCAATGAAGGGCCGTCCTCAAACACCACGGGATCCTGTACTGGAAAGACGCTCGCGTTCTGCAGCCGCGCCAACCGATTGATCAGAAACAGCGCGTCGCGCGGGGAGACTAAACCGTCACCCGTCACATCGCCGACCATCTCGCTCTTCTCCTCATCACCCTCCCCTTCACCGTTCGCCGGGTCGCGTGCCAGAAGATTCATGATGGCCAGCGCGTCACGGACCGTGACGTCGCCATCCTGGTTGACATCGAGCGGATCGAAACTCGCCTGAATCGACAGACTGGCAATCGCTGCACCGCCAGCCGAATGAGTCGCCGAACTTGCCGGTGGAGCGGCCGTGAAGTCCTCCGGCTCGAGGCTGGATGAACCGTTCAAGTTGGTGACAAAAATGGTACCGCGAAAACTTCCGTTACTCAAAAACACTTCGCGTTCACCGGAGGCACGCGCGGCGCCGAAAACCACACTTTCGCCGACCACTTCCAAGTCACGTGGCTCACTGTCCGTCGAACCCGAAAGGTCACGTACCAGGCTCGTTCCGGTAAACGTCCCGTCGGTCACATGGAGCTCGCGATTCCCGTTGGACCGAACCGCCGTGAAAGCGAGTCGATCTCCAAGAGGCGTCAACAATCGCGGCGTCGATGAAACATCACCCGAAAGGTCTCGCACCAAGCGAGACTGCGTTCCATTTTGGCTCGCCACAAACAGTTCCCGTGTTCCACCGGTGTGCCGTCCGACGAAGTACACCGTGTTCTCGACCGCCATCAAATCCGACGGGCTACCGTTTGCCGGCAGGTCAGTGACCAGGATCGTTCCTTCAGCGGTTCCGTCGGTAAAGTAAAGCTCCCGATCGACGGCACCCACGGTCGCGGAGAAGTAAATCCCTTGGCCGGCCGGCGTGAGGTCTTCCGGATCTCCGCTGACATTCCCGTTCACATTGACTACGAGAGAGGTCCCGGCAAACGTCCCGTCGCTGACAAACAGTTCACGCTGGCCGTTCGACTGAAGCGCGCTGAAGTAGAGCAGTCCTCCCAGCTCGACCAGCCCTTGGGGACTCGCGCTCGTTCCACCCGAAAGGTCACGAACAAGACTCGTTCCGGCAAACGTCCCATCGGTCACGAACAGTTCGCGCTGCCCGCTACTGGTCGTTGCCGTAAAGAACAACCGATCACCGACCACCGTCAAATCTTGCGGATCGCTGCTGGTCGTCCCGGAAAGGTCTCGTACCAGCGAAGTGGTTGGAAACGTGCCATCGCTTCGAAACAACTCTCGCTGCCCGTCACTTCGAAGCGCCGTAAAGAAAACCGTGCCACCAAACTCGATCAACTCCTGCGGGTTACTGCTGACCGACCCGCTGAGATCACGTACGAGACGCGTGCCGGAAAACGTTCCGTCGCTTGCGTAGAGTTCACGTTGGCCGGAGTTTGTCTCAGCCGTGAATAGCAACTCCTGTCCAGACCATGTCAGCTCCTGTGGATCGGACGAAATCGCTCCCGAAAGATCACGCACCAAAGACGTGCCGTCCGCCGAACCATCCGTCACATAGAGTTCACGATTTCCGTTACTGATCAGTCCGGTGAAGAATGCCGGATCACCCGACCCTGGAACAAACACACCCAGGTCAACCGCAGCAACATCGCTGCCGCCGACTCCCTCGACCACTCGGCCGGCGCGTGACCTTCCAAATTCGGTATTCAAACCAACATTGGTGACGTTCTCGGAAGTGTCCTGAAGAACGAAATCATTCGCCCGATTCGTGTCGCTCAATCCAACACGCTGATAGGACTGTGTACCGGACGTTGTGACCGAGACACCATCGCCGTTCCATTTAATATTGTCCGCGGTAAACGTCCGGCCATTGGCAGTGACGTTGAAGTCTGCGATTTCTTCTCCGCTGAAGCCAGCAAAAAAAGAATCCTGAACAACGCCTTCGTCATCGACAAGTAAAACCCATCCTCCAGCCGCAGTGACGAAATTCAGATTGGTCCCCCAGAAATTCTCGTCCGTCACAACGTCGGTCACCGTCAAGAGTTCGCCCGCAGCCAGACTCGATGGCAGTGAAAACGTGAAGGTCGAAGCTGAGTTCAGTGTGAGACTGTTGTTGAAACCATCGCTCGAAACGAGGAACCAACCCGTCGTATCGACCGGTTCACCGGAAACGTTTTGCAACTCGATAAAATCAGGTGTCTGCTCCGAAAACTCGGTGATCACCACTGACGTTGACTCATCGCCGGTTTGCGGGAGCGGACGATTACTCAATTGACGTATGACCGGATCGTTTTGAACGATACCGGTGATCGTATATTCGCCTGTCGCCGAAGTGGTCGCAAACGGCTCGTCACGATCGAGTTCTGTGTCATTGTCCAGATCGGCAAAAACGATGACATCTCGAACGCCGCGTTCAGATTCATCAAACACACCGTCTTGGTTCACGTCGTTGAAAACGGTTCCACTCACGGTACCCGCTGGAATGTCACGCAGGCCGACCACGTCTGCGAGTTGCCGGACATGTTCACGAACGAGGCTGGCATCGACCGGATCGTTTCCGACGATCGAAAATTCCCGATCGGCGACCAAGGCTAGGTTCGCCAAACCGGAAGATGCATCCGCCATCAACGGCGGAACACCGGCGGTAGGCTGAACGGAGCCTTCAGGGCTGACAAGTTCGAGAGAAAGCGAATTGCCAATCTGCTGGGAGATGACGCCTGCGATGGCATTCCCAGTTCGATTCAGTCGCCCCGTCGTCAGAGCATCCGGTGGCGTAAGCTGCGTGAGCAAGTTGATTTCATTGGTGAAGACGGAGCCGATCACGTCACCGGATGACACACCTGCATGCGGCCCCGCACCCGTTTGATCGCGAACACCACTGGCAACGGAAACGCCCAGGTCGCCCGAGGTGTTCGGGCCGCTCAAGCCCGTTCCGATCTGAATGAAGTAAAACTCACTGAGGTCTGTCGGTGGCGTGCCAATGTCTCCCAAGATCACATTCATCGCCAAATCTTGGCCGATCGGGCCGGCTGCGGTTCCGACCAATTCCTCAAAGAAATCATCACGTACGCGGCGTAGAATCGATTCCGACAATGACTCGAATTCGCTCGCCGAAAAACCGAACGCCGTGACGTCAAAGTTGGTCACGGTATTCGTTAGCTCATCCACCGTGGTGGGCTGAGAATCGTCTTTGAAATCCAAGACGAACGTCAACACGTCCGCTTCGTGCAGCGCAGCTAACATCCGCCTCGACTCGAGCGACTCACAACGAAGACGACGCTTACCACTCGCTCTGTTCACCGTTTTTCGGTTTCGATTCATCCACCCAAATCCCGTGCATGGAAAACTGATTTGCTCGGGCGGCTTTCACTCAGCTTGCAAGCTCGAGTTTCAACGCCGCGCCACACCAGGCTCACAGGGTAGACAAACCGACTTCCAGCAGTTCGTCCCGTGCGGAAATTTCTTGAGAACGTACACGAAAACTCGAAGACGCTCTTGCGTCACCCCGAAGTTGCGAGATCGCGTCACACCAGACGTCACCGCTGCGGAGACTCCGGCAACGCGTTCTTGATGACCGACGCAACGTGCTTTCCCAAGGCCTTCGATCCGGCTGGCGAAAAATGCACATTCGCCTTGCGTTGAATCTCGGCCAAACGCTGCGACGCAAAGGCATTCAGATCGTTGACGGGAATCATATTCGCTGCCATCACCTCCTCGGCAACGGAGTTGTACTGGCCCACGTACTCGGGAAGACGCCCTTTTGCTCCCTGGGGAACCGGCGTGGTGTTGCACCAGATCAGCTTGGCATTCGTTTTCTTGAGCCTCTCGACGAGACGCACCAGGTTCTCACGGTACTCCTCGGTCGATACCTGTTGGTGACTTTCCTCAGTATCAATCGCCACCAATTGCTGCGAGTCACCGAGGACGTGCTTCAAGTCGTGAAGCCCGAAGTTGAAATGAATGACGTCCCATGACTTGTCACCAAGCCAATCCTCCAGTCGCTCGACGCCGATGCGGGTGGAGGAACAGTTCTCCGGTGGTCGATGCACGTTCGCGATCCCAGCGAGAGCCTCACGAACGGGAATCGTGTAACCGATGGAGATAGAGTCGCCCAGCAATAGCACCCGCGGCAACCCATCCACATCCTCGACGGGAGCATAGGCAGGATTGCTCCGCGCCCGCTGTGCGATTGCCGAGCCCGCGAAACCAAAAAGAAGGCTCAGGAAAACGATACAGAAGCGTAGCATGCGTTCGTTCATTTGAGTTGGAGTGAAAAGATGAGGGAATCGTTGGCCAAGTGGTCTGGTCAATCCACAAACTACATCCGTTTCCCGAATGTGCAACCAATTACGGGGCGAAGGATACGAAGACGCCGATGAAACCAACTACCAAAACGACGATCAACAACGCTACAAGAATCAAGGCGACAATCGACGACTTGTATTTCATGTGAGGTGTCTGGCGAACCGCCTCACGATACTCGTCCGAAAAAATGATGTTCGCGTTGGCGCTACACAAGAGATAGAGAAAATAACCGCTAATGAGGGTACCAAAAGGAAATGCTAACAGCCCGAGGGCCGAAAAGAGGATGGCAAAAACGCGCGGGACATCCTTCAACTGCCGAAGTCCACGAGCCACGACGAAAATCCCCGCCGCAAGCCCGGCAATCACAACGGAAACAACCAGAAGCGCCGGATCGGCGCGTCCGTTTTGAGCGCTCGCGGCAAACCCAATTAGGCAGATCACCGCGGTGATTCCAAAGAATCCAGCATTGAGATAGTAAAGCGTCCCGATGGATCGAATCGACGCTTCTTGCTTGAGGTGTCGCTGTCGCAACACTTCATATCGGTTCTCACCACTTGGCAATCCGTCGGAAACTCCGAGCGTTGGCTGATACGGATTTGCGGCGAACGACCGGGATGGCGTCGGTCCGGCAGGTAACTGAGGAGCGTTGCTCGGCAAATCCAAGTTAGCAAAAGGATTCTCGGGCTGTTGAGCCGCGACCGCAGGCATCGTCAGAACCTGCTGGCAACTCGGACAGCGAACCTTCTTGCCTGCCAGTTGTGGCTGAACCGCAAGCTTGGTTCCACACGAGCAAGCAAATTGCTGAGACATGATGTTTGAAATTGGTATTGTATTGGTCGACGCGTCCCATTCTCGGCACAGAGTCTTCGCGGCATACAGTGTAACATTTTGGGTCATGCGTGCGGACTCATCGCCGATTCTTCCGCGGTCGCGGTCCGACCGCCCGTAGGTAACGACAATAATTCATCAACGCGCGCAAGATCACTCTCCGAGGCTCTGATAGAGACTGTTTGCGCAGAGGTAGGCCTCGACGGCTCGTGGGACTCGGTGACGAACGCTACTCCCCTGCCCTGCCCTGCTTCGAATCTCACTACTAGAAAGTTCGATCACTGGCATGCGAATCACGCTTTGGCGAAACAGCTTTGTTCGCTCTTCGTTGGCGATACCTTCGAGAATCCCAAAATCGATCGGTGGATCACCACCGCGCTGGACGACTGATAGCACGACGCGAGAAAGGAGTTTTTCCGGTTGGTGCCACCTTGGCATCGATGCCAGCGAATCGCTTCCGATGATCAAATAAAGTTCACAGTCGTCATAGTCTTCACCGAGTGAGTCCACCGTCTCCAAGGTGTAGCTTACGCCGCCACGTTTGAGCTCTCGGTCGTCTGCGACGTGTCCCTCTCGGCCGGCAATGGCGAGCTGCAGCATCTCCAACCGTTCTTGGTTACTGGCAATGGCACCGCCAGGTTTTAGAGGCTGGGTGGCCGATGGAATCCAATGGAGCCGGTCCAGACCCAACTGCTCCGTGGCGGCTTCTCCGATCCACAGATGCCCGAGGTGGACGGGATCAAACGAACCGCCGAACATTCCGATCTTCATACCGCAACCTTCTCAATCAATTCGGAAGCTTAGAGGTTCCCCGAACACTCGGTGATCTCGACGTCAACGGCACTTTAACACGGACCTGCCGTTTTCTGGGACCACCTGTGTCAAACGCTTCGGGATGCTTTGTCCAGACTTGACGTCGGGGTTCGTGCCATTGAGCCGATTGGCGCGAACCACGATTTTCGCGGACAACCGCGGCTAGCGCCGTGCGGCTCAACCCCAAAACTGAGCGTTGACGAAGCACCGGTTATCGCGTCACGCATCGCCAACCTCGGAATACACTCACGTTTCTTTCTGTGTGGGATTGCTTATGCTGACTGATTCTGGACCGACTGTCCCCGAGCTTCCCGTCCCCAAGCTTCCCGTCATTACCACCATGCCCGACTCCGAAGAAACGTCGCGTGAGAATGCGCCCGACGTCGACCCGGAAGGTTCGCTGTCGGCACCCGGTTTTGATTCCGCCCACAGTGCCGAGTCAAGCGACAAGGAGGCGACCGGCCGCTCGGCAGCCGGCGAGACACAGCAGGGGCAGCTTTTTGAAACCGACCCGCCTCCGTGGGAATTGGAGGCCGGGGAAGAAGTCGCGGTTGCCAAAGTCGTTTTCCGTGACGCGCCCTATGGGCCCTATGACTATCGCATTCCAAACGAAATGCTGGACACGCTTCGTCCGGGGATGAGAGTGGCAGTCCCGCTCGCAAGACGCAAGCGGCCCACCATCGGCTGGTGCATTGAAACGCAAATGGGCACCAAGACCGGCAAGACGCTGAGCGAAATCAGCGACGTTCTCGACCGTGAACCACTCTGTGATGCCCCGCTGGTTCGATTGGTGACTTGGATGAGCCACTACTACCAATCACCCGCGGGACAGGTGTTTGACGCGCTGATTCCATCGAGTGTGCGTGAAAACGCCGGAACTCGTGAAATGACCTATCTTTCGCCATCACCCCTGGCATCCGATGAAACTCAAGTCGAGACGCTACCTGCCAAACAAAAGAGTGCGCTGCGTTTATTGATCGCTGCGGGTCAACCCATGACGGCGGCGCAATTGATGGTCCATGCCGAATGCACGTCGTCTCCCATTAATGGCCTGCGCAAAAAGGGCTTTGTCAACGAAGAGACACGTCGTGAACTCACGTCCGGACAAACGACTCGCTGGCAAGCGTCGGATGGCGAAGCGGTCGAATCACACACGCTGACCGACGAGCAGCAGTACGCGTTCGATCGAATCCAAGCGGCACTCGATTCCGCTAAGGCAAAGACGTTGCTTCTACACGGGGTCACCGGGAGCGGGAAAACGGAAGTCTATATCCAAGCGATCGAGTATGTCGTCAAGTTCGGCCGCGCGGCGATCGTCTTGGTTCCCGAAATCAGCCTCACACCGCAAACACGCGGGCGGTTCGAACGACGTTTCCCTTCCGTTGCCGTGCTGCATAGCCAAATGACACCGGCCGAACGTCACTTCCAATGGCAGCGTATCCGTCGGGGTGAAGTCCAAGTCGTAGTCGGTCCACGCAGCGCAATCTTCGCTCCCCTGCCCCGCCTCGGCTTGATCATCTTGGACGAAGAACACGATGCGTCGTTTAAACAGGACAGCCAGCCCCGCTACCATGCTCGCAAGGTTGCCTTCGCGCGAGCCCAATCGCTCAAGATCCCACTACTGCTCGGTAGCGCCACCCCTTCCCTGGAGTCTTGGTATGCGACGCAATGCGGGCATGCCGAATTGATTTCGATGCCGAACCGAGTCGGCAAGCGGCCCATGCCCGATGTCCAGTTGGTCGACCTTCGCATTCGTGATGACCGCAGCCGAGGAGGAGGAGCGATCAGCCGGCCGCTGCATCAGGCGGTCGAGTCCACGCTTTCCGAACGCGGACAAATCATCCTGCTGCTCAACCGAAGAGGCTTCGCGACGAACATTCAGTGCCCTTCCTGCGGTCACGTGGTTGCCTGCCCCGATTGCGAAATGCCGCTAACCCACCACCGCGATGGCAGTAAGGCCGTTTGCCATTACTGCGACTACACCATCGCCACCCCGCCCTGGTGTCCCGAGTGTCGTTTCGATGGCATTCGTTATGGCGGTCTGGGAACGCAGAAGCTTGAAATGGAAGTGAAGGCTCGTTTCCCAAACGCTCGTATCGCGCGCATGGACAGTGATACCATGCGTCGCCCCGGTAGCCATCAACGCGTGCTCTCCGCATTTCGAAGCGGTGAGCTCGACCTACTGCTCGGCACGCAGATGATCGCCAAAGGCCTGGACTTTCCCAACGTGTTGCTCGTTGGTGTGATCAATGCGGATGCCGCCCTGCACTTCCCCGATTTTCGCGCCGGCGAACGAACGTTTCAGCTGGTCACGCAAGTCGCTGGACGAACCGGACGAGGCGATCGAGGTGGACGCGTGATCGTTCAGACGTTCACCCCCGAACACATGGCCATTCAAGCGGCGTCGCGTCACGACTACGACTCATTTGCCGAAGCGGAAATCAAGAACCGAAAGAAGTTCAACTATCCGCCGCTCGGTAGCGTGGCACGATTGATCATTCGCGGTACGGTAGAAGAAGTGACCGAAAGCACCGCCACGTCACTTGCACAACGATTGGAATCGGCGAAAGAAAAGCTGGGTGCGGAAGTTCGCATCCTCGGACCGGCTCCACCACCGATGCCCAAGCTTCGTGGAAAGTACCGGTTTCACATTCTGCTGCAGGCGGTCGATCCGCTGCAACTGGGAGCGACGATTCGCACGGCGACCAAGACGTTCAAGATTCCCGAGAAAGACGACGTCCAATACGTCATTGACATCGACCCCTTGGACATGATGTAGAGAATCGTTGGGCTGAGAGCCACCGCCTCAAAGACCGCGGGTGCGTCTTACCGCACCCGGCGATCCGGCTGGCCTCAACTGTCAAGAGATCCTATCAATCAGGCACTCTTGGTCGTTGGCATTTGGAACAGTTTCTGCGTTCCCGCCACCACATCTTCGTCGATCGTGTAGACCTTGCCTTCCTCTTGGTCGGGCAACTCGTACATGATGTCGAGCATCACTTCTTCCAAGATCCCGCGAAGACCGCGTGCCCCGACACCCTTATTGAGTGCTCGGCGTGCGATCTGATGCAAGGCACCGTCGGTGAAGTTGAGTTCGCAGTTTTCCATGGCGAACAACGCTTGGAACTGCTTGGTCACGGCGTTCTTGGGCTCTTTGAGGACTTGAACCAAACCGGCCTCATCGAGTTCTTGCAAGTAGCTGACCACGGGCAGTCGTCCGACCAACTCGGGAATCAATCCGAAGTGCATGACATCCTCGACCTGAACTTCCGCAAGCAACTCGCTGTGCGACTGTTCGTTCCGCATGGTCGTCGTGTCACCAAAGCCCAACGTCTTGTGCCCGAGGCGATCGCGAATGATGTCCTCGATGCCGACAAAGGTTCCGCCGACGATGAATAGGATATTGGTCGTGTCGAGCTGGATGTACTGCTGCTCGGGATGCTTGCGTCCGCCCTGTGGTGGAACGTTGGCAACGGTCCCTTCCAGCATCTTCAACAAGCTTTGCTGGACGCCTTCACCGGAGACATCACGTGTGATGGAGACGTTACCGCCTGTCTTGCCGATCTTGTCGACTTCGTCGATGTAGAGAATACCACGCTGAGCCGCTTCGACATCAAAGTCGGCGGCGTGCAACAATTTGAGCAACAAGTTCTCGACGTCTTCGCCAACGTAACCTGCTTCCGTCAGCGTGGTGGCATCACCAATCGCAAAGGGAACATCCAACATCCGTGCGAGCGATCGCGCCAAGAGCGTCTTTCCGCTACCGGTTGGTCCGCAAAGCAGAATGTTGCTCTTCTCGATTTCGACGTCGCCGTTTCCATCCCAATCGCTGGTCAATCGCTTGTAGTGATTGTGGACGGCAACCGCCAGCACTCGCTTGGCGGCGTTCTGCCCGATGACGTATTGATCGAGGTGCTCAACGATCTCGCGAGGTGCGGGGATGTCGCTGAAGAGTTGCTTGCCGGGACCGCGTCGTCGTTCTTCCTGTTCCAGGATTGACTGACAGAGTTCGATACACTCCGCACAGATGTAGACATCGCCGGGGCCTTCCACCAATGGGCCGACATCGCGGTAGCTCTTTCGACAGAAGGAACAGAAAGCGTTCTTCTTGTTCGTAGAACCACCGCGGGTGGTGTTGTTGTTATCCTTGACGGCCATAAACGACTCCTTGTAAGTCAGCCAAGCTGGCTGCCGAGTTCGACCGCGTGAAAGAATCACGCCTCCTGTCGAGCTCGCATCTCCATCCTGACTGACGTCAAACGGTTCGGCCCACAGCCCAAGCAAACTTTCTGATCGCGTTGCCGTTGCTGATCGAAATCAGGTCGGGCGGGAGGCGCTCTCAGAATGCTCGTCCTAAACGGATGCTTGAACCCTGGTGTGGTGACTTGAGTGGGGTAAAGTTTTCCGAAGCCGATTTGCCCAGTGGATATGGGAGGGCCAACTGCGGAAGGGGTCGCATCCCGGCGATCTCTGAATCAGTGATCCTTCTTGGATCACCGCTGTGACGACGAGTGTTCGCATCCGTCGGAAGCGTCAGACAACGAAGACTGCGTTTCCGAAAGTTGCGTGGAAGCCTCGCCGCCGTCAACTGCACGCGATGCTGCCTTTAGTGTTCGGAATTCCTCCTCGCTGATGTCACCTTTCAAACGCATTTCTTCCAAGTTTAAAAGGCAGTCTGAGGTCGTTTCCCGGTCCCCGTCAGTGTAGTCGCGCAACCTTGCCAAAAGGAAAAATGCGGCAGCAGACACGATGATCAAAATCAGCAGTGCAATGCCAGCCTTCACGGCCGGATCACTTAGAAATTCCAGAACCATCGTCTCGACTGAACCAACGGCGGGCGACGCAAAAGACTCTCCTGTGGGTACTAGATGATAGGAGTGTCCACCGGGCGTGGTCCAGCAGATTCAACTCCGTGGAACAAGTTTTTCGTGTTTCACGGCCTCAAACCGCCTCGCACAGCGTGAACTAGCGGGCATTCGCCGGCGGACGCCCCGAGGGACTCCCGGACGGGCGACCCGGCGGACGCTGCGGCTTGTACTGGCAACAATCTGCCGGACACACATCGTGCCACGCGCCCAGTGCTCCCACGGCATCCTTCGCCGCTCGGCTGCCAAGACGTTCTTCCACCAACTTACGAATCATGGAAACAAATTTCCCGTGCAGCCCCGCCGTGGCGGCCCGCCGCATGTTGATCGAGCGTTCCTTGCACAGCGTCGCCGCTTCATCGTCCAAGTCATACATGACTTCCATGTGATCGCTGACAAACCCGATCGGCACAATCGCAAGGTTATCCAGCTTTTTCGCATCGTCGGCCTCTGCGATGGCATCACAAATATCTGGCTCCAACCAGGGCTGATGCGGTGGGCCGCTGCGACTCTGGTAAACCAAACGCCAATTCGGTGTCCCGGACGCTTCGGCCACCAACCGCGACGCTTCCGTCAGTTGCTTGACGTAATCACAGTGGTCCGCCATCGACATCGGAATGCTGTGTGCGGTGAAGTAAATGGTCGCTTGCTCGGGCGATGCCCCCAGTGAATCGACCGCCGCCGTCACGCTTTCGGACATGGTTTGCACAAAGTCCGGATGGTTGAAACCCATGCGGACCTTTTCAACCAGGGGCGCGTCGGGACCGACTTGCTCTCGTGCCTCGATGAGGTTCTCGCGGTACTGGCGACACCCGCTGTAACAGCTAAACATGCTGGTGAAGAACGCCAGCGAGCGCTTACAGCCGTCGTCGCGCATCTGGCGGAGCGTGTCGGCAAAGTATGGCTTCCAGTTTCGATTGCCCCAGTAAAGCGGCAGATCGATGTCGTGACTTTGGAATTCCGCCCGGATCGCCTCGAGCAATTGACGGTTCTGTTCGTTGATGGGACTGACGCCATCGTAATGCTGGTAGTGTTCGGCGACTTCCAGCATCCGCTCTCGCGGGACGTTCTTGCCCCGAAGCACGTTCTCCAAGTAAGGCATCACATCATCCGGACCTTCGGGCCCCCCGAAAGACACCAACAGAAACGAATCGTAGGGCGGCAGCGATTGATCGGACATGGAATGCTGGGATCGAAATGCGATTGAAGGAATAGCGAAGAGCAGTGACTTTGGGAGCAGGTCACTCCCTTAGTTTTAACTGCCGTCAATGACGAACCGATTCTATCGATGAATCGACTGGTGAGCCGACGTGATGACCCCCGACCAGTCGCCCAACGTTTCTTGCCGAACAAGTCGAATGCTGGGATACCACGGCGTCGCGTCTCCTGTCTCCAGCCATCGCCAATCGGGAACCTTGCCCAACAACAGGGTCGTCGGGACACCGAGTGCACCAGCCAAGTGGGCCAGGGATGTATCCGAAGTTACGATGTGATCCAAGTTCTTCATCACCGCCGCGGTATCCGTGAACGCTCCGCCCGTCGTGTCCGTGTCGCTGGGCAGTTGATGAATCGACTCCCCGAAATCGACTTCGGACAGCTGATCACGTCCAAAACCAAACTGCAAACTGATCAATCGAAGCGAGCTGTCGGTTGCGATCTCACGAAAGTGCTCCAGCGGCAGACTTCGGTAAATATCCGCGTGATGATTCGGGTTGCCCTGCCAAGCGATCCCGACGCGTTTTCGCTCTCCGGCACCCAAGTGACGTTTCTCCAGCCAAGCCGTCCAGTATCTCACCAACGCATCCGAAACCGTCAGATAACCGCGATGTGAGTTGTAATCAGAGAACGATGACGCTCCGTAAGGCATCTCTCGATAGGACTGAAACCACGCGTCAACGGCGTCAAAGAAGGATGCCTGGTAGTCCGTCGGCGGTGCGGGGCTGCCGAGAGGCAAAAGCGACTGAATCCCGCGAACCGAAGTAAACAGGGGGATCATGGACTGATCCACCTGAACCACCACTCGGGCACCCTGCTCTGCCAGCAGGGTTGCCATGCGAATGAAGTGAATTTCGTCTCCGCGGCCTTGTTCGGGATAAAGCAGTATCGATCGTCCCGAAATCGATTGGCCTTCCCAAAGGGGCGCCGCGGACGGAGGACGCACCATGCCGGGCATCCGCCAGCGCCAACGATACTCCGGCCAACCATCGGCGAATTCACCCTGAAGCAAGTAAATCACGCCCAGGTTGCGATGCAGCTCGGGATCCTGAGGTGCGATCTCCAATCCCCGACGGTACCACTGCAAACCGCGTTCGATCTCGCCCGACCAAACCCACAGGGTGCCGCGGTTCTTGTAGGCCGACAAGTAATTGGAATCGAGCTTCAGCGCCTCTTCGAAACAGGCGTCACTCTCCTCGCGTTCCCCCATCATCCGCAGCGAGTTGCCCAGATTGTTCCACGCAATCGGGAAAGACTCTCGAAGTGAAATCGCCTTTCGATAGGAGGCGACCGAATCGGCGTAGCGTCGCCGATCGAATTCCGCGATGCCGCGATAAACGTAAGCTTCCGGGTTAGCGGGTGCCTGCGCAATGACGTGTTCGTAAATTCGAAACGCGTCGTCAACGGCCCCCTCTTGGTGCAGCTTCCAGCCACGGGCGAGAATTTCAGCGACGGTCGGCATGGCGAAGTGTCTGACGGGTGCGGCTACGAAAAATGGGCGGCGACCCAAAGGTATCGCCGCCCATCCATTTTGTCAGCCGATCCGAGACGTCAATTAGTCCAGGAAACCGACCAAGTCTTGGCTACGGCTGGGCTGCTGCAGTTTACGAACCGCTTTCGCTTCAATTTGCCGAATCCGCTCGCGAGTCACTTTGAAGATGTGCCCGACCTCTTCCAACGTGTAGCTGTACCCGTCACCCAGTCCGTATCGCAGCTTGATGATCTCACGCTCACGGTACGAAAGCGACTTCAGCACGTTCGTGATTCGGTCACGGAGCATCTCCTGCGTGGCGCCGATCTGTGGGCTTTCCGCCGTACCATCGGGCAACAAATCACCGAATTGACTGTCTTCGCTGTTGCCGACCGGTCGATCGAGCGAAATCGGGAAACGGCTCATCGTTAGCACTCGCCGAGCTTCCTCGACGGTGACGTCGGCGCGGCGTGCGGTCTCTTCAATCGTCGGCTCGCGTCCCAATTCTTGCAGCAACTGCCGTGCGACATTTCGGACTCGGCTCATGGTCTCGACCATGTGGACCGGAATTCGAATGGTTCGGCTTTGGTCCGCGACCGCACGTGTGATCGCTTGGCGAATCCACCACGTCGCGTACGTGCAGAATTTGAAACCACGACGGTACTCAAACTTGTCAACCGCTCGCATCAAACCGGCATTGCCTTCTTGGATCAGATCCAAGAACGACAGGCCACGGTTGCGGTACTTCTTGGCAATCGAAACCACCAGTCGCAAGTTACCTTCGCTCAGCTCACGCTTGGCCTGCTGGTATTCGGCGTAGACTCGCTTGAGCATTTTGACGCGATTGCGCAGCGACGTCGGCGTTTCTTGGCAGGCGGTCAAAATTTGACGCCGCTCATGCAACAACGCATCACGCGTCTCGCGACCGTGCTTGGTCCGACGTTGGTCCTTGATCAACCCGTCGATTTCGACCAGCCGATGACTGAATTTATCCAACAGATCGATGCGTGTTTCGATTCGCTGCATTCGCAGACCGAGCTCCTCGATCAATCGCACCGCTCGGCGCCGACGTCGGGCAAGGGCCCGCCAAGCTTCGGCACGACGACGCTTGGAAGCGCTCTTACTGAGCGCGACCTTCCAGTCGTGCTTATTTCGCTTCAGCAATGTCTGCAGTGTCAGCAGGTTGTGCGGCAAACGCCCGATGATCTGCTCTTTCTCAAGCCGATCGGTCACGGAGACCTGAACGGTACGGTCAAACGGCAATTGCCCACGGTAAACCTTTTTCAAGGTTTTGTAGGCCTCGACGAGGACGTAGTGATTCTCAAGCAGCTTGGTGCGGAACCGGCGGCGGGTCTCTTCAATCCGCTTGGCCAATTCAATTTCCTGACGGCGGGTCAAAAGAGGAATCTCGCCCATTTGAGTCAGGTACATGCGCACCGGATCATCGGACCAAGTTTCCGCCTCTTCGGCCAGCAACTCATCAGGACTGTCCAGCTGGACTTCGCCTTCGGCGACTTGCGACGACGCGGCGACACCGGAATCTTCCTCATTCTCATCGACGGGAAGCTTTCGGAAACCGCCAGTGACAGCCTCGGCCGACTGTGCTGCGACGTCTTCAAACTCGTCCAAGAGGGTATCGAACAAAACTATAACTCCGAGAGGAACTGTTCTGGTTGTTGGGAATAAAGCCTAGTTGGGCACCGATGATGCTTCGATGGCTGGCGAAGCAATTGGTTGCAGATTCCGCCTGGGTGGTTTTGCGGCATGCTTTCTTCGTTGCGTTGAAAACTCTACCACTCCCCAGGAATCATCCGCTGGTCTGACGTTATTTGGAAAAACTTTCTACTTGTCCGGATCGGTTGCACTCGGTTGACTTTAGCGACCACGGCGCAGTCCTCCGCGACGCCTCGTCGCAGAGAACACGTTTGTCACGCGTGATCTGTGTGTTGGTGATTCATCCCGTGCGATGCTTCCCCATCCGTTCGCTTCCTGCTCCTCCAAACTCCGTGCTCTCCAAAAATTGGAAACCACGCTCTTCATCGGGCTCCACTGACTTCACATCAAATTCCACCACTCGTGCACTGCACGATTCAGCGAGTTCGAGACGACTTCGAGCACCACGTCGAACTGTGGCATCCTGTTTCGCGTAAAGCGAATCATCGTGAACGCCACGAAAATAAAAAATCAGGAAAGGAATCCGCGATCGACTTTGGTTGAACCGAAGTATTCTCACCCGCAATTGGTAAGAACTTGCCATCATGGCTGTACCCGACGTCTTCACGACACGTCAGTGGATCACACCCCTACATCATGTTGGGTGCAGAGACGAACGAATTCAGTTCGCTATCGGTCCGCGGGTCATCGGAGATGTCCGGCGCAAGTCACGCGTTACCGTCCCACCTGGGTGGGGCGACGACGGGAAGACAGCACGGGAGCGGGAGGTAAAGTGGCGTGGTCGAGTACGTTCCTGATTTTAATCCATCCGATGTCCCGGTCCAGCGTCTGGGCCTTCAAATTATCTTCATCTTGCGCACATGCATTCACTAGCTTGCCCAAATTGCCAAACTGGACTGATGGTCACCCCAGCTCAGGCCGGTGATACGCTTTCCTGTCCCCAATGCCAACAACCAGTCGCCGTCCCGAAGCTCGGCGAGCTGCGTCAGCTACCCCGTATCGACGCCCCCTCCGAGGAAGTTGCCGGTGAGCGCCCCGAATCCACGAGGTCGGTCGCAATGACGATCAGCTTCGTCGGCCTGACTTTACTCGCGCTCATGACGCTGATCATCGGCGGATACAACGGAATTCGCTGGGTGACAACGGGATCCGAGATGACCACGGAGAGACATTTGGAGGAGATCGAAACGATGTACGAGAACGCGGATGCCGCAACAATGATCGTCCATTTTGAGAACATGGAAGAGAACTCACTTGATCTCGTCATGCCCTACAACTACCAGATCGAGAACAACGAAAAGGCTCAATGGGGCCGAAACTCAGCCATCGCTTTTGGCTTCGCGGTCGTTTTCGGCGTCGGCGCCGTGATTTCGGCTCGAAAAACCTAACGCATCGTCGGGATCTGACGCCGCTAACGGGACACTTTGGGACGACTCCCGAAAACGGCGAGCAATATCGACGAACGCCATCGACGAGCACTGTCCCAACAGAGCCTCGCAAATCTGCGCGCGATTGGCACCCAGAACTCAGCCGGCCTCGCTCACGCGGTGTGGCGTTTCGGAACGCCTCATCCGGAACTCTCGAACCAGCAGCCCGGCATTGATCAGGAGGATCAGCATCCCCACGGCGAAAACCAACAGCACGATCTCCCCGCCGATCCCGCCGCGATTGAAACTCTCGCCCCACATCCAAATGAAGTTGGAGGCGTGCAGCGGTGACGCGCCTGAACCCACTCTGCCCCGCACCAATACATCCACCATCGCCGGCCCAGCCGTTCCCAGAAAAACAAACAAGATGCATGCGATCAGAGGCGGAATGAACGACGAACCCCAACGTTTCTGGAAAGGCAAAGAAACCAGCCGAACCAGCCCCAGGTATCCGGCCAGGTAGCCGACCGAGAGAAATGCAAACAATCCGGGCCACGTCCGGTTGTTGCTAACGCCTTCCGGCCCAGCCACTTGCTGACAGGTGGCAAATAATGCCAGCAAGATGAATCCGGCCAGCGCCGTTGAAATCACAAACATAAATCCCGTTCCCGGTCCGGGCATCCACCAGGTGAGCAACATTCGCGCCGAGTAGGACTTTGGCAAGTCGCGTCTCACGCGTGGACTGAGTTCCCAGGACTCACCACAAATCAGCACGCCGATGAGCAACCAGTACAGGACCATAAAAATCATGCCGACGTTGAGATACTCCGTTTCTCCCGACGACCAAGAGAGATAGCTGAACAGCGTCACCCAAATCACTTGCTGGACGAACATGATCGCTCGCATTCGTGTCGACCTGTTCTCGGTGATCGGAGCGATTCGTGCCGCGGCAGCGGCGAGAAACAAGACCACAAACGACGCCGCCATCACGAGTGCGAGCACGAGCACCAGCCATTCACCGCCCAGATCGTCACTGAAAACCACATTGAAAACGAATCCACTGCAGACAAACAGACAAAAGACAATGACTGCGACAAGCCCCACGAGCAAAAAGGTCTGACTGGAACGCCCCATCGCCACCGTGGAAAGCATCAGCGCAAAAGAGGCTAATAACACGGAGGCAGTCAGGACAAAGATGACCGTCAACACGATGGCTGGGAGACTGATGCCGCGGAGCAAATAACAAAACGCCAAACAGGGCACGATCGCCGAAAGGTAGATCAACACTTGGAGAATCGCGCTGTTCATTTTCCCGGCAACGATCCGCCAAGCCGTTAACCGGGTGATCGCGAGCATTTCATACGTTCCCTCATCGAGCTCGGCCGCGAGCGAACGAAAGGCAACCAATGGAACAAAGGCCAGCGTCGAAACCGCGAGGATCAGATAGTATCCGCCGAGAAGTTCTTCACCGTGTGGGATGAAGTAGATCTCGGGAGCATTGAAGACGACTCCCAGAACCGTCCAAGCACAGGATGCCACCAACAAGCAGAAATAGGTGACCAAGAACTGACGACTCTTGAGTGATTGCCGAGCTTCCTTGATCAAAATCGGATTGAACCAGTGGGTCGCCCGTTGGATCCACTGATCCAGACGCCCCCCGAGTCCCGTGTCATCCGAATCGAGCGCGATCTCGGGGTAGTCCTGGGTGCCATCACTCCCGCCAAGCGACAACGCTTCTGAAGCGATCGCAACGGCATCGGCATCGGAGGCATCATTTGCACCCGATACCTCACTTCTAACTGACGCATCATCCTCGGCCGGTGTACCGGTTCCGAACTCATTCATTGCACGTTCCCCGAAGTCACTTTGAGGAACAAATCTTCCAAACTCTCATCGACCACACGATACTCCAGGACTCGCACGTCGGATTGACAGAGATGTTGCAGCGTCTCGACTTGTCGATCTTTCCCGCCGTTGATTCGCAGTGAAATCACGTCGACTTTGGTGACAACTTCACTGACAAAGTCGAGCCCCTCGAGAATCTGCCTCGCTCGCTCGACCTCTCCGTCAATTTTGACCGCGATGTCGACCTGACGATTGGACGTTTTCCGCAGCCCCGCAACCGTGTCGTTGGCCAGCAATCGCCCCTGTTCAATGATGCCGACTCGGTCACACATTTCCGCGAGTTCGCTGAGAATGTGACTACTGATCAGGATCGTCTTTCCGTCGGCCGCCAGCGAACGGATGATGTGCCGCAGTTCGATCCGTGCTCGGGGATCCAACCCGGCGGCCGGTTCATCCAAGATCAACACGGAGGGATCATGCAATAGCGAGCGTCCCAGGCACAGCCGCTGCCGCATCCCCTTGCTCAATCCGGTGATCGGCTTTTCCGCCAACGGACGCAGTCCGGTGAAATCGATCACCCAGCGAAGTCGCCGCGTCCTTTCCCGTCCGATCAGCCCACTGGAGCGTGCAAAAAAATCGAGGTACTCAATGCAGTTGGTGTTCCCATAGGTGCCAAACGCATCCGGCATGAACCCGAGACGCGTACGCACTCGGTCGGGATCATTGGACGACGAAAGGCCTTCGACGAAGGCATCCCCGTCGGTCGGCAATTCCAACGTCGCCAGAATTCGCATGCTGGTCGTTTTCCCGGCTCCGTTGGGTCCGATGTAACCGAACACACTTCCTCGCGGAACCATGAACGAAACGCCATCAACGGCCTTCGTCGAACCGAAAATGCGGGTCAAATTTTGAAGCTCAATCATCGGCCCCTGCCAAGGCGTCGCGGGCGCGACCAGCGGCTTCGGCTCAGAATTGGAATCCGCGGATGCGGTTGACTGAATCACTTGAGTTTCCCTCCGATCAATCGCACGCAGTCTTCCCGGCGACAATCCGGTAGCGCGAAGTCCGACTCATCGACCTCCGTCACGATCAAGAAGTCGCCCGGCATCGTTCTTTGCAGCCAACTCGCAAAACGACTTTCGACGTCGGTGAGATCACTGAGCTGAGGAGCGGATTGCATGCGGTCGATATACCCGCTGGGTTTCGGTTGCAAAATATCTTGACTGAACGCTTGAAACGAATTGGGCTTGCCTTGCCGTTGCTCGAGCGGAACGGTCTCCCCGACGCCAACCGACTCCGCGATCCAGAAACTTCCATCATCGCGAAACGCAAGCTGCCGGATCGGATGATCCAACTGATTGGTGACCGTTTTTCCATCCCCTGCTGCCTGGATGGTGATCGGTGGCTTCGCCAGACTCGGCCGAACGGTCAGGAATTGTGACTGGGTCCGTGTCTTGAGAAAGCTGCCGGAGAATTGTTGAGCGGACTCGCGTTGCCGAATGATGCTTCGAATCGGCTCGTTGGAGCTGTTGGCTCGAAAGTTACCGTGAATGCCATTCCACGACACGGGCAGAACCATCGTGTCACGGTTAAAACGCAACCCGTCTTTCTCGCCCAAGACCGTGTAATAAGTGTGCCGTGTTTGATCCATCATGGGGGCTTGCCCGTCACCGCGGATGGACAGACCGTCGTACCAACTCAATTGCCGAACACGGGCCCGCGTGGAAAGCCCATCGGAGAAAAACGCGTATCCGAATAATCCAAGCGTTGTCATCAAACCCAAAACGGGTGCCAAGAAAAACAGCAGGAACAACCGTTTGCGGCGCCGGAGCCAAAAATAAAGCAGCGGTCCCATCACGATCCCGAAGAGTGCATTGCTGACCATGAAGGCCGTCACGGGGGGACGCCCCACGGTCGCCATCATCCACCACCAGCAGCTTTCATTTCCGTTGGCAAAGTCGGCACCCTGACGTTCGGACCACGACCGAGGCAGGGTGGTCGTGCGAATGGAATACCAAAGCTGGTAAGAACCTGGAAAAGGATCCTCGGCGGCGAGTCTTAGTACTCCGCCCATCCCGTAGCGGCGATAACCGAATGCGTCGCGAAGTTCCTTAACGGAGACCATGTCCGCCACCGGATGTTTCGACTTCACCAGTTTGTCAAAGACCCTTCGCCGTAAAGTCCCGTTCTGAAACGAGTCTTGATAGAACGAACCGTTGTAGGGCTGATATCTCAGTGTCGATGCACGGTTGGACTCCCCGAGCTTCATGACGTCCGGAAGTCGCTTCGGCGTGATCGCTTGAATCGTAAGATTGGCAGGGTCATTGGGATCGAGTTGGCAAAGTTCTTCGATGAGACTCGTGCCTGCGGGATTCGTCTGGCGCGATGAACCGTACGTCCAAAGTTGCCCTCCGGATGAAACCCAACGAAGGATCGCCTCCACAGCGAGAGGCTGTGTCTGCTCCATGCGTTCGACCAATGCATAGGGAACCAACAAGACATCCAGTTGACTGTATGCCAACCAGTCCGATGACGCACGGCTCGCATCCAGAATCCGACAGCGTACGGTCCCCGTCGTCAGCGTCGTCGCCATCGTTCGAGCCCGACGAGAGTCCAAACGGGGCTCTTTCATGGTTTGTTGAATCTGATCGTCGCCAAACACCGTCACGAAGGAACGAAGATCCGGAAAAAGATCCGCCGTCGCACTCGCAGACCCACTGCCCGATCCGCCGGAAAGCAAGATACCAAGCGACATGGATTGCCCTTGATCCTGGACCGCAGTGGTCATCTGCATGATGGAGTCGTTCTTGCCGATCCGTCTGCCACCCTCGATCAGTCGAACACGGCATTGCTCCCAGCGATAGTACTGCGGTACGAGGACCTCTTGATCGAACTGTTTTTTTCCTTCCGGCAATCGAACCGGAAACTCGTAGACGTAATCGATGTCGGTCGTGTACGTCGATATCGGCCGCAGTTGGACGACCAAGTTTCGTTCTCGCTGAAAGCCCTGCCCTGCCGACCGAAAACTCAAACGCAGTGGCCGGTAGCCTTCCTGACTCAGACGCGGTGCGTAGAGGTCCATGGTGAACCCCGCTTTGGTGACACTCCCTAGCACCGAACCGAGTTTGATTTCTTCCGCTGCGGCGCGTGTACTGACTGCCGCGACGAAGACGGTCGCGATCAACCCACACACGATCGCCGTCCTGGCGAGACTTGTCGGCAACACGCCGCGCCGCCTCAGTGCAAAATGAACGAGCGGCGTGTCCTTCGGTCGATGGCTCATGATTCCGTCTCGCTCGAGACCGACGAAGCCTCCTCTTGCGAAAGCTCGCCCGGCATCCGCGTCGTCGGTTGGTATTCGATCAACGCCTCTTCGCGAAGCACCGCTCCACCGGCGGCAGATAACACATGAGCAATCGTGTACGTCACCATCCAAAGGACCGCCGGCAAGCAAGCCGCGAACACGACCACGCTGCCCAGCACCGCCCAAGTGTGTCGATACATGACCGCCTGCTGGACAATTCCCATCGCCATCGCGCAAACCGTCACCAGACCGATCAGCTGCAGGAGCGAGAGTTTTGGCAAAAACGAACCGCCAGAAGAACTCATGGGTACTCGATCATCTCTTGTTCGGGAACAGTCGCGTTGGGCTCCGCAAAAAACGGTCCGTTCGCGGCTTTTACGGGGCGCGAGGCGACAGGCGTGACGCAACCGGAGTTCTAATCTATCCCACCCGGTCACTCCGATGGGGAATCCAGCAAGCAATCTGTCTTCGAGGCTCCATCTGCTATGATGTCGTGCCCCGACATCGTTCGCGGAATGCTGAAGCTTCTTGGCACGTTTTCATCACAGAACATCGAAATCGCTTCTACCGTTCCCTCAAAAACCCCATTTGGAGCAGCAATGAATCTTCGGTCGTTGATGAAGCAGTCCTTGACTCACGAGATCACGCTCACCCGATCGGTGATCCAAGAGATTCCTGACGCGCAGCTCGATCACGTTGCTTCGGAAGGAATGCGTTCGCTCAAATGGAACATCAGCCATCTGGCCGACATTCCGTCGTGGGTGAACATGATTTTGAACGAGAGCTCCTTTGACGTGGCTCCCGTTGACGGACCGCCTCATTCCACGCACGAAGTTGCATCGGTCGCCGAGGCGTTAAAAATCCTGGACGACAACCTCGCGAGCGCACTTGAAGCGATCGATCAATCCGACCCGGAAACTTACGAAGCCGACTGGAGCTTGAAAGCGGGCGGACAAATCCTGCTGACGCATCCGCGTTTTATGATCTACCAAATGTACGTGGCCAATCACATTGCCCACCACCGCGCACACGTCTTGGTTTACGCAAGGCTACTTGGCATCACCATGCCATCGATCTATGGGTAAACACCAATGAAGCTTTCACGTCGAAAGTTCGGCATGGTAGCCGGTGCAACTTGCGCAGCCACTTTGCAGCAACAACCCGTCGAAGCTGCCAAGACGAGGGCTGCCGAAACAAGGGCTGCCGAAACGGGGCCGCTGGAAACGTTTGTTCCGCATCGACCATTGACGCGTGGACCGAACCATCACTGGTTCGGGTACTACGACAAACGGGAGTTCGATGCGAAGAACACGCGAGTCCTCGCCAACCAGGTTGCGTTCGAAGGGCGCTCCCCCGCGGCGGATGATTCCATCAACGTCGGGTACATCGACACCGCAGACGGAGACCGCTGGCACGAAATCGGTTCCAGTCACGCGTGGGGCTGGCAGCAGGGCTGCATGCTCCAGTGGATCGGTGAAACCGATGAAGTTCTCTGGAACGACCGCGAAGGTGACGCGTTTGTGTGCCGCATCCGGTCGCTCAAAGATGGAACGACGCGGACATTGCCAAAGCCGATTTATACGATATCTCCGGACGGCACCTTTGGGCTCTCCGCCGACTTTCGCCGGATCGACAACCTTCGTCCCGGCTACGGCTACGACGGACTCGCCGATCCAGACGTGGCGGATCCGGCTCCGGAGGACTCGGGAGTTTGGAAAGTCGATCTTGCCACCGGCAAATCCGAACTGATTCTTTCTCTCGCCGATGCCGCCGCCATCGCGTGGGGAATCGGAGACAGCCAATTACGCGTTCCAGATTCCGCTTGGCACTACTTCAACCATCTGCTGGTCAGTCCCGACTCAAAACGCTTCATTGTCTTACATCGATACCGGCCATCGTTCGACCCCAAGACGCTGGCCTTCAAAGGCAACTTCGTCACCCGGATGCTGACCGCCAATGTGGACGGTTCCCAGCGGTACGTTCTCGATCCATCCGGTCACACGTCGCACTTCATTTGGAAAGAGGAGTCGGTCGTCACGATGTGGACTCGGCCACTCGGAAAGCCATTTGGCTTTTATGACTTCGTGGACCAAACCACAAAGGTAAGCGCCGTCGGAGCGGACAAGATGCCACGCAATGGTCACAACACGTATCTGCCGGCGCCCTACCAAGACTGGATCTTGAACGACACGTATCCCGACGGAAAAACCAGGCGTCAAACGGTGTTCCTCTACCACGTGCCGAGCGGACGACGCTTTGACCTCGGCCATTTCCCCTCACCCAAACAATATCGTGGCGAATGGAGGTGCGACACGCATCCAAGAAGTAGCAATGACGGTCGCCGGGTCACGATCGACAGTCCACATGACGGCGGCCGACAAGTTCATCTTCTCGAGATTGGCGAGTTGCTTGATCGTGAAAGCTAATGACTTGTTCCGATTCGACTGCGTCACAATACGAACGGTTTTGGCATTACTCGTGGTGTCGATCAGCGTGCACGCAGTCCTTCCATCGGCTCTCGCGGATCAACCCAGACGTCCCTCGACCGGTCTCACAAAGCTAAAGCTGGAGAGTTTACCCAACGCCATTGAAGTGGATGAAGCCGTTCTCGTCGGCGGAACCCCGGATGGCGCCGAGGCCTTTGCGTTGCTCGCGAAGCGTGGCTGCGAGACGGTCGTGAGTGTCGATCACTCGATCCCCCAAGTGTCGCTCGCCAAGCAACACGGACTGCGGTATGTCCATCTTCCGATCGGCTACTCGGGCCCGAGTCCTGAACAGATTCGCACCCTCGCTGCGCTCATCCAACAATCCGACCAAAAAGTCTACATCCATTGTCATCACGGCCGGCATCGCGCGCCCGCCGCCGCAGCAGCGGGCTGTATCACGGCGGGGCGTCTGACGACCGAGCAAGGAAAAACGCTTCTGCAACTCGCGGGAACCTCACGGCAATACCGTGGCCTGTTCGCAGCCGTCGAAAACGCGACCGTCGTCTCTAAAGAAGAGTTATTGACAAAACCCTTGGAATTGCCGGAACAAGCAAGCGTGCCCGACACTGCTGCCCGAATGGTCGAGATCGATCGACTCTACGAATCACTGAGAAGCTCCAAACGCACAACCGCTTCACGTGAACACGTGTTACTGCTGCTGGAAGAGCAGTTCAACGAGTTGCTTCGGATCGATCCGCACGCGGAAAAATCAAAACGGGATCGCGCCTCCGGCTACCGAGCGGAATTGAGTCAAGCAAGAGACGTGGTCGCCGGGTTACGAAAATCAACCGATGCGGCCCAACCGGAACACTGGGAATCGACCCTGCAGGCCCTCAAACGATCCTGCAAGTCTTGCCACCAAAAACACCGAGACAACCTATAGCGGAACCACCGATGGCGTCACTGCAGACGGAATTCCTTGTCTCAACAGAATCACCGCGCTAAAGTCTTAAGCTGGACGACATACTACCGCAACGATTGGGAATTCAGAGATCATGGTGAACTCACGTTTGCTTGTCGCGTTCTTTGCCGTTTGGACGAGTTGTTCTATCGCGAACCCGCCCGCCAAAGCGGAGGACGCGTTCTCGACGGTCAAACTTGATCCGATGTTGAAACCACTCACTGGCGAGAAGTCGGTGATCGACGTCGTCAAAAGACACTTCCCAAACGCTTCTTTCTTGGCATACGGACACAAGATTCACTTCGAAGATGCGACCCAACTCTATCTCGCGAGAGCAATCGCAAAAGTACCTGCGCCGATGGAACCACCGCTGGTTGTGGTTCGTGGGCCACGAAAAGGCGGGGGCGTTTGGTGTGACATTTCCATTTCGAAAGGGACCAGCAAGAAGCTACCGAGGGCCGAAGGAGCGACGGTTCGAGAAGAATTTGTCGAACATGTGATCTACCAAGACTTGGTCGCAAACAATCATTACTTGCAAGCCACCGTCAGGGTCACCGAAGGCACCGACAACAACTTCATTGAAGAGTTGAAGTCACTGCTGCAGTCTTACGGCCAAGACTTGAACACGAAGGATGACGCCGTCGGGGCGAGGACGCCATACAGTGCAGTAGCCGTTTTTGCGACCGGACGTTGGGCTGAAGGCGGTGCGCGATCGGCCTGCCCGGTTCTCAAAAATCGCCAACATGCAAAGGTCGCCATCTTCACTCGAAATCTGACTCCGAATGTCGTTGAGATGCTTAAGGAAGTGGACACCTTTCTCGAGGGCAGGTCCGATTTGAAATGGTCGTTCGTCTTTGTAAGTCACGAGAACGATCCGACACCGTCAGAAAATGAGTTTGAAACGATGCTCGACGACATAAGGTCGATTGCCAAGCAAGCAGAGATAGACAACCTTTCGATCGGCTTGATGAAGCGGGTACCGGAACCCGGAGGAAGAGCCAAACAGAGGCTCGGGTTTGTCGAGGAGGGCGAAACGGTTGTCATGCTAATCAAACCACCACGCAAGAAGAATTCCTACGCGGTAACCGCCTTCAAACAGGTCTTCCAATCAGCAGACTTGAACGACGCGTCCTCCATCGTTGAAGCCTTAAGCAATTCGATTTCAAAAATCGCCCCTGGCAATCAATAATCGTTCTTCAACCTTCACCCCTGACCGACCTCGAGTAATTGATCTCGCGTTGCTTACTTACATGCGGACAATACTCAAGGTTGCGATTTAACGGACTTGGTTGCGGTTGATGTAGAATACCGGCCCCGTCTCCACCGCCCTCCCCTGCCGAGTTTGTCCATGGATCGCAAGCTTTCCACCAAACGCCGCCCGAATCTCCCACGCAGAACACTGCTCCGAGCCGCCGGGATCTCGGTAGCGATCCCTCATCTGGAATCGCTCCGGGTCGGCGCGAGCCCAGTTCCACGGCCTTCCCTCGAATCGGCTCCGCCTCGCCGCATGGTTTGTATCGGCAACATGCTCGGGTTCTACCCGGACGCGTTCTGGCCGCAAAAAGAAACCGACACGAGTGGCGAGCGTTCCGGCGCACCCGTACTCGCGAGTTCGAAAACCCTGCAGTCTTTGGCACCGTTTGAAAAGGACCTCACCGTGATCGGCGGTCTGGACCATGGTTTGAAGGGAGGACACTTTTCGATTCATGCCTTCCTGTCTGGCGTGCGAAGCAACGATGCGGGCGCGATGCCCGACGCCAATATCACGGTCGATCAATTCGCCGCCGAAACGATCGGCGGGCAAACTCGTTTTCCGTCGCTCACCATTGGAAGCGACAGCGGAATTCACGGCGGTTGCCAAATGTCGTGGACGCGGGCGGGCACCCGTGTTCCGCCGATCACCGGTCCGAGACAGTTATTTGAGAGACTCTTCGTCGGTGTCAAAACGTCGGACCGAGAAAAAGCCGCGGATCGCTTCCGGTTGAAAGAGTCGATCTTGGATGCGGTACAGGGGGACGCGAAGTCCGTCGCTCGAAAACTGAATCGACGCGATCAACAGAAACTCGATGAGTACTTCACATCGGTGCGCGACGTCGAAAAGAAGCTTGAACTGGGCAAGCAATGGATCGACATCGAGAAGCCGTCGCCGCCGTTTGATCGCCCCGTCAACACGAACATGGTGCAGGACCTGCCGCTGCTCTATGACTTGATCGCCCTTGCACTTCAATCGGATTCGACACGAATCGCCACGCTTGAAATTGGTGGGGATTTCGAAGCCCGCGAGTTTGGATTCCGGAGCGGTTACCATGCGTTATCGCATCATGGCCAGCGTGAAGAAGCGATCGAAGCCTTGATCAAAATCGAATCTTACCAAGTCGAACAGTTTGGCCGTTTCATTGAGCGGCTTCGATCGATCGAACAAGGTGACTCGAACCTGCTGGAACAAACCAGCGTCTTGTTCGGCAGCGGCATGGGCAACGCCAACTCTCACACCAACAGCAATCTACCCCTTGTTCTTGCCGGTGGCGGATTCCGTCATCGAGGGACGATGTGGTTCGATACGAAAGGTCACCACCGACCTCCGCTGACCAACCTCTACCTCTCGCTTCTGCATCGATTCGGAGTCAACGCGGAGCAATTTGCGACCAGCACGGGAACGCTCCGCGGATTGGAGTGGTCGTGATGTCGAGGTTCACTGGGCGATTTGTCGTCGCTGCATGCGTGATGTTCTGCGCCGATCTCTGCTCGGCTAACGAGACGCCCATTTCCCGCTTCCTGAATGTCTACTGCATCGATTGCCATCATGCAGACGATGCCAATGGAGACCGCGCGTTTGACGCCATTGACTTTGCAAGCTCCGACAGCGACACGCTCATTGTCTTGCAGGATGTCATCGACCAATTGACGCTCGGCGACATGCCGCCTGAGGACGCGGTGCAACCGAGCGGAGCCGAACGAAAAAAGGCAATCAAGGAAATCACCGAACTCGTGGCGGGCTTGCGAGCCCGGTCAACCAGCACCGGAGGCCAGACCGTTCTACGCAGACTCACGCGCCGAGAGTATCTGGCCACCATCGGTGACTTGTTTGACATGGACATGCAGATGTTTAAGCCGACCGAAAGGTTCCCGAGCGAAAAGACCTCCGAACACTTGGACAACGTCGGTGATGCGTTGGTGACATCCGGCTATTTGTTGGATCAATACTTGGATGCGGCGGACGAGATTGTCGAAAAGGCACTTGCGGATCTTGAGCCACCAAAGGAACTGTCGTGGAACTTCTCGGGGGACTTCGACCAGCAACCGGAGTTGAGAATTGCACACCGCAAGGCGTTCAACTTTCGATACATGTGCCTGTATGACTCACCATTGGCCGACAAACCCGAAGGAGCCTATGGCGTGCTCCATGGGATCGAAAAGGGCGTCCCTCACGATGGTCTGTACGAGATCCGCGTTCGTTGCCAAGCCTTGCATCGCAACACGGTCTACCCGGCCGAAGAACTTCGCATCGATCTCGAGCAACCCTTTCGCCTAGGCATTCGCCCGGGTCGTCACACCGTCGGTAGTCTGCACAACCTCCAACCGACGCAACCGCTGCTTGCTCAAGAAACGATCAAAGATGATGAACTGCATTGGTACACCTTTCGAGTCCATCTCGATCGCGGTTCGACACCGCGATTGACGTTTGAGAATGGCATGGAGGGCATTCGACCGCTGTACGGAAAGCTGGTCCGCAAGTACCGCGACACGCTGCCGGAACCGAACAAAAATCTGAGCGGCATTGTCGATCGTCGGAACGCGTTGCTCAAACACGGCCCGATCCCACAGATTCGCGTTCATGAAATCAAAGTCCGTGGTCCACTCTTTGACGAGTGGCCCAGCAAGACGGTGGCCAGCGTTCTCCCGAACGGCACCTTTGATTCGAACCAAACGAACTCACTGGTTCGTCGCTTCGCCGATCGGGCTTACCGTCGCCCGGTGACCGAGACGGAAATCGATCGCCTGATGACGGTTTATGAAACAAGAATCGCACACGGCAGGTCGCCGCTGGGCGCTTATAAAGACACACTCAAAACGATTCTTTGCTCACCTTCGTTTTTGTACCTGCAGCCGGATTGCCGTCCCAAGTCGGACCAGATTTCACAGCATGCGTTGGCTTCCCGACTGGCGTATTTCTTGACCGGTTCGATGCCGGACAAAGAGCTTCGTCGCCTTGCCGATGCGGGACAGCTCGATCAGGAAGGGTTGCTGGACCAGACTCGGCGATTGCTACGGGAACCCGGGTCGGATGCAATGGTCGCTGGACTCACCGATGCCTGGCTGAATCTGCGATCGCTGGGAGAGATGCCGCCGGATCGGGGTGAATTCTGGCCTTACTATGCTTGGAATCTGCGCGACGACATGCGACGTGAGACGCGAGCGTTCTTTCGTCATCTGATTGACGAAAACCTTCCGGCAACGCGTTGGCTTTCCGCGGACTACTCGTTCATCAATCGTGACCTGGCGAATCTCTACGGTGTCGCCGATCAGGTGTCGCCGGAGAACGCCGACACGATGCGACAAGTGTCCTTTCGAGACGGTCGGCGCGGGGGACTGTTGGGACAAGCGAGTGTGCTGACCGTTTCGGCCAACGGCATTGAGACATCGCCGGTGGTTCGTGGGGTTTGGATGTTGGAAAACGTTTTGGGCACGCCGCCGCCACCTCCACCGGACGACGTTCCCGCGATTGATCCGGATGTACGCGGTGCGAAGTCGATTCGAGACCTGCTGCAAAAGCATCGCAACGTTGACGCGTGCAATGAGTGCCATCGAAAGATCGATCCACTCGGGTTCGCGTTGGAGTCATTCGACCCGATCGGCCGCTCGCGGTCACGCTATCGCAATCGGGTTCCAATCGACACGGCTGGCAAATTGCCAAGTGGCCAACGTTTTGAAGACGTCGAAGGTTTGAAAGCACTGCTGCTGGAGCGAAAGCGTTTCTTCGTGAAGTCGTTCGTCGAAAAGACACTCGCCTACGCACTCGGACGCCGAATCGAAGCGAGTGACCGGGGCACGATCGAAGCGATCTTGGACAAGACTGTTGGCGAGGACTTTCCGACGCGCATTTTGATCGAAGCGATTGTCGTCAGCGATCTGTTCCGGCGTCGATGAACAGCTTATTTGCGGTCGATCCCGTGTCTGCGAAGTTCCATCTCGAGGACACGAATTTGTTCCTCGAGCTGTTCCTTTTGATGATGCAATTCGGTTTGCTCGCGCGATGCTTTCGCGCGTTCCAGTGAGGACTGGATGTACATCTCGCGCATCTTTTCTTCGCATTCCTGTTGCAAGAAACTCAGTCGCTCGCGTTCTTTTTGAATGACCGGGTCTTCGTCCAACGCTCGTTGTTCGTTGGGCGAACTTGCTTGCGGCATCTCAATGGCTGCGACGGCGCGTTGGTTGGCGAAGGCTTCGGAGAGTTTCTTCTCAAGCTTCTCGATAGTTTGTTTGAACTGGGCGACTTCTTTGTCCTGTTGCTGCCCCGCGAATTCGAGGCCGGTGACTTTCCGTTCCAGACGCGTGTTTCCCTGAATCAAATCGCCGAA
>JBCBOO010000330.1:0-6292 GCA_039821235.1 Planctomycetota bacterium
CGACGACGTTACCGACCGCGAGCTTGAGTTGCAGTCGAGTGCTGACAACCCGCTCGAATGCGAGAGCCGCCTGAGCGACGGAGATCTCGTATTGATCTCGTTGAAGCCGCAACTGTCGCAAGTTCTCGCGAATCGAAAACTTGATCGTGTCTTCGTTGTCGATCAAAGCACGCCGTGCGCGATCGTAGTTGATCAGTGATGCACGATAGTTGTTACGTTCGATCCGTCGGTTCAGTGGCGTATCGAGGGCGAAACTCAATCGCGTCGTCGCGCCATCGGATCGGACGTCAAAATTGTCGGAGACCAAGCGTCGAGCACGGAGCGAGTGCGTCGCGCGCAGATCGAGGATCGCGCGGAGGTCATCCGCGGCGAGTTTGACGCGTCGACGTTGGTCGGCCAGTTCGCCCCGTGTGTTTGCGAGGTCGAGGCGTTGGTAGAGAGCGAGCATCAAGGACTCTTCCTCGTCGACTTCGACTTCATCGAGACCGCTGGCGCTGTTCGTCAAAACGGCGTCCACCAGTGCGAGGCTTTCATCGACGACGTTACGCAATAGCAATTCGATTTCGTTCTCATCTTCGGGAAGTAGTTCCCCGACAACCTGAGACTCGAGCCTTTTCGTACGGCGAAGCAGATCGTTAGCTCGTACAACGAATCCCCCAAGGTCATTCAGTTTCCTCGCCTCGATCGCCAACTGACATTCATCCAGCAGTTTTCCCAGATCCGTTTCCAGCACGCGAGTCTGTTGCTTTGCCGGGGCCAAGTCTGGTTGGTCGAGCAGCTCGCGAAGTTCGATGGCTCGGTTCATTTCATCAAGTCGCGCGGCAATCAACTCGGTTGTGCGGCGGAACTGTTTGAGAGCTTGGGGTTCTTGCTCCCCGAGGAACTCGAGGTCTAGGATGCGGCGTGACTGATCGGCTCGGAGCCTTGCGTCAAGAAGGGCGAGTCGCTTGCCGACAATCTTTGCTTTGCGAGCCGCCTCGCTGTCTTCACTGGCGCCTTCCAAACGCCGCCGGACGCGTAAGGTATCGATCAAGCGATTGACGAGCACGGTCGCGTTGATCACCGAAGCGTCACGGTCATCTGGGCGTTGCTCGGTCGCATCGACTAGGGACTGCCGCGTTCTGACAACCAATTGTTGAGTAACGGTCAGCTCGTCACTCGCCGTCAGTGCCTCAAGTTCATCCAGATTGAGGTTCAGTGGCATCTCGGGCGGCAAGCCGATCTCCAGCTTGAGCCGGTCCAAACTCGTTTCCAAGCTATTGCAGTTTCGTACCAGGCTACTGCGACTGCGCAAGGCGTTTTGTTCAAACTGGTCCACCTGGACGCGAGGGATGCGGCCGGCTTGAAAGTACTCCGCTCGTCCCTGCAAGAACGCCCGTGTGTTACTAAAATAGTCCTGTGCACTAATTTCAATTCCACGGTAGGTCAGCAGCAGGTTGTAGTAGCGGGCTGCGAAGTCGACGAACAAGTCCCGACGGAATTGGATGTAATCTCTTGCGGCATAGATCACGTCGCGTTCGGCTTGCGTTAGGCCTTCGAAGACGCGGTCACGTTGGAAGATCGTTTGTTGGAAATCAAACACGAGTGCCGAGCTGATGTCGGCGAAGAATCCTTGCGGACCATTGAAAGTCAAGACAACGTCATTGGCAAAACTGGTGAGGAACTGACCCGCCATCGCCGTTGTCTTTTGCACCGCCACGCCGCTTCCGATTCCGAGCCCGCTTTGTGAGCTGCCGTTGACTCGCTCGTAGCTGTAGTCCGCTGCAACGCCGTTGCCGCGACGAGTTGGTCGCAACAGGTATTCGTACCGCTCTTCGGAGAGTGCGAGCGCGGCGAGGTAGAGTCGTTCCTTTTGCGTCTGGAGTTCGCGACTGTTGATCGAGACCAACTCCATGATCATTGGCAATGTCAGTCGCGGCGAATCGCTCAGCAAGGACTCTAATGTCGCATCTTCGGCGCCAGAAAACGAACGACGGAACTCTTTGCGAACGGATTCAAATTCCAGCATTCGCGGCAAGCACGTGTCGGGAAGCTGTCCCCAAAACGAATCCGGGATGGGGACGATTCGCAGTGTCTGTTCCGAGTTCGTGTCTTCGTTTGGCGGATCTTCCAGGCTCTGTTGGCTCTTGCGTTCTTCGGCGAGTGAATCGGGGGTGGGGCCGGGCGATTGCTCCGCGTAGTCCTGAATCATCTCGGCGAGCAGTACTTGTCGCGAGGCGCCGGCCATTGCGGGTGGAAATGCCAGGAGCGTGGAGGGGGTGTTCGATTCCGGCGTGGGCTTCGGCTCGGTCCAGTTCGTGGGCAGTTGATCTTCGTAGGAGACGGTTTCCAGTTCGGGTGCGGGAAGCGGAAGTGAATCCACTTCGGGAGCCTTGAGCTCGGGGGCTGTTAATTCCGGGGCGGGGATTTGAAGCGTCTCCTGATTCGCCGGTTGCTCGGGTTCCTCCACGGAGCGGTCGTCTGGCTCCTCCGAGCCGAACGTATCGTCCTCCTCGGACTCGGACGTGTCACGGGATTGACTCGGGTCACCCGTCACGAGTTCTGGGAGTTCGTACCCGTAGAGCGTTGGCACGGCATACGGCAAGGTCGGGCAGTCTGGCGGTGACGGGTCGTAAAACCGCGATCGCGAGTCGACTTGGATGCCGGGCAGCGGCGGCAGCGTGTAGGCCTCTTCGCAGCGTTTCTGTTCAAGAATCGCGCGGACATCCTGATCGGCACGGGTTCGATAAATGCTGCGAGAACATCCCGCCGCAACGAGCGTTACTGCGGCGAGCACGCCTGCGGCGAACCAAGAGTGACGGTTGAGGGTTTTGCCGCGAAACAAGCGGATGTCCTTTCTTAAATTGGCCAGTGAATGTGGACCACCAGGGGTCAGATCGTCCACCGGTTGCAATCAATGTGACGGATTCCATCGTTGTCAGCGTTGGTGGATTTAGGCAAAGTTTGCGGCCGATTCGAGGGCGCGCGACGGCTGTTAGAGAGCGAATTGAGCCGGTAGATTACGCGCATGAACAATCAACTTTTTCAACTCGATGGCGACGTCGCGGCCGTCATCGGAGGCACCGGTGAACTCGGCGGATTGATGGCCGAAGCCCTGGGTGCTTTCGGAGCGAAAGTCGCGGTCATGGGACGCAACGCCGATCGTGGAAACGCTCGCGCACAGAAGATCATCGATGCAGGCGGCGAGGCGAAGTTTTTCGCGGCCGATGGATTGAGCGGCGAATCACTCGACGAGGCACGCAAGGCGATCGCGGACTGGGCGGGTTCCCCGACATCCGTGCTGGTCAATGCGGCCGGTGGCAATCGTCCCGATGCGACGATTCCTCCCGGCGGCGATGTCTGCAAACTGCCTTTGGACGCTTGGCGAGACGTCTTTGATCTGAACCTGGTGGGTGGAGCTCTTTTGCCCAGTCAGATTTTTGCGCCGGACATGATCGAGGCCGGTGTCGGCAGCATCATCAACATCGCATCGATGAGCGGCATCATTCCGCTGTCGCGCGTCGTCGCGTACTCCGCCGCGAAGAGTGCCGTGATCAACCTGACAATGTGGCTTTCCCGCGAATGGGCGACCACTGGGGTTCGTGTCAACGCGATCAGCCCCGGGTTTTTCCCCGCCGAACAGAATCGCAAGCTGCTTTTCAACGATGACGGCAGTTACACCGAACGCGGCGGCCAGATCATCGGGCACACGCCGATGGGCCGCTTCGGCAAGGCGGAAGAGCTTGCCGGCGTGACGGTTTGGCTGGCCAGTCGCAAAGCGGCGTCGTTTGTCACCGGCCAGAACATCGCCATCGATGGTGGTTTTGCTTCCGTGACCATTTAGTGCCCGACCGAAACAAAACGCGTTTTATCCTTCCCCCTGAAAGCCTCCTCCCATGATTGAACTCCGTTCTGACGCCAAGTACTCGCTCGTGATTCCCACCAGCATGGGCATCCGTTTGACACCGGTGAACCATCAACCGTTTCACTGCAGTGACACGTTCAAGATGCAAGCGACGAGCGCCGAGTCGAATGTTGGTAGCGTTTCCTCATTTCTTGGATTGCCCGTCAAGATTTTAACGGCCTTCGTCAAGGACAGCCCGGTCGCCCGATTCATCAAAGACGACCTCGGCCGTCGGCACATGGACTTCGAAGGCCCCGAGTTCGAACAGGACACTCCTTGGGGTGTGCGTCACCAAATCAATATGGCCGATTCCGGCTGGGGAACGCGTGGGCCTCGCGTGCAAAACGACCGAGCCGGAGAAGTCGGACGACAGCTCAGCGTCCGTGACTTTGATCTGGAACGAATCTTTGGTGACGAAGGCGCGAAAATCGTCCACTTGAGCGGTCTGATTGCGGCGTTGTCCGAGGACACGAGCCAGTTTTGTTTGGAGATTGCTCGAGCCGCCAAAAAACACGGCGCACGGATTTCCTTTGACCTCAATCACCGTGCCTCGTTCTGGAAGGGTCGCGAAGCGGACTTGTCGGCCGCGTTCAAAGAAATCGCGAGCCTGTCTGATATCCTGATCGGCAACGAAGAGGATTTTCAGCTCTGCCTGGGCATCGAGGGCCCGGAAGCCGGTGGAGCAGACATTTCCGAGAAGATTGACGGCTTCAAAGCGATGATCGGGCGGGTGAAGAAGGAGTACGCCGAGACGACCTTGTTTGCCACCACGCTGCGAGAAGTCGAAAGTGCGAACCTGCATCATTGGGGTGCGATCGTTTCCCACGGCGACGATTTTGTCGTGGTTGAGCCACGTGAAATCGGTGTTTACGACCGAATCGGCGGTGGTGACGGCTTCGTCGGCGGCCTGCTGTACGGTGTGCTCAACGGCTGGGAAGCCGAAAAATGCACCCAATTCGGTTGGGCGACGGGAGCACTTGCGGCAACGATGTGGACGGACTTTGGCCAACCTGCCGATGAAGCTCAGGTCTGGAGCATCTGGAACGGGAACGCCCGCGTCCAGCGATAACGATCAAAATGGCTTGAAAGTCTGCTTCCGGGTCGATATCCTCCCGGGCCAGATTGAACTCAAACGAATTCGAGAACTTCCATGGCACATAAGAAAGGTCAGGGATCGAGCCGTAACGGTCGCGATTCCAATGCACAACGACGCGGCGTCAAGAAATTTGGCGGCGAAGCCGTCCGAGCCGGAAATATTCTGATTCGCCAATGCGGCACGAAATGGCGTCCCGGCCGCAACGTCGGCCAAGGCAAGGATTACACGCTCTTCGCACTTGTCGATGGCAAGGTGATGTTTGACCAAAAAGGTCGACGCATCAACATCGTCGCGTAGCTTCGATCAGCGGTTTGGCCCAGTTGCCGCGGCGAGTCATAGCCCGAAGCGTCAGCGAGTGGATCATTATCCTTTGCTGAATGGGTTGTCGATTGAGTATCCCGAAGCATTAGCGAGGGATGGTAAACGATCCCTCGCTAACGCTTCGGGTTGTGATATCAGGTTGATTGACTTTCGGGCCGGTTCCCACCGGCCGAGTCATCGGTCCGACCGGCCGGTGGGAACCGGCCCTACAAGTGCGGAAAAGGGGTCAGGTACCAAAAATGCGAAGAACCCTTCGGGCCAATTTGGTTTTTGGTACCTGACCGCTTTTCCGAGGCACGGTCACGGGGCTGTAGCTCAGTTGGTTAGAGCAGGGGACTTAAGCGACAACGCCTAAACGAGCCGTGGCTCGCACGGCGGAGTCAATTGGGTTGCCGAAGCGTCATTGAGGGCGTCTCGGTAGAATCCGTCAAATTCGGGGAAGGCTTCGGCAAGGCGATGGGCCCTGCCATGCTAATCCCGAGCCAAGTCTCGACTGATCACGGTCGAGGAAGGTGTAGAGACTGTACGGCGGACTTGTAATGAGAAGAGACAGTCCAGACCACAAACCCGAAAGGGGCAGCGAAAGCTGAAGTGGTACGCATAATCCCTGGGTCGTGGGTTCAAGTCCTACCAGCCCTACTACCCCCCAAAAACACCGTGTTTTTGGGGGAAAGGTTTTTTTGAAATGTCCGGTATTGAAACTTCAAATGTCCGGTATTCGCAAATACCGGACACGACATTACGAGGCTTTTTGACGGTTGCGGACATCCGCGACCATCAAGCCGGACATCTCAATTGCCTGAGCGAAGGTGATTCCGGGTTTCGCACGTAAAGCGCACCTCGGAAATTGAGGTGCGCGCAACTGACAACTTGGGTGCGAACCTCACTGATAATTGACAATTTGGTAGTCAACGGATTGTTCCGCACGTCCCGAGCGGGGGCGTGCGGTGGTGCGCAGCGTGCGCAAGAGAAACGCCCAGCCTGGTATACAA
>JBCBOO010000331.1:0-6274 GCA_039821235.1 Planctomycetota bacterium
CCATGAGGTCGATGCTGTGAAAAACCTGAACATCGTCGCGATCGTCTTTATCGTTTTGATATTCTCATTTGTCACCGGTGGTGGTGCCCTCTTCGGCGTACTCGGTGGCTTTGGCAGCTCCGGGCGTCGGTCTTCTCCGTCGCGATCGTATGAGAAGTCAGACTCGGTGAATGAAACCGTCGCGCCCGGGCCCTCCCGAGAGAACCCCTTCGCGCAGTAATTGCTCCCAGTCGCTCGGATTAGGCACGTTTTGGCAAGAAGTGTTGGTCCGATAAGCGATGCCGTTCGTAACGATCGCGACATAGATGGATCGACGAAATTGATTGGAATGACTCAATTTGCTTCAGTTGCTAATTGAGTGAGGCGGGCCGACAGATAACATCAGGGCGTTCACTCACTGGGACTGCCCCGTTCTGCCCGCTTTGAATTTCGTTCTGTATGGATATGCGAGACACCCGCCGAAACGCGACCGACGAAGTCGAGTTGATTCTGGCAAACGCGAGACTGCGGGACGAGTTAGAGCCGTATCGCGACGAATCGATCGAATCGTCACCGGGACGCATGTCCCTGCAGGCTGAAAACGAGTACTTGGCATCGATGCTGGCCTGGGAAAGGGCGCCCGCCCTTCCGATCTCCGACTGGTTTGTTCCGCCGCTGCATTTGCTGCCTCCGGACAGCCTGGGCGAAACCCAACTGTCTCAGAAATTGCGAAAGACAATCGCGCAGTTGCGTAGCAAGAACATCGTGCTGTGTTGCACCGATCACCTGACCGATCGCGAGCTCTATACGGTCATCTATCGCGACATCCTGCCTTGCTGTGAAAAGATGGTCGAGGTTCCAGGAAAAGCACTCGAGTGGATGTGCGTCGAAGACACTGAAACGTGGCTTCGTTACTATGCCACACCCGTGGAACGACGTCGGTACCAGGAAGAGCATCAGATCGAGCTTCCTCCTTCGGAACGTCCACGCTATCGACGTTCGTGAACTTTCGGTGAAGCTGTCACCCGCGCGTTGGTTCTTCGGTATTCTGATATCTTTCGAAGATCCACGAAGTTCATAGCGAAGGCGACAGGTGCCAATCATATTCGCGTGCCCCGAATGCGGCCGGCAACTCAAGGTATCGAGCAAGAAAGCCGGCAAACGTGGGCGATGCAAGAATTGCTCGGAAGTCATACGCATCCCGAATCAGGAGAGCTCTTCTTCCGTCCATCGCGCAGAATCGTTAGCGGCCACGCTTGAACCGGCCATCGATTCGTTCACGAAGAGCAATGAGGCGGCCGATCCGGTTGCGTCACCACCGAATGTTCCGCCGGTCGACGACCCATTTGGTCAGCTTCCTGCGTTCGAAGCGCCCGCCGAGCCAGTTGCGGCGCGCACTGATACCGATCGGTCTTATGAAAAATTGCTGCTGTCCGAGTCAAACCCTTTTGACTTCGTGCCGGATCAGCCAACGCATGCGACGGTAACATCGGAACAAAGGCCGGCTCAATCGCCGGCTCCAACAGTCGACCTGGACGATTTGAGTGACAGGATCGGCGGATTGGCAGACCAGATTCAATCGGCGGTCCACCAAGAACAACGCAAAGCCCGCGCGAAATTGACGCCCCAACAGATACGTGATGCATTTTCCAAGCCATTGGCGAAATTTGACCGAGGCAACGACCTCGGGGCTCGTCAGGTTTTTGCGGCCCTTGCGGTGCTGCTGGTTCCATCTTGCTTCATTGGTTTTGTTGCCGTCAGTTCCTACTTAATCTTCAAGTGCTTTAGCGGCTGGTTCGCTGCCGGGACATTGCCTCATCCCGTCATCGGGCTCACCTGTTTCGTGTTTGCGATTCTGCTGCTCTTTTGTTGGGTGCCAACTCTCAGCTTGATCTTCGCGGGCATTAGTCTGCCGTTTCGACGAGTCGATTGGCAGCCGGCAACATCCCAACTGACGCGTGATTCACAGCCCGTGATGTACGAGTTCGTGGATCAGATCTGCGAAAAGTTAGACGCACCGAAACCCATTCGCATCGATTTGGATTGCGAGTGCAATGCGAGCGCAGGGCTAAGTGGAAGCTTATTCTCGCTCAAACGTAACCTTGTTTTGACGATTGGCATTCCACTGATTGCCACCCAGACCACAGAGCAATTGGCATCTGTGATCGCACACGAGTTTGGACACTTTCGTCAGGGGGCGGCGCTCCGCACGTCGGGCGTCATCCGGTCGCTGACGCTTTGGTTTGTCCAATCGGCCCGCAGTAAGTTCTCGTACTATTTCTATTTCGCGTGGCTATCACACTGGTTGTCCGGAACGCTGTCGCGGGAAATGGAATGGGATGCGGATCGCCATTCGGTCTACTTGGCGGGGACACGAGCCTTCGAAGAATCCAGCGCCCTTCTCCAGCGTTACGGTGTCGCGCACTCGGTGACGGAAGAGAACTGTTTTCAGCTCTATCAGCAGGGAGTATTGGTCGACAATCTGCCACGATTTATGGTGCACATCGGGAAAACCATGCCCGCTTCGGTGATTCGCCGGATCGCCGAGTCAACGGAGAAAGAAAGATTAGACCGATTCGACACACACCCACCGACACGCGATCGGGTCGCCTTCGCTCGGGAACTCAAACAGCCCGGAATTCTTCAATTGCGAAGACCGGCTACCGACTTGATTGATCACTGGGTTCCGCTGTGCAAGAAACTCACGCTGGACTTCTATGCGGAGCGTATCGGCGTGCCTCGATCCGAGATCGACGAGACCCACGTCACGCCCCTGGAAAATCTGTTGCGCGACGAACACCGGTTCCTCTTGGATTTATCTGACAAGCAAAACGGACAGGGTTAGTGTCCGGTGGCTCACTCGTTGGAGTCTTCGTCTGCCTGGCGCGCTGATTGCCTTGCGAGTCGTTCGTCGATCATGAGCTGAGTCTCACGGTGTCCCAGCTCGGATTCCCGCTGATCGAGACGGATCGACCATTCCGAAAGTTCTCTCAGGAGGTTTTCCGCGTGTTCTGGAAAACCCGGACCACGTTTTGGTTCGGCTGCAAAATTTCCAGCGGCGGGTTCTCGTACGGCGACCGGAGGGGACGCAACTTTGTCACCCGGGTCGAACCGCAGCACTTCGGCCCAGCTGGTGCGGATTTTGAGCGCAGGCAAACGGAACAGGGGCGGGGGCGTGGACATGTTTGATTCAGTCACCAGGGAAAGCACATCCGACAAAGCGTCCGGTTGCCGGAGCAAGACGATAAGGGCGTGCGATCCTTCGCTACCAACACACTGATGGTGGGCATCGGAAATGGGGTCGAGTTGACTGCACGTTTTCAATTTCCATTGTTAAACTGTACGGAAGCGGCCTGCAGTTGGCTCGGTCGTAGCGAATGTACTTGTCACGGTCGTGGCGACCCGCTCGAACCTTCCCGTACGATTCTGTGAGTACTCACAAACGAATAACCAAATGAATTTAGCATCCTCCCTCCACGGTACTGTGTTTGCGTTCGTCGTGTTTGCAGCCGGGCTGTTGGGTTCGGCCAATTCGCAGGCTCAAGAGACGCCGTTTGCGACGCCCGACGAAGCAAATGCCGCGATCGATGCGAGTGTCTCCAAGGCGATTGAGTTCTTAAAGAATCGCGGTCAGGCAGCTGACGGAGCATTTAGCCCCGAGACGGGTGTTGCCGTGACGGGGCTTTGTGTCAAGGCGATTTTGGAAATCCGTCCGAGTGAAGTCGATTCACCAGCCGTCAAGAAATCGATCAATTACATCCTTGAGAATGTGCGTCCGGACGGAGGGATCTACGCAACCGGATCGCGTTATCGAAACTACGAGACATCGGTCGCCGTGGGCGCCCTGGTGCGTGCCAATTCGGAGGACCGCTTCGCGAGTGAATTGCGGCGAGCGGAAGCGTTTCTAAAGGAGATTCAGTGGGACGAGGGCGAAGGAATCGAGTCTTCTGACGCGGCGTATGGCGGCGCGGGCTACGGCAGCCATTCACGCCCCGATCTTTCGAATACGTCGTTCTTTATTGACGCACTAAAAGATCTGGGCAACGACGCAGAGGATGAAGCGATTCAAAAGGCTCTGAAGTTCATCGCGCGCGCGCAGAATCTTGAGGGGCACGGCAACGACACCGAGCATGCGGACAAGATCGGCGATGGTGGTTTTTATTACACACCGGCGGCCGGCGGCGAAACCAAGGTCGTGGACGATGGTGACAATGGCGGTGGACTGCGCAGTTACGGCTCGATGACCTACGCCGGACTCAAGAGCATGATCTACGCCGGTCTTACACAAGAAGACCCACGGGTGATTGCTGCGATGGAATTCATTGAGAAGACGTACTCGCTCACGGAAAACCCTGGCATGGGCGCAGCCGGCTTGTACTACTACTACCACACCTTTGCGAAAGCACTGGATGCTGCTGACTTGAAAGTCCTCACCGATAGCGAGGGCGAGAATCACAACTGGCGTCAGGAGCTCGCGTCGACCTTGATCAAAGCCCAGCAACCAGATGGTTCATGGGTCAATGCTGAGAACGATCGCTGGATGGAAGGCAATCGGAACTTGGTCACCGCCTACGCGTTGCTCGCACTGCGATACTGCCGACAGTGAACGTCGGCAGTATCTTGACGAGTTTGTTAGAGCAGTTGCTGAGGCGGATGAGTGACTGCTTCGGGCAACTGTTCGGCGGCTCGAATCGCGGCGTTCAGCGAACGATCCGCTTGGACGGGTCCGAGCTTTTGGCAAAGCCAAACGTAGACGACATGAACGATGGTTCGGTAATCGTCCGTTAGTCCGTAAGTCGCAAGGTAACCGGGTTGTGGATCTTCGGCCCACTGGACCAGCGGATCAATGACACCCGAATTCAGGTTCTGCACGTCAGACGACTGTAGCACCGAACTGATTAAACTTCGCTCACTCCCGTCGCCCCGGTGGCGCAGTTGTTCGACGACGTTTTCCAGTACTGTCACGAATACTCGGTGTTCTCCGCGCGGTGAGGCGGGAGCCGCTGGTGTAGATGCCGCGGCGCCGCGCCCCGCGTTGGCTTTCGAACGACTTGATTGCTGCACACCCGGATCGGGGCCGATGTCCGCAGGCGATTTGGACCTTAGCTGCATGATCTCCCCGAGGACGAGTCCAAGGTTGACTTCAGCAGAGTCGAGCGTTTGCTGCAATCGCTGGATGAGTTGATTGAAACGAAGGTGCTCGACATTGGCGAACTCGTCGTCCAGCGTTGCAATCGCAGTCTGAATGGCTTCGGGCGTTGCGTTGCCTTGCATCGCCCGGAAGACGATTCGTCGACGCAGGCTCCTCTCTTCTTCATTGACAGGCATATTGATTCTCGATGGTGGGGTGGTTTGGGAATGTGTTTTGAACCGGCCCCCGCAAATTCAAGTTGCGGCGGCCGCTCTGATCGCATGGGTGATCGTGGGATGGATCAGCCGTGCATGCGAGTTTGGAACTCGGGATAGCCGACTTCGTGGTGCTCGCTATAGTCCAAACCACGTTGCTCATCGCGACTGGAGCATCGCAGATCGACGATCAAGCTGATCACCCGAAACGTGAGCCACGAGGTTGAAAACGCCCAAGCAAAGGCGGCCGCAATGCCAACAAGTTGGATGTAGATTCGCTCCATGTTCATCAAGTCACCTTGATAGAACATTCCGGCTGCGATCGTTCCCCAAATACCACAGATACCGTGAACGGCAACCGCCCCGACGGCATCGTCGATTTGCAGTGGCTCGAAAAGGCTGGTGGCAATGACGCAGACAAATCCGGCGATCAATCCCGTTAGAACGGCGAACGCGGGGTCCATCGTTGCACAGCCGGCGGTCACGCCCACCAACCCTGCCAATCCACCGTTGACCGTTTGGGTCATCAGTAGTCGGCCGCCAAAAATGACACGTCCCATGATGAAACCGACGACTCCGGCTGCACCGGCCATGTGAGTGTTCAAACAAATTTGGCCCAGGGACTGATCCACGGCCAACAGCGATCCGCCGTTAAAGCCGAACCATCCGAGCCACAGAATCAAACCACCAAACGCAACCAAAGGAAGGTTGTGTCCGCCAATCTCGCGCGACTCACCGTCTTCTCCATACTTACCGAGACGCGGCCCGAGCACCATCACTCCCGCAAGTGCACACCAGCCGCCCACCGAGTGAACGACGGTGCTGCCGGCGAAGTCGACAAATCCGGCTTGTGCGAGCCAGCCTTCGGAGTTCCAAACCCAAGAGCCATAAACGGGGTAAATGAAACCCGTGATTGCCATCGCGGCGAACACGTAGAGGACAAAGCGGA
>JBCBOO010000332.1:0-6209 GCA_039821235.1 Planctomycetota bacterium
CCTGGCTGACGTCGTCAGCCAGGATCCCGACCGGTTGAGTGCTGGAAGACGTTGGGACTTGGGAAGTGAAGTCTGTGAAGAACGGGAACACAACGAGCTATCGTTTATTCGAATTGAACCATCGCTTGAGCAAAGCCACGGCAAATCACCGATTGGCACACTTGGTAGTGGACGAAGCGACGAGTCCTACGGCAAGGGATCCGTTGCCTCGTCGACGACGCCAGAAATTGATTGGCAGTACCAAAGCCCCATTTTGCGAGTCAGGAGATCGCGATCCCAGTCGCTGTATCCCACGTCGAGCACCGCAACAATTTTTGAATCGTTTCAGCCGCGCGAGGTCGCCGATGCGGCATGCAGTCCTGACGGACGGTGGTTGGCGGTCACGGGTGTCGGGCAACAGGTGGTTGAGCTGTTTGATTTGACGCATCAAAACGCGCCACGACAATTTGCGATCGAAGAACCCAATCAGACGCTGTGCTTTGCTCCCGACTCGACTTGTTTAGCAGTCGGTGGCAGTAGCGTTTACGAATGTTTTCCGGTCGATGGCTTCGAGCGAGAGTTTCGGTATCAATTTGAAGGCCCCGCGACCTCTCGACCGGGAATCGCTTGGAGTCCGAAAGGCGACCTGATCGCGGTGACTCATCGAATGGACATGATTGATTTGATTGAGACGGCTGCTGGCGATTGCGTTCTTTCGCTAAGTGTTCCTCAGAATGGAAGTTGGCTTCATTTCAGTCGCGATGGGCAGAAGTTGTACTGTCGCGATTCGAATTTTCGTCTTGTGGAGTGGAGTTTGGGGAGGCTTCGTAGCGAACTTGATCAGATGGGGTTGGGATGGTGAGAGACAGCTCGATCGTCTTTCTTGATCGCCGTTCCTGCGATCAAGATCCGTCAGCTGCTCGCCATGGTTGACGAGTCTTTGACGGCAACGGATCCGTTTGGCTCCCAGCTAACGGAGTCGACGCTGGCTTTGCAACGCACGGGTCCGGATTCCAGTCCGAATAGCCTCGCGGCAATGTTTCCGTGAATCATCTCGCGAAGTCCGACGTAAGAGGTCGTCAGTCGCGGATTGACTTCGATCACGCAGTCGTGGCTGGAGTTGTCGCCGAGGATCAAATCAAGTCCGACAAACCCGCGAGCCGTTGGTGGCATCGCCGCGATCGCTCGCGCCGCAACCGAGGACGCACGCCGTTGCAGAGCATCCTCGAGAGGACCGCATCCGCCTCGATACACGCAGTGCACCGGACTGATCTCTTGTGAGACAGCAGGCAGAAACGTTTGAGAGGTCCCAGACGAAATGAACGCGATCGACACGGGCTTGCCGACCACCCAGCCCTGCATGATGTCGCCCTCGGTCATGGACTTGCGGGCTTCGCGGAAGTCGCGAAAGGTATTGACGTCTTGGGTTCCACATCCGTCACGAGGCTTCACAACGAACCGATCACTCTCGGCAAGGATGCCGATCATGCGATCGTCTTCGACGGTGATGTAGGAGGGATGTCCCACGCCATGGCTGTGAAACAGCTGTGCCGTCAAGAGCTTGTCGCTGGCGACACGCAAAAAGTCGCCGCTGCCGGCGACGACGTCGATTCCGGAACCCCGCAAGACGGCAACGGCCTTTGCCAGAATTCCATCTTGTTCGGGCGCGATGATGATGGCCGCGTCACAGTCTTTGGCGGCGGCGGCCCACTGCGCCCACACGGACTGGTCGGGCCGGAAGAGAACGACGTTTGCCGCGTCGGTCACGTCGAAGCGTGGATCAATGACGACGTTCGACTGAGCGAACTCGCCTAGATCCTTGAGCAGCGCGGCGAGCATCGCTTCGCCCTCTTGCTTCATCCCAAGAGGGATTTCCGCCTGCGGCAGATCGCTGTATCCGCCTCCACAGACGTACTCGCCAACAAAGATCTTCAACGGACCGTCCCTTGGATTAAAAAATCCCTAAGTGGTCGCGTGCTTCGTCCGTCATCATGTCGGGCGACCAAGCAGGTTCCATCACGACTTTCACTTCGCAGGAATCGACTTCCTCCAGCTCTTCCGCCGCTGCCTTGGTACCGGCGACCAGTTGCGGTCCGGCGGGACACATGGGACTGGTCATCGTCATCTCGACGTGGACGTCGTGTCGCCCGTCTTCTTTTTCTTCGCCCACATTAACGACGTAAATCAGCCCCAAGTCAACGATGTTGACGTACAGCTCGGGGTCAATCACCTGTTTCAGGGACTCTCGGACCTTGTCTTCGGCAAGCATATTTCTTTTCTCCTCGTAGTCAGGTGGAAATCACTCGTACTCGCGCACCTGACGCGAAATGGCATCTCCCAGGGCATCTCGAACGCTTTCAATCGTGATCCGATCGAAAATCTGCTGGAAGAACCCCGTCACAATCATACGCGTTGCTTCCTTCCGCGTAAAACCGCGGCACCTCGCGTAGAAAATTTGCTCCTCATCCACATTTGCGGTCGTGCTGCCGTGCGTGCAACGAACGTCGTCCGCCTCAATTTCGAGTCCTGGAATCGAATCCGCTCGGGCGGACGTCGAAAGCACCAAGTTGTCGTTCCGCTGATAGCCGTCGGTCTTTTGTGCCGCCGGATCCACTTTGATCATCCCTCGCCAAACCGTACGGCTCTTGTCTTGCTGAGCCGCTTTGTAGAGAAAATCGCTTCGGCAGGATTCTGCGCGGTGGTACTGCTGCGTGTGGTAGGCAAGGTGTTGTCGTCCTTCAGTGAACATAACGCCATTGACTTGGCTGTTCGCACCGGGACCCACCAAGTCCACCGACTGGTTCACTTTCGACAGCAACGAACCCATCGCCGCGAGGGTCCATTGCAGCGTGCAGTCGCGACCAATCGTCGCCTTCTGCTGTGCGAAGTGATAGGACTTCAGGCCCCACTCCTGCAAGTTGACGTATCTCAGATGTGATCCGGGTTTTTGGATCAATTCCACTCCGCCGAGATGCATGCCGCCGGCCGATCGATCGACACTATTGCACTCATGCAACAGTGTTGCTTCGGCACCCTCTTCAATCACGACCAGCGTGTGAGTCGTGTCCGTTCCGCCATCGGTCAAGATCGAGCCGATGTGAAGCGGTCGATCGACGACCACGCCACGCGGCACGTACAAGAATTGTCCGCCACTCATGAACGCGGCGTGCAGTGCAGCGAACTTGTCATGGTCGGGGTCGAAGGCTGTGAACAAGTGGGCCCGCACCAGCTCCGGGTGTGACGCCGCCACGTCCGACAAGCTGCCGAAGATGATTCCCTTGGCAGCCAAGTCTTCATCCAAGTGCTGCCGGGTGACGAAGCTGTCGACCGTTTCGATTCGTCCTCCGAGTTCAACTCCTTCGATCAGCTGATGAATGGAATCGGTATCGGCCGGCAAGTTCTCAGCGACCGACGTCGCGGGAACGCCGTACTTGCCAAGCTGGAACATCCGAACATCGGTCCGAATCCATTCTTCATGCCGACGCTCGGGCCAAGCCATGGCCTCCGCGTGTTCAAAGGCCTCTTTTCGGAGAGTGGTCAGCCACTCGGGTTCGTTGGCGGCCGAAACGATGGAGTCGAATCCGGCTGCATCAAATCGAGCGGTGAGGGTGGAGTCCATGGGATTGTTTTGAAGTGTGTGATTCAATGCGTGCGTGGTAGGAACGATTTAGATCCCGCCGTTGCCAATCGCTGTATCTATCAGCGAGGGCGGGAGGGACAGAACGAGACGGCTTCGCATCTCGTGAACCATCAATGGCGAATTTGGAGACGGAGGACGGGCAGGAAGCCCGTCGAATCATGGGTGGACAGGCTGAAAGCCTGCCGTACTTACTTTTCCCAAGATTGCTTAGCCGACGCTGCCTTCCATTTGCAGCTGAATCAAGCGATTCATTTCGATCGCGTATTCCATCGGTAGCTCCTTCACCAGCGGTTCGATGAATCCGTTCACGATCATCGTGCTGGCTTCCTGTTCGGTCAGCCCTCGTGAGAGCAGATAAAACATTTGTTCTTCACCGATTCGCGAGACGCTTGCCTCGTGACCGATTTGAACATCTTGTTCGCTGATCTCGATATAGGGATACGTATCACTGCGGCTTTCTGGATCCAAGATCAGAGCGTCGCAAACGACGTTGTTCTTGCTGTTCGTTGCGCCCGGTTGGACGGCGACCAAGCCACGGTAGCTGCTGCGACCGCCGTTCTTGCTGATACTCTTGCTGATGATTTGCCCGGTCGTGTTGGGTGCTTCGTGAACCAACTTGGCACCTGCATCTTGATGCTGACCAGCACTGGAGAACGCGATCGACAAGATTTCACCGCGTGCCCCGGGCTCCTTCATGTGCACCGCGGGGTACTTCATGGTCAGCTTGCTGCCCAAGTTCCCATCGACCCATTCCATCGTCGCATCGCCGTAGGCCCATGCACGCTTGGTGACCAAGTTGTAGATGTTGTTGGCCCAGTTCTGGATCGTCGTGTAGCGGCAACGAGCGTTTCGTTTCGCAACGACTTCGACCACTGCGCTGTGGAGGCTCTCCGTGCTGTACATCGGCGCGGTGCAGCCTTCGACGTAGTGCACGCTGGCGCCTTCGTCGACCAGAATCAGCGTCCGTTCAAACTGTCCCATGCTCTCCGCGTTGATGCGGAAATAAGCCTGCAGTGGGAAGTCAATCGAGACGCCCTTTGGCACGTAGATAAACGAACCGCCAGACCAGACCGCACTGTTGAGTGCCGCGAACTTGTTGTCCTCTGGCGGGATGATCTTGCCGAAGTACTCTCGCAACAGCTCCGGATGTTCGCGAACCGCGGTGTCGGTATCCGTGAAAATCACACCCTTCTTCGCGAGATCCTCTTCGAGCGAGCCGTAAACGACTTCGCTTTCGAATTGGGCCTTCACGCCCGCCAGGAACTTCTTCTCGGCTTCCGGGATACCCAGCTTGTCGAACGTGTCTTTGATTTCTTGAGGAACATCATCCCACGTCTTGCCCTGACCTTCGGTGGGTTTGAGGTAATAGAAGATGTCCTGGAAATCGATGTCGATGTCCCCGCCCCACTTCGGCATCGGCTTGGACTCGAAGATGTCCAATGAGCGAAGTCGAAACTCTCGCATCCAGTCCGGTTCGCTCTTGATGTCGGAAATCTGGTTGACGATCTCGCGATTCAACCCCTTCTGAGAGCGAAAGACTCCTTTTGTCTCGGTGCGGAAGTTGTACTTATTGATCTCGCCAATTTCTGGCTTGTCCGTTTCGGGCCGTTCGGGGGCTTCGGTTGGCATCGTTTAAATTCCTGACGTGTTTCCTTGGGCGATCCGCTGGCGAGCGAATCCAATGTTCATTGATGGAGATCGAAGACGTTCGCCTTTACGCGACGACAGCGTCCTCGGATAACATTTCTTGGTTAGCGGCATCGGCTTCGGGGTAAGCCTTGCGAATTCGTTCGTAGCCGTGCTGGTGCAGTTCTTCGGCAAGCTCTTTGCCACCCGTTTCGACCAATCGTCCGCCAAGCATCACGTGCGTGAATTCCGGCGGGTTGTGTTCGAGCAACTTGTCGTGGTGGGTGATGATTAACAGCCCCATCTTTTGATGACCGATGTCCGCGATGGACTCGCTGGCAAGTCGCACTGCGTCTGCATCCAACCCCGAGTCGGTTTCATCAAGGATCGCGAACTTGGGTTGCAGCATCGCAAGCTGCAAGATTTCCGCACGCTTCATTTCACCACCGGAGAAGCCGTCATTGACATAGCGACGAGCGAACTCCGAATCCATTTGAAGGTGTTCCATCTTCTGCTTCAGCTCCTTGCGGAACTCACGCATCGGAATCAACTCCTCGCCTTCTTTCCGATCGGGGCGACGCACGTTGGTCGTCGCGTGACGCAGGAAGTCCGCCATCTTGACGCCGGGAATGGCCATTGGTCGTTGGAAGGCCATGAAGATGCCCGCGCGAGCTCGTTCGTCGGCTTCCATCTCCAAGACATCTTCACCGTCGAGCGTGATCGAGCCGTCGGTGATTTCGTATCCAGGATGGCCACTGATGGCCAAACCCAACGTACTCTTGCCGCTGCCGTTTGGTCCCATCAACGCGTGCGTCTCGCCATGCTTCATGGTCAAGTTCACACCGCGGAGGATCGGTTTGTCTCCCACGGAAACATGGAGATTTTCAATTTTTAGAACGTGCGACATGGCGATTGGGTTCGTGAAGCGAAGTGATAAATGTGTAAGTGAATGAGGAAGGTCGAC
>JBCBOO010000333.1:0-6184 GCA_039821235.1 Planctomycetota bacterium
GAATCCGTCGTCAATACTGATATCGTTGTCGGCTTGCAATGTCACCGGACCCGACTGCAGCATCGAGACCAAAGAGGCTGCCGCTATGTAACTCGTGTTCGCATCACTGCCGCTCCCGATCACGATGTTGATCGGGTCGATCAAGATCTGCCCCGAGTTACCTTGAATTGCAGCGACATCGACAAAGCCGTCGAAGGAGAGCTGTTTCCCGGAGACTTCCACAAAACCTCCGTCTCCTCGCTCCTCGCCTCCGCGGGTTGTAATGTTCCCCAAGAACTCGGTACGATGATCCGACCAAACGATGACGCGGCCACCCGGTCCTGAACGCAGCCCATCGGCTCGAATTTGGGCGTTTCTTTCGACTCGTGTGTCGACTGCATTTCGGATGTCGGTGTTCTTCCCTTGAAAGTCACCTCCCAGCAGTATCTCCCCTCCGCCGACATCTCCGGAGGCATCGAGTCTGCCGGAGGGTGTGACCGTCACCGATGAACCCAGTAGCTTGATCTGGCCGCCGATGAACCCTCGCGACTGACCAGAAACGTCAATGGTTCCGCTTACGGTCGTGTCGACTTCGCTTTCCATCACGACGTTCCCAGACCGATTGATAATCGACCCGGACTCGGAGAGTTCGATCGACCGTCCGGCCTGAGCCTCAAAGTCACCACCGTCCATGAAAATCGTGGACTGGATGTCAACTTCGCCCGAAGCGATGTGGATGTTATTCCCACCCACTTGGATGTCACCGATCACGTTCAATCGATCAAGTTCATCTCCTTGAAAGAGAAAGTCAGCATCAAACGAGTCCCCGAGACCGTTTAAAAAGAACTGGTCTTGATCAGCGCCTGCATTCGAATCCGCATTGAGAATCAGTTGTTCGGTAGGGTTGAAGAACGAGATCACCATAGACTCGCTCGACCCGAGTTCTCCTGCTCGCGTGATGACCAGCTCTGTGCCGCTCGAACTTGTGGAAGAAGACTGGATGCCCGCTTTCGCGTTGACAGTGACCTGATCTTCACCCGAGGCAAACTCGTAAGTCAGTCGCCCAACAAGAAACTGCTGATCGACCTGCGAAATCCCGTCGTACTCGACGCTCGATAAATTCGCGTCCTCAGAAAATGAAAGCACTCCTGAATCGGAGTCTTCCAAGGCATGAATCAACTGCTCAATTCTGTCCAGCGACTGTAGTTGCAGCACATTCTGCCCGTCTCCACCCTCAACGCCGACATCGATGGCACCCGCTGTTTGATCCACTCGGACACGAAAGGAATCATCGTCGGAGGAACCGACCAGACGAACTGAGTCAAAACGGTCGCTTGAAACCGATTCGATCAGTGTTCCGTTTCGGGAGACCTCAATCTGCTGGCCGTTGATCTCCACATCAAAAACGTCAGCTTGTCCGTCATCCCCATCCATTCCCGCATCAACGACCAACTCTGAAACCACGCCGTCTCCGTTGAGTACACGACGCGGCTCAAGACGCATCAGTCCCAGGTCTGGCGTCAGATCGTTCCTTGGTCGTGAGGGTTGGACCCATTGGCGAATGATGGAAGAGATCCAATTCATAGAGGCCACTTCAAAGAGAGCGGAAGACGCAGGCGGTAAAACCAGCAAGCTGAGAACGACAGGCGCGATGTTGAAAAATTACCTCACTCTTCCAGCTCGACTCGATGATTCACCGCGACATGGTGATCGCGGATCAGCGCAGTTCGCTACAAACGCTCCAGGTGGCCGGATCCGGCGACCGACAAATTTGCTCAACCAGTCTTTCGATCACTTTCGCTTGGTTAATCCGGTTGTGCGGGAACTTTGGAATACCCCGTCAGACAACCAAAGCTCTCGCCGCCTCAACCGTTTGGACGAATAGTCTCCTGTGTGTTGATGTCCCAGTGAAATCCGATCATGCAGTCACCCGCGAAATGAATACGCTTGATCTCGAACGATTTGATCTGAGGGCGGGCCTTACGCGAACGATGGCGTTGTTTGTCTTGACGCTGGCAGGCGTACCTTGTGCGGTTGCCCAGACGACGCCGGACCCCTGGCGGAATTCCCGCAATGGCGCTGAATCGACGAGTCCCCCGGACGAAACACTGGCGGACTATCTGATTGCACGCGAACCAACTGAAGTGGCGGCCCCACCGAAGACACCGCTCAAGGCGTCTGCGTCCCGCCCTTGGCTGGACATTCGCCCCCGTGGAATCGATGCGGCCGAAACCAAAGTGATTTCGGCTGAGGACTTGCCAGAAGATGTCAGCGGATTACCCGCGCTGGACGACGCGTTTTGGGCCGTGCAGTTGCACGCCGCGAACTTGACTTATGCGGATGTCGCTTTCGCTTCTTCGCATCGCTATCGACCGCTCTACTTCGAAGACCGACTTCTGGAGCGCTACGGATCGATCACCGGGGTTCTGAAGTACTGCCCGCCGTTGCACGCGACGGCACAGTTCGCGTTTAGCACCGCAACGTTACCCATCAGCGGTGTGAAGTATCCGCTGTATCGTGCAGTCGGTACCGGACAACCATCACGTTGCGAAGCGGACGTCGCCGTGAACCATGCGGCCAAGCGAATGCTAAACAAGCGTCGTTAGTGCTCTGCCGTCAACACAATCGTGTGATGTGCGAGTGGCGCGGCTAACGCAGTGCGCGCAGGTAGTAAAGATAGATCGTCGGCTCGAAGAGCTTGTTAGGAACCGCTGCGACTCGGCTTTCATCCGCAGCGAATTGTGTGGCGGCTTTCCACTTGTCCGAGGTGAGAAAGCGTGTTCGGGTTTCATCCAAGCTGACATCCGAAAGTAAAATTTCGGACTGCGACGCGAGATGGAATCCCCAGGGGCCGAAACTCGGAACGTTGACGCCATAAGAGAGCGTCTTGAACCCGGCGGCTTCCATCGTTTCTGCCACACACCAAAATGCCTGGCGCGTAAACAGTGGAGACGAGCTTTGGCAAACCATCACACCGTCACCCGACATGCATCGCTTGAGCAAGCGATAGAACTCGAGACTGTAGAGCTTGGAAAGGGTATCGTTGTGCGGGTCGGGAAGATCGATAATCACACGATCATAACGGTCGGCCGAATCGGCTTGCTCGGGAAACTCGCGAACGTACGAAAACGCGTCACGGTGGTGTACCTGAACGCGATCGTCAGCGAGTGAATCATCATTCAACTTGCGAAGGGGCTCAAACTGTCTTGCAAGTTGCGTCATAGCGGGATCAATGTCGACCAGATCGATGTGACGGACCTCCGAGAATTTTTTCAATTCTCGAATGGCAAGTCCGTCGCCACCACCAAGAATCAAAATTCTCTCACGCGGCCCCGTGAGCGACATCAACGGATGCACAAGCGACTCGTGGTAGCGGTACTCGTCTTGTTCGGCGAATTGCAGGTGACCATCGAGATAGAGCCGAATGTTTTCGTTGCGCTCGTTGCGGGTGATGATGATCCGTTGGTACGGCGTCTGATTTCGATAAATGATGTTGCTTGAAAACAGCTGCGCCTCGGCACGATCTTGCAGCCAGTTTGATCCCACCAGCCCCGCCGCCAAAAGCGCCGTGGCGGCGATTGCACCGAGCCATAGACCCACCAGAGTCTTGGGAAGCGTCGACTTGAGCGAGCGAGAGAAAGGAAGCAAGGTTCCGATCGCGACGACGGCATTCAGCAACGCAACGCCCAAAGAAGACTGAAAGAGGCCGAGCGTCGGGAGCAGGAACAATGGGAATGCCACCGAGCCGACCAACGCGCCGAAATAATCCAGCGACAGGACATTGGCAATCGCCGCCCGCCAAGTGGTCGCGCGCGAGAGAATTCGCGTCAGCAATGGAATCTCCAAGCCGACCAGGGTCCCGATCGACAGGATGAGCGCCCAACTGACGGGGCGAAACAGGGAGTAACCGGGGAACGCCCAAAACAAGAGCGAGCTGGACCAGCCACCCAGCACCGCCAGGACGATCTCGATTCCGATGAACCAGGCCACCAGGTTGTGGCTGATGCGTTGGCTGATGAGCGAGCCAATGCCCATCGCTAACATGAACAAACCGATCGTCAGCGAAAACTGCAAGACGCCGTTGCCGATCAAGTAACTGCTGACCGCGGCGATGATCAACTCATAAGCAATGCCGCAGATCGCAACCACCATGACCGACACGAGCAACGTGGCGATCTGGAATCGCGAAAGTGCGCATTCACCCTCCGCGGAATCCTCTTGATCATCTGTCATGCGAGGCCGCGGTGCAACGTGATCGGCGGAACGGGGAGAGTCTTTCTCGGTCAACGTTTACTTGCCGAATCCGAAACTGCCCGAACCGCTCCGCGAGCGTGACGAGGATGACGAACTGAATCGCGAACTGGCAGCACGTGTGCGAGCCTTCGATACGGCACTGGCGTGATAGTTCTTGGGACTCATGGTGGTGTTGCGATAGTTCGGACGCATCGCCGCACGGCTGCCACTGTAATAGCGGTTTTGCCCACCCATCATTCGGCCGATGAAGTAGCCGGTCAGGAAACCACCGCCGCGATAACCATGCGGCCGGTAGTGTCCATCAGTGTCACTCGCAATCAGTCGTCCGCCTTCGGCATCGATCTCGACGGTGAATAGCAGAGCCTCACCGGTACCTTGTTGAAGGTCCTTGTTGGCATCTTTGAAACCGACGAGTGAACCGTTCTCTGCTAGCTTGACGCCGATGGGGGTCGTGATCAGCTTTGCGGCGTTAAGCCGGGTCGCAAAGTCCTTGACGAACGCCTGATCTCGTTCGGGGTCCGGTTCCTGGGTCTTGATCGCCACGGTTTCCGTCGCGGTATCTCCTCCTGCTTGAACGGTGGCTACCGAGTCGGCGCCCGCCGCGGCTGGTTCACCGTCCTTCTTTTCGGCCTCCGCTTGGGCGTCGAGGGTTTCCACGAGAACATCCAAAACCCGGTTCAAATCAATCACTTCGACGTTGCTGTTCGCCGAACAACCAATGAACGTCAATGATGTTGCGGCAATGATCGATCCGATCGCGGCACGCCAACTGGGGTATCTCAACATGGAAATCTCCTCCCTAAACGAGAAATTGAAAACGAATCTGGTCCACGCCCGTGTCGTAGTAGTCGCTCAGGCGTCCGGCAAACTGTAGGCCACATCGTCGCATGGTGTCATCGACCTTCGAAAGCCCCGTTGGAAACGCGATGACGATCAAACGACCTTCCCATTGACGAACTTGATCGACGACTTTGCGAAAGTCATCTGGTCCCATCGTGTCCGCGGATTCATCGAGCTCCCAGGCCAAACCGAAGGTACCGTCGGTCCCCGCGATCTCATCAATGTCGGTAAAGCGAATGGGGCGGTCATCCGGTTCCGATCGCTGGAAGTTTGCCTCGGACAACCGCAGCCCCATCATGATTTGCGACTCATCGCGATCATAAAAGTGTTCGAGCCGAGACTCTTCGAAAAAATCTCTGTCGGCGAGCGCCCGCCGAAGCGGACGATACACATCACCTTCATCGGGATCAATGTAATCGCTGAGTTCGGCGAACAGCTTTCGTGCACCGTCCTCGGAGAGCATTTCGGTGAGTTCGGCGATCATTCGAGCCATCCACTGCTGGTCGACACCTTCGGCGACGTTTGTTGGAGCGAGCATGAATGCCCCCTCGGTTCCATCAATCGGAACCGCGCCCGTGACTCCCTTCACCTCACCCGGACCTCCGAGCACAAAGTGCCCGACCTGAGACTCGGCGTACATCGCCGCTGCCTCCTCGGCGTCGTCTTCGTCCAAGCCTTCGATGACTTCGATGGCCGCGGCGACATCCGACTGCTGCATGGAACGTAAACTCCAGCCACTTGCGGCAATCATCTTGGAGTCTCCAGGAGAGATGGTGCCGAACCCAGCTCCTGCCCACGGTTGGCATGGCGAATTAGAACATGTTCCGCCGAAAACTGACTTTTGAGATACTCGATCCCAGGTTCCGCGTCCATGGTCGGGCTGCAGGTAAAAAGATCAACGCAAACGGCCAGGTGCTCGGGCCACGTGTGGACGGCCAAGTGCGACTCGCCGATGATGACGACCCCCGACAACCCGTGTTGCCCATCGGCGGTGGGAATTTCGAATCGGTGAAACGTACTGCAGATCACCGTCGCGCCGCACGAACGAGCGGCAAACTCCATTTGCTCCTGTAGCACGCCGGGTTCGACGGGAATGGACTTGCAACCGGCG
>JBCBOO010000334.1:0-6166 GCA_039821235.1 Planctomycetota bacterium
GGGCAAGGCACAACACGCCCACGATCACGACAACTGCAACGCCACAGGTATCAACCAAAATCTGCATGGTTCAAGAAAATCGAAGAGGGATGAACTGGTTGCGCGATTAGACTTCGCCCCCCAAAACCTGTCCAGCCATATCCGCACTGTACAGGCAGCCAGGAGAGGAAAAAATGCTTGCTGCCGGAACGTTGAACAACCACCAGCAATGTTTCGAAGTGCAAACAAGCGGATTGCAGAATCGCAGTTGGAATCTCAATCAGCGACATACCGCCGACGCTTTCGTTTGCGGATTTAACCGAAGCTTCACACTCTTTGGATCGATAGCTCCATACACCTGAAAGTCCCTTGTCAGGCATCCGGTATCTCACAGAGGCATGTAGTCACAGAGCAATGAGCTGGATGGAATTTAGCTGGGAGAATCCGGGCAGGTCAGATCAGGAGTTGAATTCCGCGGTGAACTGGATTTTCATTCAGGGATTCCTCAACCACTAACGATTCATTCATGCCCGCTTGAAGGACTTCTTCATTCGTTCGATTCGAGTTATTCGTGGACCAACTCTTGTTTTGCTGTGGGCTGAAAGCAGGATGCGGTAGGCACAGGGTTGAGACTTGGATGGTCTCGTTGTCGTTTGCACTGTCTCACTGCTCAGCGAGCATTGATTGGCCGAGCTCTAAGATCTTTTGATAACGATCGTTGATTCGGGTGGCGTCGCCGTTGGTTGCCGTCATGAGCAGTGAGGCATAGACCGCTTGTCCGCTGAGATAATCATCGGGCTCGACGTCGGGTAAGCCCTCGGGCGCGATGCTCCCTTCGCTCCAGAAGACCGAAAGCGCCACCCAGGAGGCTCCTCCGCTGAAGTCGGTAGCCGCGGCGGCGGCGTGCGCGGCGCGGCGGTTCTCTTCGGTCGGGTCTTTTAAGAACGTATCGACCGAGTCCATTGCGGCTTGGTCTTTCGGCGACAGCTTTCCGGTGCTCGCGAGCTGGACGCCCTGGTGCGCCCAGGCAATGGCTTGGCGTTTGGGAAGGTAAAGCGAAAGGACGCGAATCGCATCCGGAAATTGCTCATGCTCTGTTAATTCGGCGACGAAAGCTGGCACGCTCATTCCTGGCAACAGCAGCCGCAGCGATTCGTCTTCCAGGTCGAGTGGCTGGCAGAAGTCAATCGCAGCTTGCGGCGCGTCTTCCGCATCGCCATCGGTCGCCGTTGCCGGTTCCGCATCGGTAGATGGATCGGAGTAGATCTTTCCTTCGATGCTGGCGACCAAGCTGGTCTGGCCGGCAATGATCACGTCGCCGTCATGGAAAGCCGACTCGGAGACGGGTTCGTCGTTCAGCAGCGTCTTGCCGGATCCGGCAACATCGCGCAACGAACACCCGGTCAGTTCGCAGTGCAGTTCAAAGTGAACGTCCGACATCTCCGAATCCGTGGGAAAGCACACGTCGGCGAAGTCGCTGCTGCCGAATCTCGCGATTTCACCAGCCTGCAGCGGAATCTGCCGTCCTTCGCTCGGACCGGATGTCACTTCCAATATGAGTCTCATAGTCATCCAGCCGTCAGTTGATTTTGGTGATACCGCCCTTGAGCGTCAGCGGGCCTGATGCGTTGCAGTTGGTCATTGCGGACTTCATGTCCAACTTGGCATCGGCCACGATCTTGATTTGAGTTGATTTCAGCGTGATGGCGGCGGGTTCGATCTTGATGCTACTCGAGCCAACCTTCAGCAGAATCGATTTGGCCGCCTGAGTGGACTGTGCACCGGAGCTGATTTTGATCGTCTGGTTGCCACTCTGGATCGTGAGCTCGTCGTTGCCTTTGATCTTTGCAACACGCTTGCCTTTTTTGATCGTCGATGCGGAATCACCCGTCTCGACAGTCTCCACACGATCTTTGTAGATATGGATCAGCTGGCTACCGTCTTTCGAATCCTTGTTGCCGATCGTGACTTCTTGGTTGTTATGAATCTCGATGGTTTGGTCGCCATCTTCTTTTTTATCAAAGCCGATCTTCTGGGTGTCATTGTTTTCGACGACTCGTTCGAAATCACGTTCGGCGTGAAAGTAGACTTGCTCGGCGTCTTTCTTGTCTTCGAAACGAAGCTCGTTGAAATTCTTGTTGTTCGCTTTCTTGGTGCTTTGCGATTTGATACCGCTTTGCGTCTGATTGGCCGGCAAGTCATAGGGCGGCATCTCGTCGGCGTTGTAAACCCGTCCCGTGATAATCGGTCGGTCGGGGTCACCTTCCAAGAATTCGACGATTACTTCCTGACCGATGCGGGGGATGTGAATGGAGCCCCATTTTTTGCCGGCCCACATTTGGGCGACACGGACCCAGCACGAGCTGTTCTCGTCCTTCTTGCCGAGACGGTCCCAATGAAACTGAACTTTCACGCGTCCATACTTGTCCGTCCAAATCTCTTCGCCCTTCTTACCGACCACGACTGCCGTTTGAGGGCCTTGAACAATGGGCTGGGGTGTCTGCATCGGTGATCGAAAAGGCTGCTTGCTTTCGATGGTTGTGAATTGGCAGTCCCAGACGGTCTCGTTTCCCTCGGCACCGGCTTCGTATTCGTTGTTTTGAATTTCGAGCTGGGTTTGAACGAGCAGGTACTCGCGATTTTGATCTGCGCGTGGATAACCGTCGAGTTTGAAAAGGTTGCCCGCGGACATCCCGAATGCGAACGCCGAGCCTTCGGCGCGTTCGTGTTGGGCTTGCTGGGCTTCGATGCGTTTCCGAGCGTACTTTTCACCGTCGGCGGTTTTGACATATTCGCCGGGGTAATCGAAGACTTCGAGGTTGGCGAACGAGTGCTTGCGCGACACCTTGGATTTCGTGACCAAGTCCGCTTTGGGACGTTCGAAGTCAAAATCGTTCAGGACGTAAGCACCCGTTTGCACCGACTGCGACACGGACCAATCATAGATGTGCTCGCGTTCGCGGCGATCATGATTCGTCGGCGGGTAATAGGGGACTTTCTCGTATCCCTTCGCGGCCTTGTGGGCGGAGTAGCCGTCGGCGAGCACAAGTGTGTGTTTGCCTTTGGAGTATTCGAAGAAATAGTAGATCCCTTCTTGTTCCATCAACCGGCTGACGAAATCAAAGTCGGTCTCACGGTATTGAACACAGTACTCGCGCTTCGGATAGGTCTCGCCCAGGCTGGCTTTGAAGTCGGTGAATCCGTGATCACGAAAGACTTCTTTGATGATCTCCGGAATCGATTTCTCTTGAAAGATCCGGCAGTCTGCGGTGCGGGTGAGAAACCAAAGCCAGGGAACCAAAGTCGCGTGATACTTGGCGAGCGTTCCGTGGGTACCGGCGTGCGTGAATTGATTGACCCATCCGCTGAAGACGCGTTTTCCGCCGCCGCTGATCTCAAGCGTAATCGAGATTGGCTTGCCAAGGGCATCGAGCAACTCCAGCTTGTGATTGCTGGACAAAAGATCGAGTGCGATATGGAAGGGCCGGCCCAGTTGCTCGTTGACCGACATTCGATAGAAAAGTAGTTCCTCTTTACCAAACGGGGTTTCCACTTGGACGGGACGAAATTTCTGGGCGAGTGTCATCGATGGTGGTTCCCGTGGCGTCCTGCGGCATCCTCTGAACGTGGCATCGCATCTGGCGCACTTCGTTCACCTCAGGATTGTACTGGAGGACTTCGGCCACCACAGTCCCCTTGCCGCGGCGCTCGTCACGGAGCCATCCTTCGGCCGGCGCTTCGAGATCCCGTGACGATCCTCAGGCGGTTCGCTTAGCGGAGACGACGAGCCCCTCGACGGGTTCTTCGGCCTCCATGCGGAGCGTTTCATGCTCGACCGCTAGGACTTCGAAGCCGGCGCCGAGCAGTTCTCGGCGAACGAACGTCTCGCAGTGGCTGTACCGCCCGTGAGGCTGCAGTTGATAGGAATCGCTCTGGGAATCGGCCTCCACGGTGAAAATGAAGACGCCTTCTCCTCTCAGCGACGCCGAGGTCGCCAAAAACACCTCCGTGAGTGCACCGAAGTACACGAGCGTGTCCGCGGCGACGATCAAGTCGAATTCGCCCGGATGAGCCAACAAGAACTGCGTCAACTCGGCGACTTCCAATAGGTCGTAAAGACCCAGCTTGGCAGCCTTGTCGACCATCTTGGAGGACAGGTCGATACCGGTCAGCTCGCTCGAGTAGGGTTTCAGCCGCTCTCCGCACAGTCCCGTACCGCACCCGACATCCAGGACACGGAATTGAGACTGGGGTGGAGGCAATGCTCGGTCCACCGCTTCGGCGACCAAACCGGGCGCGCGATATTCGAGCCGTTCGAGCACTTCGTCGAAGCTGTCGGCAAACGCGTCAAAGGACTCGCGCACGAACTCGTCGGAGCAGCGATCCGGAACCGCATTGCCGCGGCACGCCGCCAACATGTGCTCCGCAATGGAGTTCTTGGGATCAATCTCAAGCCATTTTTCATACACGACCGCGGCTTCTTCGACGCGTCCGAAACGATAAAGTGCTCGGCCAAGATTGAGGTGGGCGTCGCTTTGATGCGGATCGATCTCAACGGCCTTGCGAAATGCCGTGAGTGCGTCTTCGATGCGGTCGGTCTTTTTGAGCGCGTTACCCAAGTTCTGAAACGCTTCGGCGTGGCGCGGGTTCAATGCGGTGGCTTTCTCGAATGCCGCGATCGCGGATTCGATTCGGTGCTGCGCCTTTAGCACGGTTCCCAAGTTGTTGTACGCCGGTCCTGAATTCGGCTCCAATTCGATCGCTTTGCGAAACTGGAGCTCCGCTTCAGGATAGGAGTGCATTTCCTTGAGGACGTTTCCGCAATTGATTCTGGCGGCCAGATAACGGGGGTCAAAAAAGATCGCGCGTTGGATCAACCGGAGTGCTTCGGCCGAGTCGCCGCGCGAGTGCAGAAGTACGCCGAGGAAATGCAATGCGTTGACGTTTCTTGGCTGATCCGTCAGCACGCGTCGGTAGAGCGTCTCAGCCGAGGGCAGTTGCCCCTTCTGATGCAGCTCGATCGCGGAAGCCAGCATCTGGTCGCGCGATGGAACCGCGGCACGACCCGTCGCGCTGCGTCGTCGTCGTTTGGGCTTTTTCATGCGGTCAAGACCCGGATGATAAGGGCGAGACTGAGCAGGCTGACGAACAACCAACCGGCGATCACGGCGCCGCGGAAGACTCGTTGTTTGTGGTTTGCATTGGCTGTCCACTGAACCTGTGATTGCTCATCAAGTAACTTGTCTTTTAGCACTCCCTGAACGAAAGCTGGCTTCCCAGTGATCGCGCCGCTGGATGCGAAGTAGCACCCGCTAAAGAAAAACGAGCTGTCGTAAGCGGGGTCGCTGACACGCTCCGTCGCTTGACAACCGAACGCTTGCCCCAAGACGATGCGCAGTCGCGGCTTGAGTTCGTGCCGGATGCGACTGATCAACGCATAGAGTTTGCGATTGCCGCGTTGTTGTGCGAGCGCATCATCACGACCAAAGAGGCGATAGACCCAATCTTCAAACGCATCGCAGAGTCGATCGCTATGCAAGTTCAACTCTTCGGGAGTGGGTTTGCTGCGAAGATCAAAACGTCCGCCAAGTCGACGTGACAGAAGACCCGGCTGCAAGCGTCGCACCAATTCGCTGAAACCCTTGTCTTGCTCCAATCCGACCAACACGGCCGTCACGGGAGCGCGTACGCCTAAGGTTTGCTGGATCGTTTCGACATCACCGCGCACCGACTGGGAAATCGCCGAGAGTTGCAGCGGCCCCACACGGGACAGGCCAAACGGAATCAGAGTGATCGTGCCGTTGACTCCACAGCGCGGTCTTCGAATTCGATTCAATAACTGGCAGACATACTGAAGCCTCGGTATCTGGTCCGAGGTATCCAGAGCCGCCGGCAGAGCGACACGTTCGGACTGATGAGCCGATGTCGGGGAGGTGCTCGTTGATGTTTGCGTTGCCGGTCTTGACTCGGGCTCCGTCGAGCGTTTCTCGGTTGGACTCGATTCCGTCGGTGCAAGCTTTGAAATCGTCTGCTGGACGCTCGGCCGTTTGGCAGCGAGTGGACCGAGGGTGAGGTCCTCTTTTTTTGCCGCTTGGGTCTTCGAGATTTCCGACAGCGGCGGGAGTTGGCCGAGCGCGAGTGTTCCCTGATAGGACGGTGCGGGCCGCATCGCGCTGGTGACGGACTT
>JBCBOO010000335.1:0-6157 GCA_039821235.1 Planctomycetota bacterium
GGCCTTGGCGACCTCGGTCACGACCCGGAGGGCCTCAGCCGGCTCGAAGGCCCCCTCGGCCAGGATCCGCTCGTGGAGGTTCACCCCCTCGACGTACTCCATGACCATGTAGTGAAGCCCGCACTCGCTCGTGGTGAGCTGCGCACGATCGCGGCCACCACCTGGGCCGAGTACAAAAAGTACTTTGAGAAAGACGCAGCGCTCGCACGACGATTCCAAGTCGTCAAGGTCGAAGAACCCGACGAGAAAACCGCCGTCGAAATGATGCGTGGCTTGGTGGGAACACTGGAAAGCCATCACTGTGTTCGAATCCTGAACGAAGCCGTCATCGAAGCCGTCAAACTTTCGAATCGGTACATCTCAGGACGACAACTGCCAGACAAATCCGTCAGCTTGCTGGATACCGCGTGTGCTCGCATTCGACTGAGTCAGTCCTCGACACCGCCGGCCATCGAAGACGCCATTCGGCAACGCGATCAACTCGACGTGTCCATCCGAATTCTTAAACGTGAACAGCAAACGGGCGCCGATCAGTCCGAGGCCATTTCGGAAGCAGAAGCCGCTCGCGTCGATGTCGAACAGCACCTCGAAGTCTTGCAAACCCAATGGGACGCCGAGAAAGAACTGCTGCACAAGATCGTTGACTTACGAATCAAGTTGGACGACGAAGCACCGGAAAAAGCACTGGTCGAATCAAAGGATGCCTCCGAGGACGCTGATCCCGCTGCCGAAAAATCTGACGCCGGAGATGAAACTCCAGCGGAGCCGCCCAGCGAAGAACAGATCGCGGCATGGAAAGCAGAACTTGCGACCGCGGAAGAAAACCTGCGTGAAATTCAGGGCGAGACGCCGCTGCTGTTTCCCTGCGTCGACGCAACCGCCATCGCCGAAACCGTCGCCGCTTGGACGGGGATTCCCGTCGGACGGATGGTCAGCAATGAAATCAAGACCGTGCTCAATCTCAAGGAGTTAATGGAGAAATCCATTGTCGGTCAATCACACGCCCTCGACCGGATCGCTCAAAGTATTCGCACCAGCCGCGCACAGCTTCGCGACCCACGCACACCCATTGGTGTTTTCCTGCTCGCCGGCACCAGCGGTGTCGGTAAGACAGAAACCGCGATTACGCTCGCGAATCTGCTGTACGGCGGCGAGCAAAACATGACCACCATCAACATGTCTGAATTTAAGGAGGAACACAAAGTCTCCCTCCTGATGGGCTCGCCTCCAGGCTACGTCGGGTACGGTGAAGGCGGCGTTCTCACCGAAGCCGTTCGCCGAAAACCTTACTCGGTCGTTCTGCTTGATGAAGTCGAAAAAGCCCACCCCGGAGTCCAAGACGTCTTCTATCAAGTCTTCGACAAAGGCCAAATGAAGGACGGCGAAGGTCGCGACATCGACTTCAAGAACACCGTCATCATCATGACCACCAACGCGGGCACCGACCTGATCAAGAGCCTCTGTGGCGACGAAGACACGATGCCAGATCCGGACGGATTTATCGAAGCCGTCTTCCCAGAGCTACTCAATACGTTCAAGCCGGCGTTCCTTGGACGAGTCAGTGTCATACCCTATTATCCGCTTAACGACGAAGTGATGAGTCGTATCATTCGGCTCAAGCTCGGCAAGGTCGCGCGACGCGTCCAAGAGAGCTATGGCGCTGAATTCACGTTCACCGACGACGTCGTCGATGGCATCCGGGCGCGTTGTACGGAAGTCGACACGGGAGCCAGAAACGTAGATCACATCCTCAATCGTACGCTGTTGCCCGAGCTGTCCGCACAGGTTCTTGCCAGCCTGGCGGAAGGCGAAGTCATTGAACAGATCGCGATCGATATGAAAGACGACGCATTCGATTACAACGTCGTCGCCTCCGAAGCCTAGAGGCCAAACACTGCGAATGAAGCCCCATGAACTCGCGGAGTTCGAGGATTTCTCCGCCACGGCTCTGTAGATCCGCCAAAGAGCCTCGGTTCGGGTCGAGTCGTCTGGAACCGATGATTGATAGGCCGGCTGTTGATTCGTCGACGGCTTGAGCGGACAATGAGGTCATGGACTGGTCTTCTCATCTAGCGACGCGCTCGAACTGTCGAAGAAACCCGTTGTGTTGCTGCGCCTGGCAACAGGGTTTCTGGACTTTCAGCTGGGTGCTCATCTGTCTCCTCATGTCGGGTTGTGGTAGCTCGGCAGTCGGGGAGGCATCCGCCGACGGTTCGCAGGCGGTGTCGGAGAAGGAGTTTTATGATTCAATTGAGTCGAACGAGGCAGGAAAGGCCGATGGCTCGGGTTTGTCAGACGACGCAAAACTGCGATTCGTGAATCAAGTTCGTCCGCAAGTGGAAGGCTTTTGTGCTGATTGCCATGTGATGCCAAGGCCATCGAGCAGCACACGAGACGAATGGGTGGAAGAAATCGACCAAGGGTTCATGCTCTACGAAAAGTCGGGGCGTTCTGATCTCGCCGTTCCGTCACGTGAGGACGTCCTCAAGTTTTTTCAGTACCAGGCACCCGAACAACTGCTGCCGACGGAGAACATCTACGGCTACCCGCGAAGCCAATTGCCGGTCGAACCCGAGGGTGTCCGCTACGCAGACAGTCGTCCCCCGGGGATCACTTCGATTCGTTGGGTTGATCTCGGGATGGAAGAGACAAACGCGCTCCTTTACTCCGACATCGGAAATGGAGGTGTGATCGCGCATTGGCCGCTCGTCAAGGGAAAGCCAACCAAACGTCTTGCAACGTTGCTCCAACCAGTTCATCTCGAAACTTGCGACCTGAATCAAGATGGCTTGGTCGATGTGATCGCGGGTGACATCGGTGAGTTTGATGCCAACGATACAGACCTGGGCCGGATCGTCTGGCTTCGGCAAAAAGAGGATCAAACGGGTTTTACAAAACACACGTTGCTCGACGGAGTGAGTCGAATCGCGGATGTCCAGCCGGGTGACTTTGATGGCGATGGTCAGGTGGACTTGTTGGTCGGCGTTTTTGGTTGGCGAGATTCCGGCCAAATCTTGATGTTGCGCAACTACGGAATTTCAGGGGAAGAGATCGGTCCTTCCTTTGAGGTCATACAAATCGATCCACGTCATGGTGCGGTCAACGTCACGCCCGTCGATCTCAATCAAGACGGGAAACTGGACTTCGTCGCATTGATCAGTCAAGGCTATGAGACGGTCGAAGCGTTTTTGAATAATGGCGACGCAACGTTTCGAAGGGAGGTTCTCTTTCAAGCTCCCGATCCAGCTTACGGCTCAAGTGGCATCGAACTCGTGGACTTTGATCTAGATGGCGACATCGATGTTCTATTGACCAATGGAGACTCATTTGATCGGGGGCCCAAGCCGTATCATTCCGTTCAGTGGCTTGAAAATACCGGTGCAACTCCGTTTGAACATCACCATTTGTGTGAAATGCCGGGTGCGATGAATGCGACGGCTTGCGACTTCGATGGCGACGGAGACTTGGACGTGTTGGCAGTCGCTTTGTTGGCCCCGAACGCGGCAAAGCCTTTTATCGAGAGCAACGCCACGTCGACGCTCTTTTTGGAACAGACTGAGCCCCAAGTTTTCAAGCGACATCAAATCGAAACCAGCCGGTATGAGTCACTGACCGTCGAAGCGGCGGATTTCGATCAAAACGGTTCGGTGGACTTTGCAATCGGTACGTTTCGTCGCGCAGGTGGTGTCACGGAACCGGACCTGACCATCTGGTGGAATCGACGTTGAACGTAACACGGAAATGGAAGCGAAACGCCTGGATGGCGGCGATCGTTTGCGGTGCAATGATTCTGTTTTCGGGCTGCAATACCCGTACGAATGTCGGCAACGAGTCCGAGACGGCATCCGGTCTGACGGAGACCGAACAAGACAACGCGATCGTCACGATCAAAGAAGCGTCACAGATTGGCGACTGGCAAAAGGCGTGGCTGGCCGCCGAGTCGCTCCTGCGTCAGCGATCGCTTGATTCCGTCCGCGGTCTGCCACTGAACCAAGATGCCGTCGATTTAGGTTCCGGGAAGCCTCTGACGGTGCCCAGCTGGATGATGATCGCTCGCGTCGCCCATGAAACGAACCGACTCCCGGAAGCCGCAAGCTTTCTCTGCCGAGCCTGCGAAGCCGAGCAGTACGCCAGTCCGGCCCGCATTCAGCAGACACTCGTCGCGATGATCGAAGCCGGACGGCTTACCGATGGCATGGTTTTCTTGCAAAGAGCGATCGATGCTCGACCAGAATTGATCGATGCGAAACGTCTACTCTTTGATCTCTACATGGGTTCCGACAATCGTGTTCGGGCGATGCCGTTGGGTCGCGAGTTGATTCAGAAACGAAAGTTCGATGTCGATTTGCTTATCGCGATGGGAAATACCGAGCGGCGGCGTGATGATCCAGAGCCGCTCAATGAGATGCTGAAACGCAATCCAGGTGACAAACGCCCGTTACTGGGTATTGCGCGGGTACGATTTGATGAAAAGAAGTACGGTGAGGCACTTCAGTTACTGAGGGAGGTTGCCGACGCACATTCTGAATACCATCCGGCACAGGTTGTCCTGGGGCAGACCATCGTCGCATCCGGAAAGCTGGACGAACTTCAACGCTGGGCCGAGAGTCAGTCGAACGGCGTCGAAGTCTACCCCGGATATTGGATTGCGCTTGGCGATTGGTCGCGTGCTACCGATCAACCCCTCCCAGCGATTCGATGTTTCTTGGAGGCGACTCGCTCAGAAGATCCCGACCGGGTGCAAGTCTGGACTCGATTGGCAACCTTGTTGCCACAAGTGGCCGAAGGTCGTTCCATTGACACGAAAGTGATCAAAGCCGTTCAAACACGTGCCTCGGATTTGACGCGACTGGCTTCGTTGCAGGATCGATTTACGCGTACCGGCAGCCTCTCTCGGGAGATCGCCTTGGACATCGCAAAGACGCTTCAAAAACTCGGGCGGCTTTGGGAAGCCGAGGCTTGGTCGGCAATGGCAACTACACTGCCGGAAGACGAGGCCGTGGATGTGGCGGGTTTTCGTTCAAGTCTCGTCGGCCGTTTGAGCAGCGAAACTCCCTGGCAAATCAAATCGGAACGGGCGGAGTTTGAACTTGATCCACGAGATTTTCCTCTGCCTTCGATTGAACAAATCATTTCGTCGGAGCGCCACCAAGAGGAGGGCAGGAGCCTGGATGCATTTCACGCGTTGCAGGAAGGCCTGGTGCAAACACGATGGAAGATGGACGACGAAGCGGGCGAGCGCGGTCTCCGTTTCTTTGGGCGAACAGGAGATCAGCTTGATCGGCCGGGGATCATGCTCTTCCAGACGCTCGGCTGCGGCGGTGGCACGATCGATTTCGATCGCGACGGCTGGCAGGATCTGTATTTCACCGCCGCCGGTGGCATGCCTCCCGAGCGAGACTCGGAGCCAAACGGTCTGTTTCGCAACCTCAACGGGCAATTTCGTCCGGTGGAATCGCTTGCCAGAGTGAATGATCGCGGGTTCGGTCAAGGCGTTGCCATTGGTGACCTCAATAGCGATGGCTTTCAAGACTTGCTCGTTTTGAACTACGGTCCAAATCGACTCTTGCTCAACCAAGGGGATGGTTCATTCAAAGACATCAGTCATCGCCTACCTGCGGAGCCCTACGACGAGTGGTCATCGAGTGGCGCGATGGCGGACCTCAACGGTGACGGACTAACGGATCTGTTTATCGTGAACTACTGCAGTGGTTTGGGCCCAGTGATTCAAACCTGTCATGCCCGCGGTGCCTGTTCACCAATGGTTTTCGCAGCTTGCGAAGATCGTGTTGTCATGAACGGGGGCGATCGACGTTTAGAAGATCAATCGAAGAAATGGCTGGGTGAGCAAACCGATGCCGGTCGTGGGCTCGGAATACTGGTGGGTCAACTCGACGGCAAGCCAGGAAACGATTGCTATGTGGCCAATGACATGACTCGGAACCATCTCTACGTTCCATCCGAGGATCGTGATCGTCTGGACGAAGTCGCAATGTTGCGAGGCCTTGGAGGGGATGATCGTGGGATTTCACAGGGGTCAATGGGAATCGCATCCGGTGACTTAGACGGTGACGGCGACATGGATCTGGTGGTGACGAACTTCGATGGCGAATACAACACGTTTTACGAACAAACGTCGCCGGGACTTTGGCAAGAC
>JBCBOO010000336.1:0-6138 GCA_039821235.1 Planctomycetota bacterium
CTCGAGATCATTGGCAACCGCGATGATGAAATTCTCGTCGGGCTGCGTCGGCGTCCTGCAGTGTTACTTTGGAACCGTCGACACGCCGGACCGCCTCGAGATCATTGGCACCGAGGGGCGAATCCAAATCGAAGACTTGAACGCTGGCGTCATGACGATCAGCAAGTCATCGGGAACGACGCAAGAACATCATCCACCACATCCGAATTTTAACGCGCCTTTGATCGCCGACTTTACCGAGGCCATCGAGACCGGTCGCCCTGTCGCCATCGACGGTGACCGAGGTGCCGCGGTCAACCAAGTCATCGATGAGATCTATCAAGATTCGATCGCTTAGGCACCACTGGGCTTTCGCCAAAAGACGAGGCCCGCGGCGATGAGTGCGACTTGGCTGACCATGAACGTGGTCAGCCAGAACAGGACGCCTTCGGTGAAGCCGTAGCTGTGGAGTCCGATGCCCAGTTCGTTCGTTCCGAACCAGCTCCACGCCGTCACGATGTTGCCTCCGATTGCCAGAATTGCAAAGCCGCGTGCTTTGACCATTCCATCCCAGCGTGCGTGCAGCATGAGGGCGTTCCAGATCACGATCAACAACGCGCCGTTTTCCTTTGGATCCCAGCCCCAGAATCGTCCCCAGCTGTCGTCCGCCCAAAGACCGCCCAGGATCGTCCCGATGGTGCTAAAGAGAATGCCAAAGCACGTCGCGCCGTAAACCATTCGGTAAACCGATCGGCCATAGCGTTCGTCTTTTCCGATCCAATTGGTCACCAGCAACGCCACTCCGAGCAGGCCTGCGACCATCGTCGCGACGTATCCGAGCGAAACACTGATGACGTGCGTGGCCAGCCAGAACTGGGTATCCAGCACGGCCTGCAACACGCCCATCGTGTCACCCTCGTCGAGGCCGTAGGCGACCAACAGGGAGAGTGTTCCGGAGGTCGCGGCAATGATGTTGCCGAAACCAAGCTTGTAAATCCGGTCAATCAGCAATCCACCCGCCGCTGCCGCCCAGCCGATGAAGACGGCAGAGGAGTAAATGTTGATCACCGGTGCTTTGCCGGTGATATAGATTCGGCAAAACAATTCGATGGAGTGAATCACTACAGCAACCAGCAACATGCCCCAGACCGTGTTGCGAAGATGATTTCCTCCGACGGCAAAAAACACGAGCCCCAGAACCATCGCGCCGACATAGAAGAACTTGGCGAAGAAGCTGGGAGAGTTGGACTCCATCCATCGTTCTAGCGAGACTTTGCCGGAATTGAATCCAGGAATGTCGTAGGCCTGAGAGAGCGCGAGCTGATCATCGACAGCTTGATTGAAGTCCTCGTAGCGGGCGTCTTCGTCCGAGTAGGCCGCGACCATCTCGCTGAACGGACTCGAACGCAGCTCATTCGTCTCACCACCTTGGATGCCGCTCATGGCATCATCAAAGAAAGCGGATGAAAAGACGGACCAGTCTGGATCATTCACCGTGTCCGTCGATTCCTCTTCGGTCGGCGGAATGATGCGAGCGGTAGGTGCTCTTCTGACTCGCTCCACCATCCGCATGAGTTCCGAGATTGCTTTTCGTTGAAACTCGACGTCCGACATTCCTGGCTCTCGGACCGCCGAGGGTCGGGGCATTTGGAATGCATCCGCCGTCATCAAGAACAGTCGGAATCGTCGGCCAAGCTCCATCATTTTCAGTTCTTTGAAGGACAGGTCTGCCTCATCTTTGGTGCTCGCGACTTGCAGCAAGGGCATTGCGGACGATTGCCAGTTTTCGGAAACCTCGGCCAGCGTGTAGAGCTTGCTTTGCCTGCGCTCGAGCTTTAGCTGGGCACGGACTTCCTCGGCATCGATTCGGAACATGGCAATGTGACGCAACTCAGGCTGCGCGCTTGCCACTTCCATCAACCACTGGATCGCCGGCATCTTCTTGCCATCCACGCGCCCCCGAACCGGTTCGGGGGCGTTTTCGATCGGCAACGACTCTCGGTTGCTGATCGCTTTGAGTGTTTGCCGAGCGAATGCGTCCAGCGGAAGTACACGACCCCCAAACTGTGCCGGGATTTGACCGGCGGCGTAGAAGTCATAGCCCTGCTCACGCGACTGCGGATCTCTCGCGCGGTTCACCAACGGTGCCGGGACGAGCATGAAGACCGACATCAGTCCCGCGATGCAAAATGAGATCACCGATGCGATGGAGGAGTTCGCCCAAGTCCGCTTTACTTCAGGCAACTCACCGCGTTCTTTCTTGGCTTCCCGCTCACGTCGACCGACGAAACGTGAAAGGGTTCCCATGAAGTGCGCGAGCATCCCCAAGGCCATGATACTGCAGGACACGTACGGAATGAGCCAGCCGCTGTTGCGTACGACTTGCAATCCCGTCAGCTCCTTGCCGTTTTCCAGAACGCTGTACTCACTTTGAAAGAACGTCTCACCGCGATAGCGAAGTGGGTTATTCATCCAAACACGTTCGCGACGGTCTTCGCCGGTTTCGGGATCGATGATGCGAATGTACGAGCTGTAGTCTCGCGGTGTCTCGGTCCCGCTGTAGTTGCGGCGCTGGACGTCTTCCAATTGAACCCAGTACGGTTTCACTTCGCGATGAAACTGCAGTCCCAGCTGGTAGGACTTTCCATCGACCTCGACGGTGTCATAAGAATTCTCTGCGGAGCCATCTGGAATCAGTGCTTCCAAATCGGTGAAAAACTGGCTCACCATGTGCACGCCGAGCGAATCCTTCGTACCCTTCTTGAACAGCTCGACATAGGTCGCAGCCAAGTTGACCTTCGACTCGGTGCCTCCGAAGGGTCGTGCATTGATCGCGAGTTTCTCGAGCCCGATTCCCTTCGTCGCTAGGTTGTTTTCCTGACTATTCGGTGATTTCAGATTTGAGTTGGCGAAGTACTCCAGCACCTTCACGTCGACCGGCAGTGAATCATCTTGGATCACTTCTCCTGACTTCGCCGAATTGACGAGCCAATCTCCGGGGACTGCAATGACAGAATCCTCCGTCTCACCTTCCTCGATGAACGTCAGCTCGACTTTGTCGGGATTGATCAGCGTGTTTGTCGCGCGGCCCTCGACCAGGCTGATTCGCTGTTCCAGTTGTCGGTCGCCGAAAGCAAACTGGCCGACCATCAGCAGGCCTACTCCCAGGTGCAACAGAAGGTTTCCACCCTGGCGTCCAAACATCAGCTGACAACCAAGCAGCATGATCACACCGGCGCCCAGGCCTTTGGCGAGTTGCCAGACGATCCGTAAACCGGGATCGCCGATGCGGAACCCCGACATCAGCGAGTAAAACACGAGTCCGGCCAAGACCGCTGCGGTCCCGTAGCCCAAAATGCGAAGGGCTCGATGCTTGGCGTTTACCGAAGCCGCGATCAGTCCGATCGCACCGAGGAAGCTGACGCCCTGAACGCCCCGCCAGAGCATGTCGTAGGAGAACGGTGGCGCTCCTTGCAGACCATCGCTGCTGTGACCGCTGGTGATGATCAGTCCCGCCACCGCAAAGCCGAGTAGCAAGAACAGTGCTCCCGCGACCAGTCTCCCGCCGGACGCGGAGACCTTGAACCGAGTCGCCTTGGAGGCGATCAAGTTGACCATCAATAAAAAGCCGATCATCGCACCGCCGGGAAGCGGCAGTACTCCGGGAATCGGATTGTTGTGTGGGTAGAACGCCTGGGGCAAGAAGTCATCGAAATGGGTCCATGCGACCCAGCACACGAAGTACCGTTCCTTGACCTGTTGCATGTTCATTTCGTCTTGGGCCAGTGTTCCGACCAAGACGATGATCAACGAAAGGGCGAATAACGTCACCGTTAGTTTGAGTGAGCCCAGTGCCGCCAGCACGTCGCTCGCGGAAAAGATGTCCGACGGGGCGTCGTCTTTCGCTCGGAAATCGGGATTGGGAATCGTTGCCATGATCGTGCCACTACACGCGCGTGAGTAATACCGATTTAGAACGCCAGGGTGCGCAGGAATTCCGCGACCGCTTCTTTCTCTTGAGCCACGACTTTCGGCGGGCCCGTCATTTTGATGAACATGCTGCGGCCGTCTTCGAGCGGAACCACCGTGCCGTCGATCGCCGTTTTCGACGATTCGTTTTCGCTCTGAATGATGAACCGTGTCCCCGGCTGTCCGGAAACTTCGACATTGATTCCATTGGCCATCAATTCGTCAACCGCATCGGGTGCGGGTGAACTCTCCTCGACCTGACCGAGCCAGCGAGCGACGTTGGCTCGGACCTCGCCGCCGACTTTGCTGACGGTGGTCACGGCGGGTGATTCTTTGGGGCCGGCTTCAAAGGCCATCAAGCGAAAGCCGCCGGCGGGAAGTTGTCGCCATCCCTTGGGCGGCTCGCCATCAAGCTTGACCGCAGAGGATGTCGGAGGGGCGTCCGCTCGGCTGGTTTGCGAAGGCATTGATGGCGGTCGTGTCATTGGGGGCATGGAGCCTGATTGTCCCATCATCGGCGGCATGCCGCCCATCCCACCGGAACCGGCGGTGCCGACAATGTCCAGCAAGACGGCTTGCCGCTCAGCCCATGTGATATCCTCGGCCGCCGCGCCGCCCCATTCGGTCTGGTCGTCCGAGAGACCTAATTGACCACGCCACCGTTTGACGTTGCTGCGGACGTATTGCTCCCAAAGCGGCTCAGACATTTCCGAGGCCGTTTCGCCCGGCTTCAGTGGAAGCGGCAGTGAGGAAATGCTGAGTTCCAGTTGTTTGTTGGGCGTGTTAATGTCCAACGTCGCAAAACGCATTGGTCGTTCTCGACCGCGTCGCCAATTGTCAGGGAGTGTCTCCAGGACCGGCTCATCCTCGGAGTTGAACGTGATACCGAACACGAATTCTTTGAATTGGGTTTCGACGTCGCCAATCACCTTTTCTGGTCCTTGAAGCTTGAAGAACCAGGCTTGTTCGCCGCGTGGCGCCATCACCACCAGCATCCGGTCTTTTGACGGTCGGAGCTGTTCAGGGATTTGTTTCGGGATCTTGTAGACCTGGATTCCCTCTTTTTCCTCGCAGCCGGCAGTCAACAAAGCAGCAACAACCCAGACCCAGACCCACACCCAAGAGGCGAGGCTGCGTCGTATGCGCAAACCGGCAGCGGAACCAATCGACATAAGAAAATCGGGGCGGGGGGAGGTTAGAAATCCGTTTCCAGCGGGGAGTGCCAGATCCATGCACCAAAAGTATAGACGTTTACCTCCATCCGTTCGTACCCGAAACAAACTGTCGCGGGTCGGATTCGGGCCGCTTGGTGCGTCAAAGAGGGGCTGGACGCATTTTCCGCTGGGAACCCTCTCTGATCGCAAGGCGATCGTCTCTCCCGGAAGGTGCCTACGAATCGAGACCCATGAGGCTGATCAGAGAGTCGGTCAGGGAGCTGACCGGTGCGGCGGTTTCGCTGTACGCCCACATGTTTCTCACCAAGTCGGTCATCAACATTCCGACTAGAGAAAGCGTCAAAACGATAAAAAGGAGTGAGAGGCACTGCAGCAGTGAGAAAGGAACCTCGTAGCCCACGGCGCCTGCTGCGGCGACCGGTGACTCTTGGACCTCGTCCATTTCCAAGCCGCCATCGGCCATTGGGTCGGCAACCACCGCGTCCGCGGGAGCCTCCTCGAAGGCACCGGCTCCCATCGGTTCGGCCGCAAACCCGGCATCGGCGAACCCGGCGTCGTCCGCGAATTCGTCTTGAAGATCCACCGCATCGGCAACGATTTCGCTGTCTTCGACTTCGATGACTTGTGAGCTGCTGTCCATGTCCCCATCGAGTCCGACACCAGACGGTGACAATTGGAATTCTTCGTCGCCACCGCCTCCTGAACCGGACCCCTTCCCGCTGCCGATACCGCTGCCGTCGGTCAGCTCCGCGCCGAGATCGAGCGCCGAAAGGCTGCTGCCGGCAAGATCGAGTGGTTCGCTTTCGAGCGACAATCCACTGTCGCTGGGGCTCATCAGGTTGATGCCGCTGTCACCGGCGACCGAGATGTCACTGACGCTATCGAGCATCAATTCGTCGTCATCATCGGCGATGACCAAGTCGTCGTCTTCGTCCAAGGCGTCATCGAGTTCTTTGACGACGCTGGAACCCAGGCCGCTGCCGAGACCCGAGGAGGTGAGAAGGTTTTCGCTGTC
>JBCBOO010000337.1:0-6128 GCA_039821235.1 Planctomycetota bacterium
GGACACCAATGATCATGGAAAGCCAATCCAGTTGCAGATTCGTTTATGAAACGGAGCGTCGCGAATTGCGATCACTCAAGGAAAACAGAAATGTCGTTGGTCACACTGGAGTAGGCCTCAATCCCACTCAGGGACACATCGGTTCTCCGCAGCGTGATGTGTTGCAGTGCCGGCATGTCGGTAAACCGCTTCAGCAGTTTGTCGTTCAGATCGCTGTCGATAAACTCCAGCAGTGATGGATGAGCCATCGAGATCGGACCCGACGACTGTGGGACGAAGCGGCAGTTGGTGAACAATAGCCGCGAGTCCAGTTTCCCCAACACCTTCAGGTCCATCTCATCAAGTGATGCGAACTGGACCTCGACGCTTTTTATTCGAACGGCCTGAAGTTGGGAATCATGGTCAGCAAATTTCGGGGAGATCAGGGTCACCCCTTCCAGACTCTTCATTTCTCCGAGCAAGCGTAGCAACTGGTCGTCGACCAACGGTTTCGTGAGCCACAGTCGTTCCAGGGGGATCGATTGAATCTGATCGTCAACCGGTTGGTAGTTGCAGTCGAAGTGCAGGTCGACCAACGAGGGGAACCGAGACAACTCATCAAACGCCGTCGCATCCAAGCCGCCGCCGTCGACACAAACCGTCCAGAGCGAGTCTTTGTTCCGGAGCTTTGAAAATGGATGCCCGCTGACCTGAAACGGTTGTTTGATTGCCGACGCGATGCCAAGCCATCTCACCTCATCAAGGCACCAGTTTTGCACATTGTCGGCAGTGAAAATCTCTTGCTCGACCGCGGCTTGGCTGGCCCGACCGGTCCACGCTTCCCCAAGGAATCGGTCCAAGGGTCGAGGCAGGTAGAGCCCGGGTTCGTCGAGTCGCCAACGCCCCATTGCGACCTGGCCGCCACTGTCTCGAATGTCACGAATCATACGTTCACGAACTGCCATGCGTTTGCCGCCCATGCTGTAGCCCGCAAACGTGACCGCCGCACAAAGAGCCGCGCACATGGAAAGGCGTATCGAGACCGTGCGTTCGCCGGAAAGTGTAAAGGTCGCCAATATCCAAGCGAAACCGAACACACCGGTCAGCATCAACGACAGTCCATACTGGGCCCAGCCCGGTGGATAAGTCGCCGCGTAACCGAACAAGAGTGTTGTCGCGATTCCCACCATGCCCGTGCGGAGTGGATGTGCGCGTATCCAACCCCGCGTGCGAATACCGATGCGCGTGCGTGCCACCAGGGGCATCAGTGCGAGAAAGAGAATACCAGCCACCAGGACCGAAGTCACCGAAAACGGTCGGCGGTAGACCTTGATCGCGGAAAGCGGTCGGGCCGGAACGCTGCCGATGCCATTGCTGAGTAACGGAGCAGGCTGGTACACGCCGGGTTTGACCTTGACGGGTTTCTCTAAGTTCGCCGCGAGTGTTTCAATCTGGGAGTAAATCGACTCGTCGACATAGTCCGGTGACCAATGAAAGTTGACGAGTATCGCGCGCTGATCGTCAGCATAGCCACGACCGACCTTCACCCGTTTCGGCAACCAGAGTCGGTCGTCCGCCGAGCGTTCAAATTCATCGATCGTGATTCGACATTCATCACGAATCAGGCGATTGATGGGAGTGATGAACGACTGCTGGATCGGAAACAACTGCCGATCGCGTGCGAGGAAGACTTCGCAGGAGGAGATCAGACCGCCTTCATCATCACGGGTCGCTGTCCAACGAATCCGCCAGCAAGGATGCCCCTCGTGTTCGGACTCTTGGACCCGAACGTCCGGGTGAACCGAGCCTGACTTTTGCAGCCTCGTCGCGTCGGATTCGTCAAAGATCCAGCTGATCGGCGGTGCCGTGAAATAGTCGACCAGGATGGCATGCGGCACACCGGGTGCGTACTGGGTCGCAAACGAAAGCGACATCTGATCGATCGGTCCGTTCTGGGCGAAAAAGTTGTCTCGCATGCGAGCCACTTGCCCATCGAATGTAATGCTCCGTCGCTCCTTTTTGGGGAGATAACGATCACAGCGAAAACGTTCGCCTTGTCGCAGGAACCTCTCATCGATTGTTGCGACGGCGGGCCGATTCTCCCAATCGATTTCCCAAAGTTCACCGTCTGGCCGCCGATCGATGATCCCATAACGACGGATTTCTCGTCTCAGTCCCCATGCTCGGAACTGCTGCTGCGTTGCCTCAATCTCCTCAATCAGCGCCTTGGGAAATGCCTCTGGCCAACCGGCGCGGCTCACGCTGGAGGCGGCAAGCAGGACCAGTAGAAAGGCGGTGACGCGGCACATAGAGATAGAGCCAGAAGATGAGAGATTCGCTGAACTCTCAAATCATAGTGGATCTGCAAGCGGCATTGTCGGGAACGCCCAATAACCGGCGTGAAACACGTTCTCGAGCCGGCTCGCCTCGGCGCCCATTCCCCCAACGCCTTTGCCAGTGCCAAACCTCATTGATTTCGGGTCTGACCTGTAAAAGGCGGCAGCAACACCGAGTGAGGACGTCAGCCACCCACTTTTGCCAACAGCGGAAGCCGCTCTTGGGTGCTCACGACAACACCACCCGGCTTTTCGATGGTGATGGCAAACGCGGCAGGGTCAATCACCTTCAGCTTGGCATCGATTTCGACAATCGTCTCTCCGGTGGAAGAGATGTCGAAAACACCGCCGTCAACCGGTTCGTCGTCTCGCTCCGGATCGATGATCCAAAGCTGATACTGTTCTTTGGTAGGCGAGTTGATCGGCAATCCCCGGAATGTCATGAAACCGCTCTGTGTTTCGGGATCAAAGACGACTTCACCATCGACCGATTCCGGCAGCGGCGTCGTGCCAGCCGACCAGCTCGCCAAGACCACGTTCGGCTTCGCGAGCAGCTCATTGCGTCGCTGGGTCAACGAGGGGCCGTCGATCTCCGGCGGTTGAATGGGTCGCTGCCACATGACGATCGCCAACAACGCAGCCGCCGCGGCGACCATCCATCCCAGCCACTCACGCCGACGAGCAGCCGCCAGGTTGGTGATCGCGCGGTCAAAATCGGCGGTGGCGAAGTCGGCGGAAACCTCAGCCTGAGACTCTGTCTCGGGCGGGCTAACGGCGGTTCGTGCGAAATCAACGATTGCGGTAACAGCACCTTGACCGGCCGAGCGGGCGGACATCCTTTCGAGACCGCCTCGACGAATCACATCTGCGATGTTTGCCGGCAAGGGATCCACCACTCGGTGCCGCAATGCGATCTGAGCTGCCGCGGCCGTGCGTTCCAGCTCCTCGAACACGCGCCGGTGCGGTTCTTCTTGGAGTAGTGCGGTTGCCGTCTCGTGCTCCGACTCGGTGAGGTCGCCGAGGGCATAGCCTGCGAGCAGCTCGTGTTCGGGTCGGTTAAATCGTTCGCCGGAAGTGTTTTGTTTGGATGGGTCGGACATTAGGTTGCCTCCACGGAAAGGGGCCGCTGCATGCACTCGCGAAGTTGCAAAAGACCGCGTCTCGCGTACGACTTGACGGTTCCGAGTGGCATCTTGAGCCGGTCGGCAATGACCGCGTGCGGTTGAGCCTGTTCGATGGAGAGTGAGAGCACTTGCTGTTGTTTCTCTGAAAGTTTCTTGAGACATTCGCCGGCTTTGGCGGCTTCATCGGACAGCTCGACATGATCGTCTGATCCAGACTGGGCGACATCACAACCCGCGTCATCGATGCTGACTAAGTCAGGCACACGTCCGCCGCGACGTCTCCGATCAATTAACCGTCGGCGGGCGATCATCGCCACAAAAGTCATTTCTGAAGCCTTGTCGGAATCAAACCGGTCCGCGGTCCGCCACAGTTCCACAAAGATCTCTTGAACGGCATCTTCGGCTTCCGATTCCCCGCAATAGCGTTTCGCAAGCGACCAGAGAAAGTTCCCATACTGATTCAGGCATTCATTCACGGCCTGGGGATCACCGTGGGCGATTCGTTTCAAAATGGAATCGGCGGCCGGGCTCTCTTGAGCCCTCTCTGCCAACGTTTCGCTGGAATCAATGGACGTCATGGAGTCGGAACGAGTCTCAGAGTAAATGACATGTTTTGCGGCCCGTTTGCGATGTGGTTTCGCGCCACGTACATCGGGCTCGGCGAGGGCGTGGGTGATGAAAGCCATCGTTTGCTCCGTGCCGTAAGATTGTAAGTGACAGAGCTTGTTTGTGAGCAAAAAAGAACGACCGATGACGGGCAAGCTTATCTCACTTGCCCGTCATCGGAAATCGTCGCGTACTACTTGGTCGAAACCAACGTTGTGTACATCTGGTCGATGCCGCGCCGGAGCGTCCAAGCACGGTCGCTGGCACTCGATTGCCTCTTCGCGTTGCGGATGACCGTGGAGATGTGACCCTTCATGTCGTCTCCCAGCGAGGAGTGCATCATGGAGGTGAGCGTTTCCATGTAAAGGTCGGCACAGGCGTGATGATGCCCGGAGTTGAACATTGGGGCTCCCTTGGCGACGGTAGCGGCGAGCTTCTGGCACGTCGCGTCCAGCTTCAAGGCACTTGCGTCCTTGGCGGGTTTGTCCGGTGGCAGCAAAACGGTATCGATCACGTGGATCAAACCGTTGTCGCAAGCGATGTCCGTCTTGATGACGTTGGCATCATTCACCATCACGCCTTCATCGCTGGCCTTGATTTTAACGCTGGCACCATTAACGGTTTTGGCGCTCTTGAGGGTGACGACCGTGCTGGCCGGCACCTGTTTCCCAACCACGTGGTACGTCAGGATCGCAATCAGCTTGTCCTTGTTCTCTGGCTTCAACAGCGACTCGACTGTGCCAGCGGGCAGCTTCGCAAAAGCTTCGTCGGTGGGGGCGAACACCGTGAAGGGCCCGTCGCCCTTCAGCGTATCGACCAGGCCGGCAGCACCCGCGGCGGCCGCAAGTGTCTTGAACTGACCCGCTGCAACAGCGGTGTCAACAATATCGGCGGCGTGCGTCTGGACGGCCGAGGAAGCGACGACCAGCATCGCCAAAGCACCACTCAAAAGGCGTTTCATCGTTTGGTTTCTCCGTGTGGGAAGTTGAAGGGGAGACCCGCCGGACAGGATGCGTCGCGAGCAAGTCTCTAAAAAACTCAATGTCTGTGCACGTCAAAGCATTCGCGACGGAGGATGCCTTGGATTCAGAATTTGTAGGAGTTTTTCGTTCGCGCGAATACGTCCACGGTGGGGAGACCCTGAAAGCGACGGTGACAGGTCGGACTTTGATCGGTCGCCCATTGCGAATGCGACCGGCGGAGTCATCATGTGTCGGCCAGACACGTGTTCCACCGAGTGATCTGGAACGACTCTTTAATTTCCGAGGAAAGCGGCTTGATGAAGTTGATTGATCGCCCCGCATGGCTTTTCATATGCTCACTCTTCGCGGTTGCCTTGCTCACCGGCCACGCATTTTCGCAAGACGCGGCGCCGGATCCCGCCTCCACCGAGGCAGCGAAGCAGTTGGAGCCGTTGTTTCGACAGATCCGTTCAGCGGACTCGACTCGCGCGACGGTGGATCTTGCCGCCGAGACGATCATCGATGGAGCCGTCGTCGGAAGCGAAAAATCGGTTTATCAAATCGCGTCCAAAGCACCCGATCAGTTCACGGTTTATCTGAAGGATACGAAACAACGCTCTCGCATTTTCTGTGATGGGCAGCAAACCGTGATCGCGTTTTCTGCGGCGGCGTACACCGATGCGATGAAGCCGATCAAAATGCAGGATGCCGTGTTTGGGCTGCCCATTGCGCTGGGGCCGTACCCCGAAGCGGTCTTCTCACTCACGCTTGCCGGCGTCGATCCCACATTGACATGGACGTCCGGAATGAAGTCCATTCGTTTGGTCGGCAAGGAGTCGTTTCGCGGCGAAATCCCCGCATGGCACTTCGAAGGCCTTCAAGACGATCTCGTCCGGTGGAACCTTTGGATGACGCGCGACCCAAAACCAAAACCGCTGCGGCTGCGTGTCGACCTGACCGAAATGCTTCGACAAAACGGTTCACTCGATCTGCCCAGCGGCTATCGATACATGTTGCGTTTCGACTTCAAGTACTGGAGTGTGGACCAACCGGCAAGTGCGGCCTTGTTTCAGTTTCGAAAACCGAAAGATGCCGAACGATTCGATTCCGTCGAAGCTTAC